>JAKSKK010000023.1 GCA_024401745.1 Bacteroidales bacterium
CGTCTTTGCAGCCACATCAGGATGTGTTTCACAAGACCAGGAATACCAGTCATCAACAAATGACTTCAGGCCTCTGGGTGACAGATTCTCATACTTTGAGAGAAACTCCTGAGCATACGCTGGGGTAAAGGCTATCGCCACTGCGACAATTAAACTTATTCTCTTCATCCGGTATAAGCAGTTACAATGCTTAAAGATAACACTACTATTTCAAAATTGGAATAAAAACTGATATGCAAAGGCTCAAACCGACTGGATTCAGCCATCTACCAGTCTGAACTATCAGGTCTTGTGTACTCAGTAAGCGCGAGAGCATAAAATACGCGATATTGTGCCCCTGCAAAGCTATTTGTCCACAAATATCATAACATCGTGGAGAATCAGCGATATTTATCATAAAAGCGCACGAAAATGCCCGATTTATGGAGAAAAGCTCCGTCCCGGCCATGTTCCGCTCTTCTGTATGGATTGTCGGAATAGGCGCCTTTCACATCGATGACTACTGCGGGCTGTTGCCTCGCTACGGGATTCTGCGACGCTGCTGCGCAGCAGCTTTCTGACGGGGGCTCCACCCCCGTAACGCCCCCCCCGGCTCGCGCTGCTTCGCGGCAGCTCGTCTCGAACCCGAATCCGCTCCGGCAACACCCGCAGCAGTCAGCAAAAAAAGCGCGTCCTATGAAAGGGCGCGCTTATGATAGATTTCAAATAATCTTAATCTTCAAGCTCGAGAATTCTTACATTCTTAAACTGGAGTCCGTGGCCATGGCCGCAGAATGAGATGTGACCGCGCTCGTTGAACATGCCGGGATGGTCGCGGTGGTCGACGGTGTAAGGATTCTCCTCAGCACCTTCGGGAGCCACGTTGTGACCCTGGCATGCCTCGCGGACATTGGCGTCGACGATGACCTCACCATTGACGGTCACCTTGACGTTGTCGCCCTTGACTACGATCTCCTCCTGGCTCCACTGGCCGAGAGGCTTGTGGACGATCCTCTTTGCAGGAACGACGCCATAAACGGAGCCGTGTACCTGATACTCGTGGAGGTCGGCATACATGGGAGCGTCATGGTCAAGGATCTGGCACTCGCACATTGCATCGTATGCAGCGTCGACGTCGAACGGGGTACGGATACCCACGCCGTTGTTCACGCCTTCCTCAAGGAAACGGAACTCGAAACGATAGACGAAGTTCCTGTATTCCTTCTCGGTATAGAGGTTCCCTCCGAAGTTCGAATTGACGTTGATGGCACCGTTCACGGGAGCGTATCCCTCGATGTCACCTACCCATCCTGTGAGGTCCTTGCCGTTGAACAGGAGCACGAAGCCCTCTGCGACCTCCTCGGGAGTCAGTGCATTCACGAAAGGCTTTGACTCCTCTACGAGCTTCTTCATTGCGTCGATTGCGTAGCCCGCATCGGCGTCACCCTTTGCAGAAGCTTTTGCATTGACTGCATTCACCTTGGCAATCACTGACTTGAATGTATCGTAGGGAACGATTCCGGCAACCTTGGGAGCCTGCTCCACGAGGATGTCGGCAACGTCCTTGGCGATCTCGGGACGGTCGATGTACTCGGCAACCTTCTCGAATGCCTTGGCATCAGTCATCCAGCCCATCTTGTCAAGCACCTTCACGAGAAGCGCATTGTCGTCGCCTGCAATGTCGAATGCCTTGGTATATTCGTCGAATTTTGAACCGCTGTAGTTCTCAACGAGCTCGAGGAATCGGGGAAGAAGTCCCTTGTTGCCGGCTGCAGCAGCCGCGAACAGAGGCTCGGCAGCATCGTAGTTGTCGATGGCGGCAAGAGCCGCGATAGCCTCGGCATCGTGTGAGCCGCCAAGGTTTGACTTGAGCAGCTCGACTGCCTCGTCACTGCCTGTTGCAGCGAGAGCGGCGAAGAAGTTCTGGGGATTTGCAGCCTTTGCGATCTGCTCGGCAATGACTGATGTCCTGTTCTCCTCGGGGAGGAAGTTGAGCACGTTCTGGAATGCATCATGGAAGTCGGCAACGTTCTCGGTTGCGCCGTCGAGCAGAGAAACCACCTGTGCAAGGTTCTTCTCAGTGACCACGCCCTTGAGAGCGCCGCGAGCGGCCTGGGCAATGGCGTTATCGGGAGATGCAAGGCCTTCTACGACCTTTCCGAATGCGCCCTTGATGTGCCTTGTGCCTGCAAGGCCGAGAAGCTTTGCGGCATTGTCACCGGTGGCCTTCTTGAGTGCCTTGAGCACTGCGGGGCCGATATTGCCGTTGAAGCGCTGGAGCGCCTCTGTAACCTTGTCGGAAGCCTTGCCGGTCATAAGAGCGGCAACGAGGGCCTTGGCAGCCTTCTTTCCACCGATCTTGGATGCTGCGATTGCAGCGTCGCCGCAGAGATTCTCGTCAGCAGCAGCCTTCAGGTTAGAGAGGACGAGCTTGAGCTGGCTCTTGTCGCGGTTCTCGCCAATCCAGTAGATGGCGTCGCGCTGGTCGTCGATATCGAGAGCTGCGAACTCGGCAGCTGAGAGCTTGGGACGTACAGGATCCGGAGCGGTGGCGGGCTGAACCACGGGAGCGGCGTCAGCGTATGCCACAAGGCGGAGCTCCTGCTCGTAGAAAGCCTTGTTGTACTGGTCGGTGCAGGCAACGATGGCCTTTTCGAAGGCGGCCTTGACGGGCTCCACTGCATCTGCATGCTCCGGATTGGATGCATACTGTGTGAGGGCGTGGATCACGTACTCTGCCTTCTCGTTGACTGCGGCCTCGTATGGCTGCATCTTGCCGAAAAGCAGGTCGAGCGACTCGGGAGCGGTGCCCACGAGGCTCTGGATCTCAGCCTCGAGGGCCGGGATATCGTTGGTAGGAACGAGAGCCAGGACATCCTGGACGATGGTCTCGGGCTTGCGCTGCCTTGAATCCTGGGCGGACACGACGCCTGCGGCGAGGGCCAGGAATGCTATGATTGAGAGTATCTTTTTCATGATTTTCTAGCTGATTAATCCATTGACCATCCGTTGAACATAGGCTGATTGAGCAGCAGGTTGGCTGCAGTGTCGCCGATGAAGGTTTCCGTCTTCGGGTCGAAGTTGAGGGTTCTGCCGAGCCTGAGGGCGATGACGCCCATGTTCACTACGGTAGAGCTGTGATAGCCGTTCTTCTCGTCGAGCGCGAAGTTGCGGCGCTCGCGTACGCACTGGATGAAGTCGGTGTTGCGTGCAGGGGGATCAGGAAGGCTGTTGATGAGCTCCATCACGTTGGGGATGGTGCACTCGAAGCCCTTGTATACCTTGCCGAGAGGTCCCTCGATGTAGGGAACCTTGCCCTTGCTCTCGTATCCCTCGCCCTCGAGGATGATCTTGCATCCGTCCTCGTAGGTGTAGGTGATGCTGCGCCAGGTGCCTACTGCATCGGGGTGCTGCAGAGGAGCGTCCACCTCGACCTTTACAGGGAAGGTGTCGTCCTTGCCGAGGATGTACTGCACGGGGTCGATATAGTGCTGGCCCATGTCGGCGAGTCCACCGCCGTCATAGTCCCAGTAGCCGCGGAAGGTGCCGTGGGTACGGTGTGCGTTATAAGGCTTCTTGGGTGCGGGTCCGAGCCACATGTCGTAGTCGAGGCATGCGGGAACGGGCTGTGTGGGAAGATTGGTCTTGCCTATCCAGAAGAACTTCCATGCGAAGCCGGTTGCACCGGAGATGCGCACGGTGAGAGGCCAGCCGAGGCTGCCGCTCATCACGAGTTTCTTGAGGGGCTCCACTGTGGTGCCGAGGCCGTAGAAGGTGTCGGTGAAGCGGAACCAGGTGTCGAGACGGAAGATGTTGCCGTTGCGCTTGACGGCCTCCATCACGCGCTTGCCCTCGCCGATGGTACGGGTCATGGGCTTCTCGCAGAAGATGTCCTTGCCGGCATTAGCGGCCTCGACGGCCATCAGACCATGCCAGTGAGGAGGTGTTGCGATGTGCACGATGTCGACGTTCGGGTCGTGAACGAGGTCACGCCAGTCGGTGTAGGTCTTGCAGGTCTCGCCGAACCTGTCCTTCGCCTGCTGAACTGCGCCTGCAAGATGCTCTGCATCGCAGTCGCACAGAGAGACGAGGCGGCAGTTCTGGTCGCTGATGAAGTGCTGGTTGGAACGGCCGATGCCACCGGTACCGATGATGCCTCGGGTAAGCTGGTCACTGGGGGCGATGTATCTCTTGTCGCCTCCCATCTTGCCAAAGACGGACCTGGGGAGAATAGTGAACAGTGCCACTGAAGCTCCCGATTTCTTGAGAAAATCTCTTCTTTCCATATTGTGATTTTTGGTTTATTGGCTATATCCAACAAATTTACAAAAGAAATTGCCATCTATGCAAAATCAAGGAACATTTTTAATGAAAAACAACCATATACGGACATATCTCAGCGGTGTTGATGGCCGCATGTCCTTTCCTGATTGAAGGCGTTTTGCACACAACATTGAAAAGTCTTTTCCAGGGCGTTCACTACTACAGATATCCCGCTTCATTCCCCGCAGTACTTTGGGCATCGGATATTGCTGCTGCGGCTTATGCCGCACTCGGTCATCTTCCCAAAACGGGAGCATTGGGAGACCACCTCTTCGAGCACATCCAGGGAGGCCCCTCGGGACTCTTCCCAAAGTTCGCCAAAAGTGCGCTCACACCCCTGCCCGCATCGGAGGTCTTCTGGCAGCTTGGGATGGTGAACGCATGCCAGTACTACACCTTCGAGGCCAACGAGGCGATTGCCGACTTCCAGAAGAGCGGCAGATGCTATAAGCGCCTGGCGCAGACCAACATAGTCAACTACGACTACGACGTCGCACGCAAGTATCTTCACGCCCTGGAGCACACCCTGTTCTACCGTGGATGGGCAAGGAAGACCATAGCTATGCTGAAGGATGAAACTTCAATAGATTCCGACCCTGACTACAGCTTGAGACGTAACCTCAGGAGCCACGGAAAGGACGAGATCTACAACGAGGACAGAATAGATGTCCTGCTCGGATATCTGGTCGACGAGAACCCCTCCAACACCTTGGCGATGGACTATCTGCTGTGCTACGAACTCCTCGACAAGAATCTGAACAATTTCTGGTACTACCTCCAGAACTACAAGGGCGGGCATCTGCCCAGATATTACCAGGAAGGCGTGATGATGATGTGGATAGACAACGGAATGTCGCTGCAACACCTTCTGGTTCCACGCCCTTTACAACTGATTTCTGCACATTTTTCGCAAATTGAGGAGCGAATTTCCATTTTTACGTACACCCTTATGTGCGCGTGAACTAATTTTGTGGCGCAATATACTACATACGCAGTATCTTAAACACAAAAAGTAACAGCCAAGAAATGAAGTTCCTTACCAGATTGGCAGCCTTTGCAGCTGCAATCCTCGCCTCTGCGGCAGTGAGTGCCCAGACCCCGATGCTCATCCATTCCCACAACGACTACGACCGTAACGTCCCCTTCTATCAGGCTTACGCCCAGGGTGTTGCCTCAGTGGAGGCAGACGTGTACTACAACGACGGCAAGATGCTCGTAGCCCACAACTGGGAGGATGTCAAGGAGTATAAGTCTCTCGAGTCACACTACCTGAACCCCATAGCGACGCTGTACCGCCAGAACGGAGGCCACATCTACAAGGATGCGTCAAAGCCCCTCCAGCTCCTCGTGGACATCAAGGAGGACACCGAGCCTTCTCTGTCAAGGATCATCGAGATCATCGAGGGCAGCTACCTCGACGTGTTCGGCACCAAGGGCGTCACCCTCGTGATCACCGGCAACCGTCCGGAGCCCAAGGATTTCTGCAAGTACCCCGAGTGGGTGATGTTCGACGGCAAGCTCGAGCTCGAGTACACTCCCGCACAGCTTGAGCGCGTAGCCCTCATCAGCGAGTGCTTCAGCGACTATGCAGGCTGGAACGGCAAGGGCTCCCTCATTCCCGAGCAGGAGGCCGCAGTCAGGGCAGCCATAGCAAAGGCTCATGCAATGGGCAAGACCATACGCTTCTGGGGCGGTCCCGAGACCACCACAGCGTACTACACCTTCTACAACTTCGGCATCGACTGGTTCAACACCGACTATCCCGAGCTCTGCGCCAACTTCTTCTCGAAGTGGGGAGACAAGAACTTCCAGATCGGCGTAGCCAACATGGGAGGCGAAGGCGTATCCGGCACCAGCAAGCTTGACAAGGTCACCCGCAACTTCGCCGGCTTCCAGCACAGCAAGCTCCAGCTCAGCCAGCCCATCTCAGTCTACACTCCCACCTACAGGAACGACGGCGCTCCCAAGAAGATCAAGAACGTCATCTACATGATCGGCGACGGCATGGGCATGAACCAGGTGGAGGCAGGCTACTTCGCAAACAAGGGCCTCACCGTGATGAACATAAAGAGCCTCGGCTTCATCACCAACCACGCCAAGGATCAGTTCACCACCGACTCTGCAGCAGGCGGCAGCGCACTCGCAACCGGCAAGAAGCACTCCAACCGCCACATCGCTGCTGACGACGAGGGCAACCCCTACCCTTCACTGACCGACTTCTTCAAGGAGCAGGGCAAGGCCACCGGCGTGCTCACTCTCGGGCACATGGTAGATGCCACTCCTACCGCATTCTACGGCCACAACGTGGAGCGTGACGACTCCGACGACCTCACCGCCGACATCCTCGACTGCAACGCCGACATCATCTGCGGCTGCGGCATGGGCGACTTCGTCCGCCGCCATGACGGCCGTACCAACCTTCTCGGCGAGCTCAAGGAAGATGGCTTCAGCATCATCGAGGACTACGCACAGATCGACGAGCAGACCGGCAAGGTCATCTGCATCGACAGGCGCATGGACGACTCTGCAAACGAGCAGAACATCACCCTCCTCGCAGACGCCACCAGGGAGACCATCTCACAGCTCCAGAAGATGGACAGCAAGAACAAGGGATTCTTCCTCATGGTCGAGGGAGCGAAGATCGACTACGCAGGCCACTCCATGTGTCTGCCAGGTTCCATCCTCGAGATGCTCAGCTTCGACCTCGCCATCCAGGAAGCTCTCAAGTTCGCCGACCAGAACGGCGAGACGCTTGTGATCATCACCGCTGACCATGAGACCGGCGGCATGGTGATCCTCGACGGAGATGAGGAGACCGGCCGCGTGATGGGTCTCTACTTCGGTAACGACCACACTCCCACCATGCTGCCCGTATTCGCATACGGTCCTCACTCAAACGACTTCCAGGGTGTGTACAAGAACACCGACATAGCCGACAAGATCCGCAAACTCACAAAAAAGAAATAGCATGTTCAAGAAGACCCTTGCGGGCGTGCTCATACTGCTCACAGCCTGCACAGCCTTTGTAAAAGCCCAGGACCTCAAGTCAGGCCCCTACAAGCTTCCCTACAAGAACACATACACAAAGAACGTCTTCGTGGCTGAGAACGAGTTCCGTACCAAGCCCGCCACATGCACCAAGCCCGGCACATTCGAGCAGGCAAAGAAGGTGCTTCCCGCTCCCGTATGGAAGGGACACGAGAAGGAGATCGAGATGTACTGGCATGCATGGAAGATCGCAGTAGGTCACATCTGCCAGCCTCAGGAAGGCTCAGGCTTCGTGTCATCATACCTCGACGTTGCATACAACGGCAACATCTTCATGTGGGACACCTGCTTCATGATGATGTTCGCCCGCTACGGCTACCATTTCTTCCCTTTCCAGGGCTCGCTCGACAACTTCTACGCAAAGCAGCACCCCGACGGATTCATCTGCCGTGAGATACGCGCCGACGGTTCTGACTGCTTCGAGCGCTACGACCCCACCTCGACCGGTCCGAACCTCCTCCCCTGGGTGGAGCTCGCATACTACCGCCAGTTCGGCGACCTTGACCGTCTGCACGCCATCTTCCCCGCTCTCTGCGGCTACGCACAGTGGTGGAAGCTGAACCGTACATGGCCCAACGGCACATACTGGAGCAGCGGCTGGGGCACCGGAATGGACAACATGCCCCGCGTCAAGCCCGAATACAATCCCATCTACTCCAACGGCCACATGGAGTGGCTCGACACCAACCTCCAGCAGATACTCGTAGACGAGAGCCTTCTGCAGATCGGTTTCTTCACCGAGCGCTGGCAGGAGATCGAGGACATGGAGGACGAGATGAAGTTCCTTAAGAAGCACATCAGCGAAGTCATGTGGAGCGACGAGGACAACTTCCTCCACGACGTATATGCCGACGGCAGCCTCTGCGACACCAAGGGAATCAGCGCCTTCTGGGCACTCCAGGCCGACGTGCTGGAGCAGGAGAAGCTCGACAAGCTTGTGGATCACCTCAAGGACGACAGCGAGTTCAACCGCGCACACCGCGTGCCTTCGCTCAGCGCCGACCATCCCAAGTACAACCCCGCCGGCCGCTACTGGCAGGGCGGCGTATGGCCCGGCACAAACTACATGGTGATCGACGGTCTCTGGCGCCACGGCTACCGTGACCTCTGCCGCGAGATCGCTCAGAACCACTACCAGTGCGTATTCGACGTCTGGAAGGACACCGGCACATTCTGGGAGTACTACGCACCCGAGAAGGTCGAGCCCGGCTTCATGGCACGCAAGGACTTCGTGGGCTGGACAGGACTTCCGCCCATCGCAGTGTTCATCGAGTACATACTCGGCATCAAGTCCGACTACTCCGAGGAGACCATCGAGTGGGATATCACCAAGCTCGAGGAGCACGGAATCGACCGCTATCCCTTCGGACCCGAGGCTCTCGTGAACCTCAAGGTCGCTGCCCGCAAGAGTGCAGACGACACCCCCGTGATCAACATCACCACCGACGTACCCTTCAACCTCTCAGTCATCTGGGGTAATGGACAGACAAAGACCGTCCGTGTAGAAAAATCAGGAAAAGTACAGTTATGATCATAGCTATCGACCTGGGCGGCACCAAGATCAGGGCCGGCCTCATCAACAACGGAAACGTCGACAAGATTCTCTACGAACTCTGCAATGCCAAAGGCTCCGAGCAGGATGTCATCGACCAGATATGTGGTATGATCGACTCCCTCATGAACCCCGAGGTGAAGGCCATAGGCATAGGCGTCCCTTCAGTGGTCGACGCAGAGAAAGGCATCATCTACGACGTGGTTGCCATCCCCTCATGGAAGGAAGTGCACCTCAAGGAGATACTCGAGGCAAAGTACGGCCTTCCCGTGAGCGTCGACAACGACTGCAACTGCTTCGCCATCGGCGTCGCAAAGTACGGCGAGGCCAAGCCTTTCAAGAATTCAGTCTGCGTCACCCTCGGGACAGGCGTAGGAGCAGGCATCATCATCGACCATAAGCTCTACCGCGGCACCAACACCGGAGCCGGCGAGATCGGAAGCATCCCCTACCTCGACAAGGACTACGAGTACTATTGCAGCAGCCGTTTCTTCGAGGGCAAGGGTACGACAGGCAAGGACGCCGCAATCGCCGCAGGCAAGGGCGACGAGGCCGCGCTGGCACTCTGGAACGAGTTCGGTACCCACGTGGGCAAGCTGCTGGAACTCATACTGTTCGCATACGATACTGATGCAGTAGTCATCGGCGGAAGCATTGCAAATGCCTTCAACCTGTTCAAGGACAGCATGCTGGGCGAATTGCAGAACTTCCCTTACCAGAAGGCGCTCGAGAAGTTCAAGGTCATGCCTACGTCAATGGAATATGTGGGGCTCTTCGGAGCCGCAGCAATCTGTGAAGATTAATTCATCTTTATACACATCTTATTAATATTTATTAACAACTCTATCATGAAAAAACTGTTTGCATTTTTTGCAGCACTGAGCCTGATCGCTGGTAGCATCAATGCTCAGACAGTGAAAGTGTCAGGTACAGTCAGCGACAGCTTCGGACCCGTTCCGGGAGCAGCCGTTCTCGTTCAGGGTACCACCACAGGTACAGTGACCGACATCGACGGTACTTACAGCATCCAGGCTCCGGCAAACGCAACCCTCGAGGTCTCTTGCGTCGGTTACAAGACCGCAACAGAGGCAGTAGGCGGTCGTGCTGTCGTGAACTTCATTCTCACAGAGGATTCAGAACTCCTCGCTGACGCAGTCGTTCTCGGTTACGGTGTCGCAACCAAGAAGAAGGACCTCTCTGCTTCAGTCGGTGTCGTTGCAGACCCTCAGGCTCTTGCAGCACACCCTGTAACTTCAACAGAGTCAATGCTTCAGGGACAGATCCCTGGCGTTACCATCACAGCTCAGGGCGGTGACCCTACCAGCACACCTTCAATGGTGATCCGCGGACAGGGTTCCAAGAACGGAGATGCTGTCCTGTGGGTAGTTGACGGCGTGCCCGGTGCACCTATCAACTCACTTTCAGACATCGAAAGCATCGTTGTCCTCAAGGACGCCGCTTCAGCAGCTATCTACGGTGCACAGTCAGGTGCCGGTGGTGTAATCCTCGTCACCACCAAGAAGGGAACAAAGGGTGTCAGCGTGAACTACGACGGACTCGTTGGTGTTCGCTCAGTATCCAATGTACTTCAGCCCCTCAACGCCGAGCAGCAGCTCGAGATCACCAAGCTCGCCTACCAGAATGCAGGTCTTCCTTTGCCCGACGGCTGGGATACCTCAAAGAACCCCTACATCGCCACCACCCGTACCAACTGGATGGACGAGATCTTCCGCAACGCCATCTATCATCGTCACAACGTGACTTTCAACGCCGGTACTGACAAGGCCACCAACCGTATCAGCCTCGCATTCGAGGACAACCAGGGTGTTCTTGTAGGAACCTTCAAGAAGAAGGTCGGCATCAACTACCGTGGCGACATCCAGGTCAACAAGTGGATCAAGTTCACCGAAGACCTCAACTGGAGCACAACCACCAGCCGTGGTGCAAACACTGACGCAGGTACCGACGGTGTCATCGTCAACGCTCTCCAGATGCCTTCAAGCGCCGACAAGTACTTCTATGATGGAACAGGCTTCGGCGGTACCACCACTGAGGATCCCGAGTACATCGCCAAGTATGGCAGCTACTCAGGTATCCACGGTATCGTTGTGAACCCTCTCCGCCAGCTCCTCGCAGACAACATCTATGATGGCAACAGCAAGCTGTTCACCACCACAGGTCTCGAGATCGGCAACATCGTGAAGGGCCTCAAGTTCAACAGCCGCTTCACATACTACACCAACCAGCAGTACTACAAGAGGTTCACTCCCAAGCGTACTGAGTGCGGTAGCCCCAACCCTATCAATGAGCTCTATGAGTCTTCATACAAGGACAATGGCTGGAAGACCGAGAACACCCT
The DNA here is from genome assembly GCA_024401745.1 of Bacteroidales bacterium. GTDB lineage: Bacteria > Bacteroidota > Bacteroidia > Bacteroidales > UBA932 > Cryptobacteroides. Next base: position 11,262 of record JAKSKK010000023.1, read on the forward strand.
CACCTTCGACCGTACATTCGGCAAGCACAATGTAGGCGCTCTCCTCGCCACCACCGCTGATCACTACAACTCAAGAGGCAACAACATCACCAGGCAGTACTTCGAGGACGAGTCTGAGAACCTCCAGTATCTCAAGTACTCTAACTCTACCCCTAATGTGGATGACTGGTACACAGGTGACGATGCAAACGTTGCATTCATCGCACGTGGTTCTTACAGCTACGACGACCGCTACTTCTTCACCGCTTCATGGCGCCGTGATATCGCCGGCCGTCTCCCCAATGGTCACAACTATGGCGACTTCCCCGCTGTAACAGGCGCATGGAAGATCTCCAGCGAGCCTTTCTTCCCCAAGAACGACGCCGTATCATTCCTCAAGCTCCGTGCATCATGGGGACGTATCGGTAACCTTGGTTCAGTTCCTATGAACTACAAGTCTTCTACCCTCAACACCGGCAACGACGGCAAGATCTCCATCAACGGTACAGAGACCACATCTCCTATCGGTGCACACATCTGGAACGGCAAGGCTCTCAACCCCAACCTTACATGGGAGACTTCAGAGCAGTTCGACCTCGGTCTTGACGCCGGCTTCCTCAAGGACCGCCTCAACCTTGGCATAGACTTCTACAACAAGCGCACTTACAACCTCATCCAGGATCAGAAGATGAACTGGCCCCACACCATCGGTGTAAGCGCCATGACCATCAACCTTGGTGAGATCCAGAACCGCGGTGTCGAGCTCTCTCTCGGATGGGCCGACAAGGTAGGTGACTTCTCATACTACATCAACGGAAACGCCGCTTACAACAAGAACACTGTCCTCAACATCGGTGTGACCGACGCAGACGGCAACGCAGCTGTATGGGAGAACTCATTCCAGTATCGTGACGTCCGCTTCTACAACCGTACAGAAGAGGGTGGCGAGCTCAACCAGATCTACATCATCAAGTGCCTCGGCCTCTTCCAGAGCGATGCAGAAGCTGCTGCATACGTTGACAAGAACGGCAACCGCATCCAGCCCGCCGCTGTAGCAGGTGACCTCAAGTTCGAGGACTTCAACGGTGACGGCAAGATCGACCAGGGCGACCGCCAGCTGTTCGGCAGCTCAACTCCTGACTGGACATACGCACTCAACCTCGGATTCACATGGAAGAAGCTCTCATTCAGCACAATGCTCCAGGGTGTATTCGGTGCACAGGCACTCCAGCTCGGCAAGATGGCATACGCCAGCATGTCAAGCAAGGTTCACAACCGTTCAGTCGACATCTATGACTCATGGTCATTCAACAAGGATTCAAACATCCCTCGTATCAGCGCACTTGACGACAACAGCAACTTCATGACAGGTTCAAGCTGGTACCTCGAGAACTCTTCTTACCTCCGTGTAAAGAACGTTTCCATCTCTTACGACCTGACTGACGCCCTCCGCAAGATCAACCACTTCGCAGAGCGCAACAGCTCAGCCCTCATCTACTTCTCAGGCGAGAACCTTCTCACTTTCACAAAGTACACAGGCATGGATCCTGAGTGCGGTCAGAACGACTTCCTGAGATATCCTGTTTCAAGAGTATTCTCATTCGGTGTCAAACTTACCTACTAATAAAGGAGAATCGATATGAAAAAGATAATCATCATTGCTATTGCTTCACTTACAGCAATATTCGCTACAGGATGTCAGGATTTCCTCGATGTCAAGCCTCAAGGATCCAACACCACTGACACCTACTTCCAGAATGACCAGCAGGCCATCGACGCCATCGACCACCTTTATCAGTATCTTGGCGACGAGTACCTCTGCTCACAGGATATCCACTGGGACGAGTGCTGTACAAACCAGATGTGCGGCGTCCGCGCAGGCGACTGCTCTGGTTGGTTCAACCACTTCAACCTTGAGTTCTCAGGTGACCGCGGAACCCTTCCCGATTACTTCAACCTTACTTACGAGTACATCGCTGCATCCAACTGGGTTGTATCTGCCCTCCTCAAGAAGCAGGCAACAACCGAGCTCACCGCAGTCGAGAAGAGAAGCCTCGGTGAGGCTTACTTCATGAGAGGATTCTGGCACTATCTCGCAGCTCTGCGCTACGGCGCTCCCGAGACCGGTGTTCCTTTCGTAAAGTTCGAGACCTTCGAGGGTGACTACGACTACTCAATTCCTCCTCAGCAGGCTACCGTAATGGACAACTACAAGCTCATGATCGAGGACTTCGATGCAGCTGAGGCACTTCTTCCTTCAGTAAAGGACTACGACGCCAACAACCGTGGCCGCGCCTGCAAGGAGTCAGCCATCGCAATGAAGAGCCGTATCTACACCTACTGGGCAACATTCGACAACAGCCAGTGGCAGAACGTCATCGACAGCGTCAACAAGCTTCAGAGCATGGGTAGAAAGCTCACCGACACATACGAGGAGCTCTTCACCGAGGAGCCTTCAGAGTTCTTCTCTGACGAGTACTGCTGGGGCTACGCCTGCACAGGTTTTGGCAACGGTGGCGGTATCTGGTTCGAGGAAGTCTGCATAGCTTCCGACATGCTCGGATACTTCGACGGCTGGGGCGAGTTCAACGCATCAGCAGACCTCTACGAGGCTATGCTTGCTGACGGCGAGGGCAACGACCGACTCAAGAGGTCAATCCTTACCGTAGGTGAGACCGCAAACTTCGGCGACGAGAGCTGCGTGGTAATGCCTCAGTACGGCGACCAGAGCACAACCGGTTTCTTCATCAACAAGTGGACGAACTCATTCAAGCACTCAGGCGCAATGGGTCAGTACTACACCGACTGCCGCATCAACATGATGTATCACTTCGTACGTTACGCTGACTGTCTGCTCTACAGGGCTGAGGCTTACCTCAACAAGGGCGACCAGGCTAGCGCACTCAAGGACATCAACGCAGTCCGCAAGCGTTCAGGTCTTGCTGACTGGAACGGTGACGCATGGGAAGGTCTGTACCACGAGCGCTTCTGCGAGCTCGCATTCGAGGGCGGCAGCTGGTTCCATGAGATCAAGCGCTGGGCTCGTTCAGAGTACGCAAAGGTATCTCCTAAGATCAACCAGCTTGCTGTCAACGAGCTCAACGGCCACCCCAAGGCATGGATCTACACACTGAACGCTGACGGCGTCTACGAGCACACCTCTACAGAGCCGTTCATCCTCTATCAGTCTGATTCAAAGAAGTGGGCTGACTACAAGTTCGCTATGCCTTATCCTACCACCGAGGTCACCAACTCTAACGGTGCTCTCAAGCAGCCTGCAGGATACTAATGGTAAATTCTGATAATAGAAGCGGAATGGAAACCCCATTCCGCTTCTTTAAACTTTCTAACATAATCATCGCAGCCCTGTTCATACTATGGACGGTGGGCTGTTTCTGGTTTTTCCAGAGCAAGTTCAGATACCACTTCTTCTTCATCGAGCAGAATCAGCTGTTTCTGAACTCTCCCGACTGCCTGTCGGCCTATTTCAACAAGCCTGCATGGCTTGCCTGCATGGCAGGAGATTGGGCACAGCAGTTCTATCATTTCAAACTGGCGGGACCTGCCGTTCTGGCACTGTCGCTGCTGATATTCGGCATCTTCGCCTTCCTGTCGCTCAGGGAATGCGTCCCCGCAAAGGCGAAAAGCTTCCTTCGCGACTGGTGCCCAGCAATAGCCGCCCTTGCCCTCATGACAGTCGAGGCAAGGCTCTACCTTTACGAAAATGCCAGGCTGTGCACGCTCTACGCGCTGGGCGGCGGCATAATGCTCTGGTACGCATACCACTGCATAACTGAAGACTTCAGCAGGCGCAGATGGGCAGGCATCATCATCAACTCGGTGATATTCATAGCCCTGGCCGCCGTCTGCTACATCATGTTCGGCTACGGCGCTCTGGCATTCATCGCCCTTGAGCTGCTGTCGAGCCCCGCCGGCAGGCGCATCCCCGCCGGTGCAGTCATCTCCATCGTGCTGGCCTTCTGCCTCTCAGGCAAAGTCTGCACACACTACCGCATGGAGCCCAAGGATGCACTTCTCTACCCCGGCCTCGGGCGCTGGGTAGATGCCACCAAGGCAAAGGGCGTCGAGGACCTGCTTACCTACAGCATAGAATACAGCCGCAGGAACTACAAGGGAATCATCAACCTGTACGAGCACAGCCGCAACGCCAAGACCCCTGAGATGTCGTTCTTCTATTCGGCGAGCGCAGCTCAGCTCGGAATCCTGCCCGACAAGCTTCTGAAGATGAAGAAGCCCAACCTCGGGACCTTCATCCACCTGGACTCAAAGTCCAACCTGTTCACCATCGAAATGGCAGCCGAGCTCTATTATCTGATCGGTGACATGACCTATACAGAGCGTGCCTGCATGCACGCAAACAACTTCTCGCCCACCAAGAGGTGCGCGTCCCTGATCAAGCGTCTGGCTGAGGCCAACCTGGTCATCGGCGACTTCGAAGGAGCCGAGAAGTATCTCCGCCAGCTGCGAAGGTCCTTCATATACAGGGAATGGGCGGAGGACCATACCCCCGGCAGCTTCTCGGAGAAGGTGCAGCGTGAGCTTGACTACAAGCGCCAGTTCATCAACAACGCCAACGAGATAAGGATAGGCGACAACTGCCATACCATCCTGACCGGGCTGCTGGACGCCAACAGGAACAACATCGTGGCGCTGGACTACCTGCTCTGCACCGACATCATAGCCAACCAGAAGGGCATGTTCATGCGCGACTACCAGAAATACGGACCGCGCGACTGCGAACTTTACAACCGAATCGTGAAATGAGGAAGAGCATCATTCTGATTGCGGCCGCGGCCTTGTTCGCGGCGTGCGCTCCTTCGAATGTAACCGAAGTCGAAGGGCAGGCCCCCATGTACCCCGACTACACCGACATCACCATACCCGTGAACATAGCTCCGCTGAACTTCCTCCTGGACGACGGCGCATCCCGCGTGTGCGTGACCATCGACGGAAAAACGTACAGCAACAGGCGCAGCGGCGATGCCAGATTCAGCGAGAAGGCATGGCACAGTCTGCTTGCCGGGAACGAAGGGAAAACGCTTGAAATCAAGGTCTATTCCCGCGGGAAGGACGGCTGGAAGCAGTACGCCCCCTTCACCTGGACAGTCAGTCCCGACAAGCTGGACCCCTATCTGACCTACAGGCTTATCGAGCCCGACTATGAGGCCTACAACAACATAGTGCTGCAGCAGAGGTGCATCGAGAACTTCAGGACCGACGACTTCAGCGACAACCGCGTGATCGGCAACAAATGCATGAACTGCCATACATATTGTGGCCAGGATCCGGCAGCCAGCATGTTCTACGTGCGAGGCCCGGGCGGCGGCGCGATCCTCAACCTTGACGGGCAGCTGCAGAAACTCAGCATCAAGGGCGAGGACATGATAAGCGGCAGCGTGTACTTCGGCTTCTCGCCGTCAAGGCGCTACATCGTGTTCTCGGCAAACAAGATCATCCCCGGCTACCACGCGCAGTCGATACGCAGGATGGAGGTTTTCGACACCAAGAGCGACCTCTATGTTGCTGACATGCAGGAGCACAAGTTCATCCGCAGCAGCACCGTGACCGACACTGACATGCTTGAGACCTTCCCCGCCTTCTCACCCGACGGCAAGTACATCTACTACTGCAAGGCCCCGCAGATCGACACCGTTACCCTCGACAACATCGAGACGCAGAAGTACAGCCTGTGCAGAGTTGCGTTCAATGAGGAAACCGGCACCATCGGCGACACTGTCGAAACCATATACGACGCTGCAAAGGAGAACAAGTCGGTCTGCCACCCGAGGGTATCGCCCGACGGCAGGTTAATCTGCTTCTCGATCGCAGATTACGGAACCTTCCCCTTGTGGCACAGGGAGGCTGACCTGATGATGATGGACCTTGAGACAGGCAGGCAGATTCCCATGACGGAAGCCAATTCAGACGGTTCCGAGAGCTATCACTCATGGTCAAGCAACTCACGCTGGCTGGTGTTCGCATCCAAGAGGGACGACGGCGTGTACGGAAAGCCCTACTTCTGCCATGTGGATGAAGACGGGAACTGCTCGAAATCATTCGTTCTGCCGCAAAAACATACAGAATATTACAACAATCTGCTCAGATCATTCAACGCGCCGGAGCTTGGGAAGGGCCCTCTTCCGTTCACGACCTACGACGTAAAGGAAGCCCTGGAGCAGGACGCCGTCACTTTCAATTAGCGCTTTCTGCGCGATTTGAGGACAAAAAGTCGCAAATCACGGAGGGCTCGGAAACAAATATTCTCATTTTTGCAACGTTTTTATAGGAAACCACATCATATAATAACATCATCACTGTTTTTACAGTGTGCATAACCATTTAATTAACAACATAGTTGCATTAGAACTATAATATTTGAGTATTTATTCAATATTTTTCCTAATTATCAACATTTTATGAAGAAAAAACTGTTTGCTTTATTCGCAGTTCTTTCACTTGCATTCTCAATAGGAGCAAGCGCACAGAACGTGAAGGTATCAGGCAACGTCAAGGACTCTGACGGCTATGGAGCTGTCGGTGCCGGCGTCCTGATCAAAGGTACTTCAATTGGAACAATCACTGACCTCAATGGTGATTTCACAATTGATTGCAAGAATGGTCAGACTCTCGTCATCAGCTACCTTGGTTTCAAGGACAAGGAAGTTGTCGTGAACGGAGAGACCATCAACGTGACCCTTGAATCCGATGCAACCGCACTTGACGAGGTCGTCGTTCTCGGTTATGGCATCGCTCAGAAGAAGCAGGACCTTTCCGCATCAGTCGGTGTCATGAAGGATCCCGAGAAGATTTCAATGCGTGCCGTTCCCAGCAGTACCGCTATGCTCCAGGGCCAGATCCCCGGTGTAACCGTACAGGAGAACAGCGGTGACCCTACTGCCGGCCATTCAATGGTCATCCGCGGCCAGGGTTCACCCTCAGGTGACGGTGTCCTCTGGATCGTCGACGGCGTTCCCGGAGCAGCCATCCCTTCAGTGGAGGAAATCGAGAGCATGGTAGTCCTCAAGGACGCCGCTTCTGCCGCTATCTATGGTGCACAGTCAGGTGCCGGTGGTGTTGTTATCGTTACAACCAAGCAGGCCAAGAGAACCAATGGCGTGCAGGTAGAGTATGACGGACAGGTCAACTTTGCTTCACCTACCAACATCATCCAGCCTCTTACCGCACAGGAACTCATTGACGTACGCCGTCAGGCTTGCATCGCTGCCGGCCAGGGTGACTTCCTTGCAGGTTACGACCAGGACTTCATCGACTACGTCAGCACCAACAGGACCAACTGGGTTGACGAGGTAACACGCGTGGCTGTAAGCCATCGTCACAATGCTGCCATCTCCTTCGGCAACGAGTTCGCAAAGAACCGTATCTCTTTTGCCTACAATGACAAGGAGGGTACATTCCTCAACACCTTCAACAAGAACGTAAATATCAACTACAAGGGTGAATTTGACATCAACAAGTACATCAAGATCACCGAGAACCTGAACTGGAGCCATGGCCGTTCACGCGGTACAAACACCAGCAGTGAGACTTCAGGTACCCTCATTAATGCCATCTACGCTCCTTCATTCGCTCCCGCATGGGGCGAGAATGGCGAATTCTCAAGCTGGTTCCCTACGAAGTGGCAGACCGAGACCGGTCTCATGGGTGACTGCTACAACCCTCTTCGTGAGCTCCTCGGTGATGACAACTGGAATTCAAACAACAACTTCCAGACCCATACCGCACTTCAGATCCATGACATCATCCCTGGTCTCAAGTTCACAAGCCGCTATTCATACTGGCTCTCTCACAACTACTACAAGAACTTCCATTACTATCGCTATGAGATCACCGGTCGTCAGGAGGCTTCTTCAGGCATGTCATCAAGCATGAGCGAAGGTGCTTCATACTCTACCAATTGGAAGACTGAGAACACCCTTACCTATGACCGCACCTTCGGCAAGCACACTGTAAGTGCAATGGCTTCCACCACTGCTGACAGTGCAACAGGCCGCAGCCTCAGCATCAGCGGTACCGGTTTCGACGATGAGAGCGTAGCTCTTCAGTACATCAAGTTCGCCAACACCGTAGGAACTCCTTCCGACGGATACAATGGAAAGGATACCAACCTCGCACTCGTAGCCCGTCTCGCTTACTCATTTGACGACCGCTACTTCCTCACTGCATCTTGGCGTCGTGACTACGCAGGACGTCTTCCTTACGAGCACAACCATGGCGATTTCCCTGCATTCACAGGTGCTTGGAAGATTTCCAACGAGAAGTTCTTCGCGCCTCTCCGTGAAACCGTCGACCTCCTCAAGATCCGTGGATCATGGGGCCGCGTAGGTAACATCAACTCAATCGGCTGGAACTACTCGGCAAACAACCTCACCGTGCAGAACAACACCAGCGAGCGTCCTCAGTATGGTATTCAGAATGCCGGCACATGGGGAACCTGGATTTACAACGGCCGCGCTCTCAACAACTCCCTCACATGGGAAACCTGCGAGCAGTGGAACATCGGTCTTGACGGTGCAATGTTCAACAACCGTCTGAGCTTCGCCATCGACTACTATAACAAGCGCACCTTCAACCTCATCCAGGGTCAGACCACCGAGTGGCCCAGCTACATCGGCCTTGACGAGGCACCTAAGGTAAACCAGGGTGAAGTTTCAAACCGCGGTATCGAGCTTGAACTCGGCTGGGCAGACAAGATCGGCGCAGACTGGAGCTACTATGTTCGCGGCAACTTCTCATACAACCACAACGAGATCATCTCTACCGGTGTCATGAACGCAGACGGCTCATGGGCAGACTGGGTAGGCGGCGGTTCATTCCGTAATATTCCTTACTGCTATCGTTCACGCGTAGGTGGCCCTCTCAACGAGTTCTACCTCATCAAGTGCCTCGGCATGTTCCAGAGCTGGGAAGACATCTATGACCACCAGAAGGACGGTCAGCTCATCCAGCCTGCAGCACAGCCTGGTGACCTCAAGTTCGAGGACTTCAACGGTGACGGCAAGATCGATGACGCCGACCGTCAGTTCGTAGGCGCAGCTACTCCTAACATCACCTTCGCAGTAAGCGGTGGCTTCGCATGGAAGGAGCTTTCTGTTGACTTCATGTTCCAGGGCGTTGCAGACGCTCAGGTTTACTATCCTGGCCAGACCATGGTTTACAGCGATGCAGAAGGTAACTTCAGCCGTGCAGCCGGCATCAAGAACTCATGGGGCTACAACGGCAACACCAGCAATGCCCTTCTTCCTCGTCTTACCCGTCTTGACAGCAACGGAAACTACACCAAGCCTTCAACATTCTTCCTTGAGGATGGCTCATATCTCCGTCTGAAGTCTCTTACCCTTTCATACGATTTCACACGCCTTCTCCAGAAGAGCGCTCACTTCGACGCTCGTGGATCAAGGATCCAGGCTTATGCAACAGGCGAGAATCTCTTCACCCTCACCAAGTACTCCGGAATGGATCCTGAGTGCGGTGGATACGATTCGCTCAAGTACCCTGTCAACAGGACTATCTCCTTCGGTGTCAAGATCACTTACTAAAAATTGAAGAAGAAATATGAAAAAGATTATATCATCTGTCCTTGTAGTATTGGCTGCAATCGCTCTGAGCTCATGCTCGGACTTCCTCCAGCCCAAGTCAGAAGGTGCTTATTCAACTGACAACTACTTCACTTCCGACAAGCAGGCAATCGACGCTGTTGATGCATGCTTCACTCAGTTCCTTGAGGAGAACTTCCTTGGTCGTCAGATCATGTGGGAGCAGGCTGCAGCAAACGACTTTGTATGGGGCCGTACCAGATCATGGCCTGAGCTTGCCACTATGTCATTGACCACATCATGTGGTGCACTTGACGATGTATGGACTCCTATGGTACGTACTATCGCACGCGCCAACTGGGTGGTTTCATCACTCCTGAAAGTTCAGGAAGGAAGAGACCTTACCGAAATCGAGAAAAGGTCACTCGGAGAGGCTTACTTCGCACGTGCACTCTCTCACTTCTATCTCGCATACCGCTATGGTACCGGAGAGCAGGGCGTTCCTTTCGTTAAGTACGAGGACTTCGAGGGTGGATACAACAACGAGATCCCTACCCAGAACGCAAGCGTGAAGGATGACTACAGAATGATTATTGAGGACCTGGATGCAGCTGAGGTACTCGTTCCCAAGTGTGAGGATTATGCTGATTCAGATTTCGGCCGTGTTCACAAGGCAGCCTGCGCCGGTCTCAAGGCAAAGGTCTACACATACTGGGCATGCTGGGACAAGGAACAGTACAAGAATGTCATCACCGAGGTCAACAAGATGGAGAACGAGTACGGACGTTCAATCAAGGGCGTCGAGTTCACCGACAACTTCACTTCAGACTACAGCAAGTGGCGCAATACCGAGTATGTTTGGGCAATTCCTTCAGAGGGTGGTCCCAAGAGCGTATATGGTGGTGTAGAGTTCCCTGGTGTCATCCTTGACAACTCACTCTATGGTCTGTTCAACTGCTGGGGCCAGTTCAAGCCTTCAAACGACATCTACGAAGAGATGAGCAAGGATAATCCCAACCTGGTTGACGCAGCAAAGGGCAACATCCGTCTCAAGAATTCTATCTGCGAGTATGGTGACGTCATCAGAATCTGGGGTCAGCCCGATTTCCACTTCTATTCAAACCGCGACGTCGAGGCCGGCTTCATGATCATAAAGTACGCTGAGCCTTTCTGCCATGGTGAGGGATACTATACAGTCGATGACGTTCAGGTTAACTGGGACGAAGACACCAAGTGGTGCTACTACGCTGATGGCACTCCTCTTACAGACGCAGAGATGAACAACAAGGTCTGGAAGGTCACTCTCGATGCTGTGACTGCAGGTTATGTCGGCGACAACGGCAACTGGCCTGTAAGCCGCATGAACTTCCCTATCCTTCGCTTTGCAGATTGTATCCTCCTCCGTGCAGAGGCATATCTTGCAACCGGAAATGCATCAGCTGCAGCTAAGGACATCAACACTATTCGTGCACGTGCAAACGTGAAGGCTCTTTCTGGAAACGCAACCTGGACGGACCTCTATCATGAGCGCCGTGTAGAGCTCGCATTCGAGCACAGCGACCATCTCTATGACTGCAAGCGCTGGGCTGTAAGCGGTGACCCTGAGATCAAGAATCTCGCTCTCGCTGAGCTCAACACACACCCGAATGCACGTCATTATGCAAACCGTTCATCTGCCGGTAGCTATGTAAATGGAGTATTCGTTCCCAACACCGACTTCACTGTAGGCCCTTACGAGGACTATCAGGCACCCGCTCCCAAGTGGGAGGACTACAAGATTGCCTTCCCTTACAAGTCAGAGGATCTTAACAAAGCCAATGGCCTTCTCAAACAGAACAAGGGTTACAATTAATCTAACAATTGAAGAAAATGAAAAAAATACTTTTCGCTATAGTAGGCGCAGCTCTTCTCTTCACCGCATGCTCCAAGGATCATCTCGAGAAGATTGAGCAGAATCCCTACAGAGCCATCATCGAGTATACCCCTCAGACCTACACAATGGAGGTTTCAGGCAACCTTACTCCTGATGCTGACTATGACTGGATTACTGTAAGCCAGAGCGGCAACACCGCAACCTTCACAGTAAGACGTAATACCAAGAATGCCATCCGTCGTGCAGAATTCACACAGTCAGGCAGTTCACAGAAGTGTATCATCAACCAGAAGCCTCATGGCCTTGATGCAACAGCGGATGCTACCCTGGTAAGCCAGGCTGCAGGTGCTGTCAAGGTTTCTGCAATGATTTCAACAAAGTTTGCCGATGACTATGAGAGCTGGGGACTTGCATATAGCGAGTCAGCAGACGTTGCAACTGCGAAGGAAGTTGCTCAGACCGGTTTTACCATTGGCAAGAACGAAGGTGAGGTTACAGGCCTGAAGGACGGCGTAGACTATTTTGTATGGGCATATGTAGTATCGACTGAAGGTGACAAGATCTACAGCAACATGCTGGCTATCCTTCCTCCCGTTCTTGTAAAGGCAGGCGAGGACCTTCAGGCAGCCATTAACAGCGCCAAGCCTTTCGCTACCATCATGGTTCAGGGTGGAACAACCTTCACCGCTCCCAAGGGTGGTATCCAGATGGGTGGAAGCAACGTCAACAAGAGCGTATCCGGTGGCTGGAATGCCGACTTCTCCGCACAGAGCATGGATAATCTCACAGTTCTTGACGGAAACAAGGGATATGGCTTCTACTGTGCAAACGAGGGCAACAGCCCTATGGACGGCTATGCAAACATCTCTTACTTCGAGGTAATGAACTGCTCAGGTGATCACGGTACTGCTTTCCACTGTATCGGTGGCCCTGTCACCATCAAGAACTGCTACGTTCACGACAACGACTCTGAGAAGGGCGCTATCGGTACCAACGAAGGTGGCGCACAGACAACCCTTACAGTTGTCAACTGTATCGTAAAGAACAATACTGCAAATGCACATGGTCCTGCATTCGGATTCGGTGAAGGCAAGTCAGATGCAGAGCCCGTTACAGCAACTCTCGTGAACAACCTTGTCGTAGATAACGTTTCCACCAAGAAGGACGGTTACGCTTCTACATTCATCTGCTACAACCAGACCAATCTCATTGTTGTAAACAATACATTCGTTGGCAACAAGAACTGGGCAGAATACAGCGGACCTTACTCAGGTATGGTTCTCCGTGGCGATGTGGCTTCATGCTTCGTGAACAACATCATGATCGGCAACTACACATCTCCTTGCACCAAGGAAATGGAAGCTCCCGAGTATGAGCGCCAGGAGAAGTTCCTCAACATGGGTGGCGGTGCAGGTACTCTTGCATTCAACATGCTTGAAGGCTCAATCAGTGAAAATGGCAATGTCAACGAGCATGACAACATCTTTGTTCCTACAACATTCGATGTTAGCTCAGTCCTCACCTCAGACTACAAGCCTCAGGGACAGGTTCTCGGCGCTGGTACACTCGGTGAAATCAGCTACAACAGCAAGAAGGCTGATATGAATGGCCCCTTCACTGTTAACGTGCAGACTCTCCTTGAAACCTATGGAACCGACCTCGCTGGCAATCCTCGTATCGTCAACGGTAAGGTTGACCTCGGTTGCTATCAGGCTCAGTAATCAGAGCTTATTATAAATAATACAGGGTGGCTTTACGGCCACCCTGTTTTTTTATTCTTTTCTGCGGGAATATTGCTATCTTTGTATGATATACATACAAAGCTTCAATGAAAAAATTATTTCTTGCCCTTGCAGTGGCCGCTACTCTCATAGCAGCGTGCAAACCAAAAGTCAACAGTACCGTAGATTATGTGGACCCGTTCATCGGAACCGGCTTCCACGGACACACCTATCCCGGTGCCACCACGCCCTTCGGAGCCGTCCAGCTGAGCCCCGACAACTACCGCGGAGTATGGGACGCCTGCTCAGGATACCACTACGACCGTGACTCCATAATCGGCTTCTCACACAACCACCTCAGCGGCACAGGCTGCGCCGACCTCGCCGACATCCTCTTCCACCCCACCACGAAGGAAGTGGATCCCAGCCGCGAAGGCGACATCTATGAGCACCTCAAGTACAGCCACAAGGACGAGAGCGCAACTCCCGGATACTATTCCATCCTCTTCAAGGACGAAGGCATAAAGGCTGAGCTCACAGCCACAGCACATACAGGCTGGCACCGCTACGCCTGGGCAAAGGGCAAGCCCCACACCCTCATCATCGACATGAACCACGGCATCACCGACGAGACCATCCATGAGGTCGAGCTCTTCCAGTCCGGCCCCGCAGAGGTCTGCGGTATGCGCCGCTCCACAGCGTGGACTCCCGACGAGTACATCTACTTCGTCGCCCAGTTCAGCCAGGAGTTCGACGGCGTTCAGTACGTCGATGACCACAAGTTCGCCGCCAGCGCAGAGGAGTGCTCAAGCAACAACCGCCAGATCGTCCTCAACTTCAAGGACGGTGAGGGCCAGGTGATCGCCAAGGTGGGCGTATCCCAGGTCTCATACGAGAATGCAAGATACAACCTTGACGTCGAGGGCGGCTCATACGCATTCGATTTCGACGCAATCTGCAATGACACCAAGGCCGAATGGGCAAACTTCTTCGGAAGCATCCAGGTCGAGGGAGGCACCATGGCCCAGAAGAGGTCATTCTACACCGCACTCTATCACACTGCCGTCGTGCCCAACGTCACCTCTGACATCGGTGGAGACTTCCGCCGCAACAATGGTGAAATTTCCAACGCCCGCTTCGGCAAGACATATTCAACTCTCTCATTGTGGGATACCTTCCGCGCATGGCTGCCCCTTTCATCGCTCATCTACCCCGGCCAGCTTCACGACATAGTGTTCAGCTGCCTTGACATGTATCAGGCAACTGGCGAACTGCCTATCTGGCCCCTCGCTTCAGGCGAGACCGACTGCATGATAGGCTACCACAGCGTGCCCTTCATCGTTGACGCATGGTTCAAGGGGCTGGTGCCCGACCTTGACCCCGCATTCGCACTCGAGGCAATGGTAGAGTCATCAAACAAGAACGCCAAGGGCTCCAACTACTACAAGGATCTCTACTACATACCCGCAAACAAGTGCCGCGAGGCAGTCTCAGCCGCTCTTGAGTACGCATACGACGACTGGTGCATCGCAAGATTCGCAGAAGTTCTCGGCAACGAAGAAGTTGCAGCAGAGTACTACAAGCGCGCACAGAGCTTCCAGAACGTATTCGACGGCAGCACAGGGTTCCTTCGCGGACGCAACCTTGACGGCAGCATGGTCGAGCCCTTCAACCCCGTCGAGACCAGCCGCGAGTACACCGAGGCCAACGCATGGCAGTACAGGTTCTTCGCTCCCCAGGACTTCAAAGGTCTGGGTGACCTTCTCGGCGGCGAGGAGCAGTTCATCGCAGCTCTCGACAGCATCTTCACCGTATCTTCAGAGACCGCAGGCCACGTTTCAGACATGACAGGCTTCGTAGGCCAGTACGTGCACGGCAATGAGCCCAGCCACCACATCACATACATCTACAACTGGCTCGGCCAGCCCTGGAAGACCCAGGAGCTCACCCGCAGGATGATGAGCGAGATGTATCAGGACACTCCAGAAGGAATCTCAGGCAACGAGGACTGCGGCCAGATGAGCGCATGGTACATCATGACTGCCCTCGGCATGTATGAGGCATGCCCCGGCTCACTCGAGTTCCTGCTCACCAGTCCCCTTTTCGACAAGGTCACCATAGTGCTTCCCAACGGAAAGCAGCTCTGCATCACTGCCGACGATCCCGCACACAATCCCTACATCCAGAGCGTGGAATTCAACGGAGTACCCGTTGAAAGGGCATACATCACCTACGCCGAGCTCATGCAGGGCGGCGAGCTCCACTTCACCCTCGGAAAGCAGCCCAACAAGAACCTCTGGACCGCAAAGGAGGCACGTCCCTACTCTATCACAGGCGACGAGAATCCTCTCATCTCTCCCGTATGGTACACCATCGAGGGTGGCAGGATCGACCTCTTCCTCGAGCATCTCACAATGACTCTCGGCACACGCACCGAGGGCGCCGAGGTACACTACACGCTTGACGGCAGCGAGCCCACCCTCGACTCTCCTCTCTACACCGAGCCCTTCACGATGACCGAGACCACCAACGTGCGTGCAAAGGCATTCAAGGACGGCAAGGAGAGCATAGAATTCAACACCACGGCACAGAAGTGCCACTACATCGAGGCAACCGCCGGCAACTTCACCCAGAACGGCGTGAACTACAAGTACTACACCGGCGACTTCTCCTGCACCGACGACATCCTGAAGCTCGGCAGCTACGTGAAGGAAGGCACCCTCGCCTCTCCCGACCTCAGCCCCGCTGAGCAGGAGGACTACTACGGAATCATCTACACAGGCTACCTCAACGTGCCCAGCACCGACGTATGGAAGTTCGGTCTCCTCTGCGACGACGGCGGTCTCCTGCAGATCGACGGCAAGGACGCAGTCGACAACGACGGAACCCACTCAGCAACACTCATGAGAGGCTTCATTCCTCTCGAGGCCGGTGTGCACCCCTTCACTCTCAAGTACCTCGAAAGCTACGAGGGCCAGGAACTCAAGGTCCTCTGGGAGCGTGACGGCAAATGGGAGGAGATACCCGCTGAAAACTACTTCATCAGATAATGAAAAAGCTTCTTTTCATCGCGGCTGCCATCGCAGCCATCTGCGCCTGCACCCCGAAATACAGCGAGGGTGAGGTCAGCTTTAAGATCTGGGAGAACTATGACGGGGACTCCCTCCCCAACGACTTCACCGCCCTCGGAGAGCCGACAGTGACCGGCACCACGAACGCCTTCCAGCTTGGAGATTATGTGGACCCCGCAAAGGACCATTTCGTAGCCGAGTACACATCAACCCTTACCGTTCCTGAAGAGAAGGAATACTCATTCCTGCTCTATTCTGACGACAACTCAAGATTCATCATCGACGGTGAGCCCGTGATCGAGCTCAATTCAACCGGCTCATACACAATCGCGAAGCAGACCCTTGGAAAGGGAAGGCACGAGCTGAAGATCCAGTACCAGGAGTACATCAACGGCCAGGGCCTTGACCTCTACCTGTACACCGAGGGTGAGCTTCCCCGCGACTACGGCACCACGGCTCCCGAATATCAGATTCCCGATTTCGTGGTTCCTCAGGTCACCGAGGCCCACGACCGCTACATGAAGTGGAAGGGCGATGACGAGACCGTCATCTTCCCCATCTTCACCGACATCCACTCACATACCGACTACAGGTTCCGCCAGATAGGCTATGTAGGCGAGACCAGCGACATCTGGGGCTACGACTTCATGCTCTGCCTGGGCGACGTAGGCGTCAACCTCGGCCCTGCCCACATCAGCAAGGACATCACCAACACCATCCTGACCAAGGTCAGCGACGAGATGAAGAAATACCCCGGCCTCTTCCTCTTCGTACCCGGCAACCATGACTGGGACGGCGGAGAAGACACCTTCACCAGCGAGGAGCGCTTCCAGGAACTCTTCCAGGAGCCCGGCCTAGAGAAGGCGGACGGCAACCTGCACCTCACCGAGGGCAAGGTCTACCACTACTACGACATCCCCGAGAAGAACTTCCGCATCATCCTTCTTAACAGCTGCGGAACCGGCACCCAGCAGGGCACGTACTACATCTTCGACGACGAGCAGGTGGAGTGGTTCAGGAACATCGTGAACGAGACTCCCAAGGAGATGAACATATTCGTTGCATGCCACTACATGCCGCACCCCAACGGCCGCTGGCACAACACCCCCGCACCCTACACCCTCCAGAGCAACGAGAGGATGATGGACGTGCTGGCCGAGCTCAAGAAGGACCACAACATCATCGGTCTCTTCTGCGGCGACAGCCACTTCAACATGCACGAGGTCGACAGGAACGTCAACTACTTCGTCACCCAGAGCATGAGCTGCTGCTCGATTGAGAACCTGATGCCCGGCACAAGGCGTGCCGACATCAACCTCGACGAGAGCCTCTGCTGCGACGTGATTGCAGTGAAGCCTGCCAAGAACGAGGTGCACACATTCAGAATCGGAGCCGGCGGTGCCGACTTCGACTATGAGTTCACATACTAGAAACTATTTGCAGAAGTCAGAGGGGGAAACCCCTTTGACGCTTTTGAAGATCCTTGAAATATTCTTGACATCCCCGAAGCCGAGGTCGAAAGCCGCCTCGGACACCGACATTCCGTTCTTCAGGAGCTCGGCCATCTTCTCAACCCTCACATTCTTGATGTAGCTGTAGATGGATGTGCCCATCTTGGCGCGGAATCTGGTTTCCAGCAGACGCCTCGAAAGAGGGACCTGACTGACTATGTCGTCGACGTACAGCTTCTGGTTGAGGTTTTCGTGGATGTACTTGAGCACGCGCGCAATATACGGGTCGTCGTTGACGAAGATGTCGGACGACTGGCGGGTGATCACGTTGCCTGGCTTGACATAGACATTGTCGACGGCCATGCCGGGATCCTTGATCATCGCCGATATCATCTTGGCAACCTTGTAGCCGGCCTTCTCCACATCCTGGTCGATCGAAGAAAGGTTGGGATCGGAGAGTTTGCAGATGGATTCGTCGTTATCGACGCCTATGACCGCAATGTCCTCCGGAATCCTGAATGACGCCCTGGGATTGCCATAGCGCATCATCTGGCAGAGCTCGGTGATGTAGCAGGCCCAGTTGTCGTCGCTCGCCATGATTGCAACTGGCTTCGGAAGATAGTTAAGCCAGGCATGGAGTTCATCCATGTCATAGCCCCAGATTCCGTTGCCGGTGACAAGCAGTGAAGATACGGTGGCTTCGGGGCGTATCCGTTTGACGGTTTCGCGGAAGCCCTCGCAGCGTTCTTCAGAAAAGACGACGCCCTTGGGCCCGTAGAAGGCAAAACTGTTGAAGCCCTTCTTGAGGAAGTATTCCGCAGCGATCTTGCCTGCCTCGAAATGGTTGGCGGTGATGTTGGGTATGTCGATGAAGCGCTGTCTGAAGTCCTGCGCCATGACGATGATGCCCGCTTCCTTGAAGAGCTCGAGGTCGTCGGAATGGTCAAACTGGCCGATTATGGCATCGGTATGGGTCGCAACGGCATAATCCACAAGACCCTGTATGCCCACCTTCTCCTTGACGGAGACGGAAAGACGCGAAAGGCTCCATGCCTCATGCTCATTTTTTGCGAATTGGGCAATGCCATGAAGAAGTCTTCTCGCATATGCCTCGGCAAAATCGGTCATCAGTATTACGCGTGCCATAGTTTCGGGATTTGAGGTATAACGGAACAAAAATAAACAATAAAAAGATAAATAACCAATCATGAGAAGATTCTACACTCTCGCTGCACTTGCAGCACTTCTTTTCAGCCAGGTCTCAGCACCTGCACAGGAGACAAAGAAAGAGGCTCTTGACCTCGACCTCAAGGTCCTCACCACCAACGTACGCTACGGTAAGGCTGACGACGGCGTGAACTGCTGGGAAAACAGAAAAGAGATCTACGCTGTCACCCTCGTGGAGACCGGAGCCGACATCATCGGCACACAGGAGGCCCTCAGTTTCCAGAAGTCATTCCTCGATAAGAAGCTCAAGGGCTACAAGTCAGTGGGCGTAGCACGCGAGGACGGCAAGAAGGACGGCGAGTACGCAGCCATCTTCTACCGCAAGGACCGCTTCAAGGCCATCGAGTGCGGCAACTTCTGGCTCAGCGAGACACCCGACGTTCCGAGCCTTGGCTGGGATGCCGCATGCATCCGCATCGCAACTTGGGCTTTCCTTGAGGAGAAGGCGACAGGCAAGCGCTTCTTCTTCGTCAACACCCATCTCGACCACGTAGGTGTGGTTGCACGCCGCGAGGGCGTCAAGCTCCTCTGCAAGAAGGCTCAGGAGATAGGTGGCGACTGCCCCATGATCATCACCGGCGACTTCAACAACTCAAAGGAGTCTGACGACATCAAGTACGTGAAGGGTCTTGGACTCATCCACGCCTACGACATCGCAACCGAGAAGAAGCTCAACCCTTCAAGCTATCACGGATACCATGACTACAGCGAGATGGCAAAGAGGATTCCCGCTGACCTTCAGCCCGACATCATCGACTACATCTTCATCAGCGAGGGTTCATGCTCATACTACGAGATGATGCCTCAGAAGAGGAACGGCCGCTTCATTTCCGACCACTGCCCCGTAATGGCACAGATCAAGCTCTAGTATGAAGAAAGCACTGGCATCCATCATCCTCGCCGCCCTCTGCCTTGGCGCAGCGGCTCAGAACGCATCAAGCTTCAAGTGGGGTTCCGAAGACCTCCGCTACATGCAGGACGGCACCATCTACACCGCCGGCGCCGGTTCCTTCACCGCACCTATAGTCAAGGCCCCCGTCCTCAAGGGATGGAAGGGTGAGAGACTCAACGCCCAGGCCGTCTTCAAGGCAGGTCCCGAGTCCATCATCAGCGTAAGATCAAGCGCACTTGTGTGCGGCAAGAACCAGATTCCCGCCAGCAGCGTGGAGTGCTTCGCCGTCGACTATGTGAAGGCTGACTTCTACGAAATGATAGGTCAGGACATCTCCATGCAGCCCGACAGGCTTGTGAATGCCGACAAGTTCAAGGTCCAGGCAGGCAAGACCTGCCCCGTGTGGGTAAGCGTGAACATCCCCCGCTACGCCGTGGCCGGAACCTACAAGGGCACCATCACGCTCAAGGCAGGAAGCCAGGAGTTCAAGCTCCCCATCAGCGTGACCGTGGTCGACCGTGAGCTCCCCAAGCCCGAGGAGTGGGCATTCCACCTCGACCTCTGGCAGAACCCGTACGCAGTTGCCCGCTGGTTCAACGTCCCGCTGTGGAGCCAGAAGCACTTCGAACGCATGCGCCCCATATTCAGGCGCTATGCCGAGGCCGGCGGCAAGGTCATCACCGCATCCATCATCCAGCACCCCTGGAACTGCCAGACCTACGACCCCTTCGAGGACATGATCGTGAAGATGAAGGGCATAGACGGCAAGTGGAACTATGACTACACCGTATTCGACAAGTGGATCGAGTTCATGCTCTCATGCGGAGTCACAGAGCAGATCGACTGCTACACCATGGTTCCCTGGGGATACACATTCGCATACATCGACCTTGCAACAGCAAGCGTGAAGAGCATAGAATGCGAACCCGGAGCACCCGAGTACGAGGCATTCTGGCTGCCTTTCCTGAAGGACTTCGCAAAGCACCTCAAAGACAAGGGCTGGTTCGACATCACCTGCATCGCAATGGACGAACGTCCTACAGACCAGATGGTTGCAGCCCGCGACATCATAAAGAAGGCAGACCCCGGCTTCAGGCTGGAAGGCGCAGTGAACTACTCACCCGAGGTGGTTGACATCATGCACGACATCAGCATAGGCTACGGCCATTCAAAGGGCTTCCCCGAGGATGCAGTCCTGCAGCGCAAGGCTCAGAAGAACTACACCACCCTCTACACCTGCTGCGGTCCCGACCACCCGAACACCTTCACATTCTCACCCCTTGCCGAGGCTGAGTTCCTCGGTCTCGCAATATCTGCAAGACACTACGACGGATACCTCCGCTGGGCACTGAACAGCTGGCCTGAGGATCCCACCAAGGACAGCCGCTTCGGTGGCTGGGTGAGCGGCGACACATGGCTCCTCTATCCCGAGGGCAGCAGCATACGCTTCGAGCGCCTGCGCGCCGGAATCCAGGACTTCGAGAAGGTGCGCATCCTGCGCGCTGAGGGCAACCCCGCAGTCAATGCGGCACTCGACAAGGCCCTCGAACCTTTCATCCCCGTAATCACAGATGAATCCATAAATGCAGCCAAGGCAGTGAAGGACGCCAAGGCAGTCATAAACAAATTCTAACATGAAAAACAGTCTCATAGCTAAAACCTTGACCCTCATCTGTGCAGCCGCACTGATGGCATCCTGCGCACAGCAGACAACCAAAACCGAACCTGTAGACTATGTGAACACATACATCGGACACGTAAGCCACATGCTGGTGCCCTGCT
>JAKSKK010000024.1 GCA_024401745.1 Bacteroidales bacterium
ACTAGACTGGTCGCTTCAATGGCAACTTAGCTGCACCAAAAGTGACGAAGAACCGATGACTTGATGAGGTAATTGCGGATCGGTCCATAGATTCCAATACCGAAAGAGCACTATCCGGCCTTTCCTGGATATATGACTCAACATCCGACAGCTGCTTCCCGTAAGGTGATGTGCAACATTGAAGACCAATCATCAACAGGATGGAAACCACTCGTAATTTATGACACATATTGAGGTTGTTTTTGATTAAATAGCTATCATGTTTTGCGATCCTGCCTTCAGCTTCGTTAAAGTATTGGGTGTGTGCTCAATGCCCCTGATTATCTGGTAGTAAGCACACTGGGGGGATTCCCTGTTGGAATGTTATGGCACGGGGTCATAGCCCGATCCGCCGCCGGGGCGGCAGCGAAGTATCCTTTTGAAAGACAGCCAGAAACCCTTGAAAGGCCCGTACTTGCGGAAGGCCTCGAGGGCGTATTGGCTGCAGGTGGGGGTGAAGCGGCATGTAGGGGCCGGCTTCAGGGGTGAGATGCAGAGCTGGTAGAACTTTATCAGCAGGATGAAGGGGGCTGCGAGTATCTGCTTTACTGACATACGGCCTTGCTTATCCTGCCAAGTATGACTGCCATCTCCTCCCGTATGGCGGCGAAGTCTGCCACCTCGGCTGAATTAAATACGAACATGACGTCCACAGGGCTTGAGACGAGGGCCTTCTGCGTGCGGTATGCCTCGCGCATGCGCCTCTTCAGGAGGTTGCGCTTGACCGCTCTCTTGAAGAACTTCTTGGGCACGCCGGTCATGATGCGGGAGAACTCCGCGCCTTCGGGACGCGGTGCCCAGCAGTATTTAAGATGAGCGGTACCTCCCCAGTGCCCACACTTCACCAGTGCGGCAATCGTTGTTTTCCCGCACAGCCTTTCCTCCTTGCAGAGGCCGTTTGTGCCGGGAGCGAACATTACTTGAGGGAGTCCAGATAATTCTCGATGGTCTTGGCGGCGCTGGGTGCGTCGGGGGTGGGGCCCTGTGCAGCTATCTGCAGGCCTTCCTCCTCCATTGCGCGTGCGATGCTCTTGCCGTATGCGATGATCTTGAGATCACCCTGCTGGAAGTCGGGGAAGTTCTCCTTGATGCTCCTGATGTCGAAGGGATTGTAGAGCACTGCGATGTCGTAGCTGTGAAGGTCGACCTCGTGGAGGTCCTGGGGGACTGACTTCACGAGCACGCCCACGGTATAGTCTAGGCCTGCCTTGTCGAAGAGGGAGGTCATCGAGTCGACGTTGGAACCTTCGGAGGTGGCGATGAGGAACTTCTCGCCCTTGTGCTTGGGACCTATGAGGGCCACTACGGAGTCGGGCTTGCCGTTTCCGAAGAAGATCTTGCGCTTGCGGTAGACAATGTGCTTCTGAAGGTACATTGCAACCACCTCGGTGGTGCAGAAGTACTTCATGGTCTCGGGAACCTTGAAGCGCATTTCCTCAGCCATGTAGAAGAATGCGTCGATGGCGTGGCGTGAGGAGAACACGATGGCGGTATAGTCGGGCAGATTTATCCTCTGTGCCCTGAATTCCTTGGGAGTGATGGGTTCTATGAGAAACAGAGGGCGGAAATCCACCTCTGCACCATGCTTTGAAACGAGCGGCTCGTAGGGAGCCATATTTGAAGGTGTCTGCTGGGAAACCAGTATTTTCATCTTACGTCAAACGGGTTAAAACACAATGGCGCTTGCTATCAGCATGGCCAAAGGTAACAATTCAAGGGCGCAAAGATACAAAATTGTTGAAAAACCAGAGCAATGGGATGCTAAAATTTGTCCTTCCCTGAAGAACGCAAAGGCGTACATTCCAATCATTTCCCAGTACAGAACACGGCGTACAGTGTCGTCTGGGGCCTTTTTCAGTATCAGGAAAGCCACTGTAAGAAGCATCAGGATCACCATCATTATAAAGAAGGTGTACATGACCCGGTGGATGGCGTGGGCCTTTTCCTGGTCGTGCCTTCTCGGATGGGTCACCAGAAGATGAATGATGTGCCTGACGAGCAGGAAGGCCACCAGGACGCCGGCTGTCACTGCCAGTGAGATGCCCATGGGCATGGCCTGCCAGAATGCTGCCGGGTAGAGTGCGTACCTGTCGCACAGGATACAGAACGGTATGGCGAACAGGGCCGCCGAGATGTTCCTTGACCTGGCCACGCTCACGCTGTGCTCCAGGCTTATTGCCCCGCGGGAAGTCTTGAGGTTGTGGGTGAGTGCCGGGAATATGCTGAGGAGGTCCACAAGGTCGATGAGAAACAGTGCCACTGCCACCGCAATCACTATGCGGTTGGTCAGGCACTGACTCCACAGCAGAGCATCCGTGGTGCTCTGCAGCGGCTGGTCAGACATTACCAGCGTGCCCTGCCTGAAAACCTCTTCCGCAAGCATCAGTTACCTCTTTTTGCGTTATATCCCATACCTTGGAGAAGGGTGACTATCTTGTCCCTGAGGTCGCCCTGGATGGTTATCTCTCCGTCCTTTGCGGTGCCGCCGACCCCGCACTTGGTCTTGAGGGTCTTGGCAAGGGCTGCAAGGTCGTCCTGCGTGCCCACGAAGCCCTCGATCAGGGTGACCTGCTTACCGGCGCGCTGCCTGCGGTCGATGCGCACAATGAGACGCTGCCTGCCGGGCTCAAGAGTCTGAGCCTCAGCCTGTACGGCCTCTTCGTATCTGAAGTCGGGATTGGTGGAATATACCACACCCAGACGTTTCTTCCAGTCGTTGTCTGCCATATAGCACAATTTTTGCAAAGATAAGGATTTCCTTTTGTATCTTTGCAGACTATGGATAATAAGAAGTTCAAATTATGGAATGGTATCTGCGCCGCCGCCGCGTTCGTGGTTTCGGCTGTTACCTACCTGCTGACCATAGAACCCAGCGCGTCCTTCTGGGACTGCGGCGAGTTCATAGCATCGTCATACAAGCTTGAGGTCGGACATCCCCCCGGAAACCCCATGTTCCAGCTGATCGCGAGGATATTCACCCTGTTCGGCGACAACATGCATGCAGCCATACTGGTGAATGCCATGAGCGCACTGTGCTCGGCTCTCACCATCCTCCTGCTGTACCTCACCATAGTCTGGCTCGCAAAGCGCCTTGTGCCTGCCTCTGACGGCAGCTTCACCACCGCCCAGGCCGTGGCCATCTTCGGCTCAGGCCTCGTGGGATCGCTTGTATACTGCTTCTCAGACACATTCTGGTTCTCTGCTGTAGAGGGCGAGGTGTACGCGATGAGCTCGCTTTTCACCGCCCTGGTGTTCTGGGCAATGACGAAGTGGTACGACCATGCCGACGAGCCCCACGCAAACCGTTGGATAGTGCTCATAGCATTCCTCATGGGTCTCAGCATCGGTGTGCACCTGCTCAACCTGCTTGCGATACCTGCACTGGTGTTCATGTTCTACTACCGCCGCAGGGAGGACGGAAAGTTCACTTTCGGCGAGCTGGTGAAGATATTCGCGGTCGGAGTCGTGATCCTGGCCATCATCCTCTTCGCAATCGTTCCCTGGCTTCCCAAGCTTGCCGCATACACTGACCTCCTGTTCGTAAACGTGTTCGGCCTGCCGTACAACACCGGCGCCGCATTCTTCATGCTGCTCGTGTTCGGCCTGTGCTTCTGGGGCCTCTTCCGCACGCTTGCCAATGGAAAGGTGTTCTGGAACACGGCACTCCTGTGCCTCACCACCATCATAATAGGCTTCAGCGTCTTCAGCGTGGACGTCATCCGTTCCTGCGCGAAGACTCCTACCAACGAGTACCAGCCCGACAACGCCTTCACGCTCGTGCGCTACCTCAGCCGTGAGCAGTACGGCAGCAAGCCTCTGGTGTACGGCCAGTACTACGGCGCTCCCTACGAGCTCAAACAGGACAAGTACTGGGCTCCGCTTGACGGCAAGTACAAGAAGGTCGACGGCCCCGTGGACGCCAAGTACGACGCTTCCGGCAAGATGCTCTTCCCAAGAATGTGGAGCACCAGCGGCGACGGCTCCTACGAGAACTTCTACGAGGCGTACACCCTCGGCAAGGGCAGGAAGGTCGCAGGCGCAAAGGTTCGCAAGCCCACGATGGGCGCAAACCTCAGCTATTTCTTTGACTATCAGCTCAACTGGATGTACTGGCGCTACTTCATGTGGAACTTCGTCGGACGCCAGAATGAGATTCACAGCCCCACTCCGGGCGACCTTTTCAAGGGCAACTGGGAGAGTGGAATAAAGTTCCTTGACGCAATCAGGCTCGGCGACCAGAGCGACGCTCCGTCATGCCTTGCCGACAACAAGGGCAAGAACCACTACTTCTTCCTGCCGCTCCTGCTTGGCCTGCTCGGACTGTTCTTCCAGTTCGACCGCGACAAGCGCGGCTCATGGCTCACCTTCCTGATGTTCTTCATGACCGGCATCGCCATTGTGATATACCTTAACCAGCCTCCGTTCCAGGTAAGGGAGAGGGACTACGCATACGCGGGATCCTTCTATTTCTTCAGCGCCTGGGTCGGCCTGGGCGTAATGGCCATCGTCAGCCTCATTGACAAGGCAATGAAGGGCAAGGGCGGCGTGGCCCTGGCAGCCGCCGCATCGGTCATCTGCCTGCTGGTTCCTGCCGAGATGGCAGCCCAGAACTGGGACGACCATGACCGTTCGAACCGCCGCACCGCCGTGGAGATGGCGACCAACTACCTGAACTCAGTACCTGAGAACGGCATACTCATCACTCACGGAGACAACGATACCTTCCCTCTGTGGTATGCACAGGAGGTCGAGAACATACGCACCGACGTCCGCATCTGCAACACCTCGCTGCTCGGCACCGACTGGCACATTGACCAGATGACCTGGGCATGCAACGAGTCTGCACCTCTTGACATCACCGTGCCTCACAAGCAGTATCTGTACGGCACCAACGAGTACGTACCTATCTATGACGTACGTGAGGACGTGATGGACATCAAGGACGTCATGCTCCTGTTCAAGCATCCCGACGTGAAGGCGCCCATGAGCAGCGGCCGCAAGGTCGACTACATCGCATCCCGCCGCATAAAGATGCCCGTGAACAAGGAGAACTGCCTCAAATACGGCATCGTGAGCGAGAAGGATGCGGCAATGATTCCTGACAGCATCATACTCCGCATCTCCGACGACAAGGAGTTCCTCAGCAAGCCCGAGATCTTCATGCTCGACCTGCTCAGCAACTACAACTGGGACCGCCCGCTCGTGCTCCTGAGCATGGGTGGCGACCTCAACATCGGCATCAAGGAGTATCTTGAGCATCAGGGCTATTCCTTCAAGTTCACCCCCATCAAGAGCAAGACCAGCACCAGCGAGGCGGGCTACGTCGACACCGACAACCTCTACCGCCTGCTGACCGAGACATACAAGTTCGACGCAGTCTCAGCCGGCGACTACTTTATCGACTACCAGAATCTCTACACCCATCTTGGCGTGATGAGCCTGCGCTCGATGTTCTACATGGCGGCCGAGTGCTTCATCAAGCATGGCGAGGACGACCGCGCTCTCGAGATGCTCGACAAGGGCGTCGAGGTGATGAAGGACTATCCTCTGGAGGCCGTGCCCATCGGCTTCTCAGGCAACGACTTCATAGTCGTGGAGATGATAGACGACTACTACAGGCTCGGGCAGCCCGAGAAGGCGAGGGAGCTTGCCGGACAGATGGCTGCTGAGCTGCTGCAGGCAGCGAAGTTCTATCTCGAGTTCTACGAGTACGCATCGTCCGACTTCGAGATGATAGGCAACTATGTCTACTATCTGGCCGACACAGTCAAGGCCGGTGGCGACGCGGAACTCTCGGACTATCTGTCACAGTCCTTGTCGCAGCTGATAGAGATTGCTTCGAAAATAAGCGACTAGCGTTCAAGCCGCACTACGATTGAGAGCGGGAGGACTTTGCCGAACTTATCAGAAAGGGCAAGTTCCCCGCTTTCGACGTGCTTGAGGCCGGTGAATGCCTGCTTGACCACGGTCTCGCCCAGGGCGGCGCTGAAGCCGTTGGAATAGAGGTTGAGGACCACCCAGGAGTCCTTTGGCTTGAGTATGCTGTTGACGGTCCTGAGCATCTCGAAGAGGCATTCGTCGAGCTTCCATTTCTCGCCGTCGGGGCCGTGGCCGTATGCGGGGGGATCGAGGATGATGCCGTCGTACAGATTGCCGCGCTTTGCCTCCCTGCGTGCGAACTTCATGGCGTCTTCGACTATCCAGCGTATGCCGTCCATGCCGCTGTGCTCCATGTTTCCGCGGGCCCAGGTGACCACCTGGCGCACTGAATCGAGGTGGGTCACGTCAGCTCCGGCAGCCTTTGCCGCCAGCGACGCGCCGCCCGTATATGCGAATAGATTCAATACTTTGGGCCGTTCCTGAGCACGTGCATGGTTGAAAATCCATTCCCAGTTGGGCGCCTGCTCGGGGAAGACGCCGACGTGCTTGAAAGAGGTGAGGCCGAGGCGGAGGTCGAACTTCAGACCGTCCTGCAGGCCGGGATAGCTGATATACCACTGGTCGTCCATCTTCCTGTGGCGGTTCCAGGTGCCGCTGTCCTCCTTGCCGGCCTTGCCGAATCCGGCGCCGGGGGTGAAGCTGGTGTGCATAAGCCTGCGCCACTGGTCCTCCGACATGCTCTTGTCCCAGAGCGCCTTGGGCTCGGGACGGGCAAGCACGTATGCTCCGAAGCGTTCGAGTTTCTCTCCGCGGCCGCTGTCAAGCAGCTCGTAATCTTTCCAATTTGATCCAGGGTATTCAATCATAGTGCAAAGATATTGATAAAAATGTTAAATTTGCAGATTGGAAATTTCAAAACAATCAACAATACTATGCAGAACATTGCAACTTATGATTTCACTGGCAAAAAGGCCATCGTTAGAGTAGACTTCAACGTGCCTCTGAACGAGAACTTCGAAATTACCGATGACACCCGCATCCGTGCGGCTCTCCCTACCCTCAAGAAGGTTCTTGCAGGTGGCGGTTCGCTCATCATAATGTCACACCTTGGACGTCCCAAGAAGGTTGACCCCAAGTTCTCCCTCAAGCACATCCTTGCACATGTATCAGAGTGCCTCGGCGTTCCCGTACAGTTCGCAGAAGACTGCCAGAAGGCTCAGGAGCAGGCTGCTGCCCTCAAGCCCGGTGAAGTTCTCCTTCTCGAGAACCTCCGCTTCTACGCTGAGGAGGAAGGCAAGCCCCGCGGACTCGCAGAGGATGCTACCGACGAGGAGAAGAAGGCTGCAAAGGCTGCCGTAAAGGAAAGCCAGAAGGAGTTCGTTAAGACTCTCGCTTCTTACGCAGACTGCTACATCAACGATGCATTCGGTACAGCTCACCGCGCACACGGTTCAACCGCTCTCATCGCCAAGTACTTCCCTAACGACAAGATGTTCGGCTACCTCATGGAAGGCGAGATCAAGGCTATCGACAACGTGCTCAAGAACGCTCAGCGCCCCTTCACCGCTATCATCGGCGGCAGCAAGGTATCAAGCAAGCTCGCAGTTCTCGAGAACATGCTCGACAAGGTTGACAACCTCATCATCGGTGGCGGTATGGGTTACACCTTCATCAAGGCTCAGGGTGGCCAGATCGGTGACTCTCTCCACGAGGACGACCTCATGCCCAACGCACTTGAGATCCTCGCAAAGGCAAAGGAGAAGGGTGTGAACATCTACCTCTCAATCCAGACTCTCATCGCTGACGCATTCAGCGCAGACGCAAACACCAACATCGTTCCTTCAAACCAGATCCCCGCAGGTTGGGAGGGTGTTGACGCAGGTCCCGACTCACTCGCACGCTGGAAGGACGTCATCCTCAATAGCAAGACCATCCTCTGGAACGGCCCTGTAGGCGTATTCGAGATCGACAAGTTCGCTCAGGGTACCCTCAGCATCGCAAAGGACCTCGCCGAGGCTACCGAGAAGGGTGCTTACACTCTCGTAGGTGGTGGTGACTCAGTTGCAGCCGTTACCCGCATGGGCTTCGCTGACAAGGTAAGCTACGTTTCTACCGGTGGTGGTGCAATGCTCGAGGCTCTCGAGGGAAAGGTTCTCCCCGGCATCGCAGCAATCCAGGAATAATCCTGAACAACGCATAAAAAACAACGGCCGTGAAAAACGGCCGTTGTTTTTTTATATGCTGTGTGCGAAGTGCGTCGGTTCCTTCTTTTCCGGGGCCTTCTGCACGATTGCAGCGGGCTTCTTCCTGCTGCCTGCGTAGATCAGCAGGGCTATGCCGGCGATGATGAAGGGGATGCTGAGAAGCTGGCCCATGTTGAGTGCCATGCTCTCCTCGAAGCCGACCTGAGGTTCCTTGATGAACTCGATGAGGAAGCGCATTCCGAAGCATCCGATGAGGAATACTCCGAAGAAGAATCCGCGGTGTACCTTGTCGAGCTTCCTGTTGTATACACGCAGGAGCGCAAGGCCGAGGATGAGGTAGCTGAGGGCCTCGTAGATATGGGTCGGATGCTTGGGTTCGGTCTCTCCGCGGAGCTGGTAGATGAAGCCCCAGGGAAGATTTGTGACGTCGCCGTAAATCTCTGAGTTAAAGAGGTTTCCGAGGCGGATGAGGCATCCTGCGAATGCTACCGTGATGCACAGGCGGTCCATTATCCAGAGGAAGTCGAAGTCATACTTTTTACCGTAATGTCTGCTGAACCACCACATGCCCAGAAGCAGCGCGATGGCGCCGCCGTGGCTGGCGAGTCCGCCCTTCCAGGGCATGAAGATCTCGAAGAATCCCTTCCAGCTGCCGAGGTAGTAGTCGGGCTGATAGAACAGGCAGTGGCCGAGGCGTGCGCCCACTATGGTGCATATCAGCAGGGTGTACAGAAGAGGGTCGAGAAGTGACTCGGGAACGCCCTCGCGTCTGAAGAATTTCCTGAATATGAACCAGCCGATGATGAAGCCTGAAACGAACAGGAGCGAGTACCATCTGATGTCCAGTCCGAATATGTGGAAGAGGACGGGATTAACGTGCCAGTTGATGAAAAGCAAGTCGAGCATGATGCAAAATCTAAGTTCGGCAAAGATAATTGTTCTGTTCTTATTATGCAACCCGTATCTTTTTGCTATCTTTGCACGTTTTTTGCATGCATAACACGCGCGCATTATGCGTTATATATGCGCATATACAGGAAAAACCGTTTAGGAAATGATAGAAATCTTAACATGTATGCTGGCCCTCGCCCCTCAGGTGCAGGAAGTTGTCCTTGCTCCCCAGGATACCGTCGAGGCGCCGACAGTGATCACTCTCGAAGAGGCGCTGCAGATAGCGCTCAGCGAGAACGCGTCTGTCAAAGTGGCAGACAAGGAAATCGAACGTACCGGCTATGCCCGCAAGGGCGCATACGCTGCACTTTATCCTACTCTCGACGGTAACGCCTCATATCAGCGTACCATCAAGAAGCAGGTGATGTACATGGACGGTGACGGCTTCAACATCGGTGGAATGATAGGCGAGACCCTCATGACCTACCTTGGCCCTCTGTATGCCCAGCATCCCGACGTGCCCATCCCCATGCCCGAGCAGCCCGAAGAGGAAGAATCTTCCTCTTCTTCCAACGGAGGCATCCAGGTAGGCCGCTGGAACACCTGGAGCGCAGGTATCAGCGCAAGCATGCCCCTCGTGAACGCACAGCTCTGGAAGAGCCTCGAGATATCTGACCAGGACGTGGAGCTCGCCATCGAGAAGGCCCGCAGCTCACGGCTCGACATGGTGAACCAGGTGAAGCAGGCATATTTCGCCTGCCTCCTTGCCCGCGACGCATTCGAGGTGTACAAGAGCGTGTACGAGAACGCAGTCGCCAACCTTGAGCAGATCCAGCGCAAGTACAACGTGCAGAAGGCTTCCGAACTGGACCTCACCCGCGCCAAGACGACCGTGGCGAACGCCATCCCTAACGTATACGAAGCCGAGAACTCAGTCATACTGTCATTGTGGCAGCTCAAGGCTGTGATGGGCGTGGACCTCGACGAGAACCTCGACGTGGCCGGCAGCCTGTCTGACTACGCTTCACACATGTTCTACGACCTCCACAGCAGCGAGGGCCTCGACCTTGCCGACAACACTACACTCCGTCAGCTCGCAATCCAGGCAGAGCAGCTTGCAAACACCATCAAGCTCCAGAAGTATGCAAACCTTCCCAGCCTCGCGCTCGGCTTTGCATACAACCTCAATGCAATGACCAACGACTTCAAGTTCAGCGAGTACCAGTGGAGCCCGTATTCATACGTAGGCCTCAGCCTCAGCATCCCCATCTTCGCCGGCGGCAAGAGGGCCAATGCAATCAAGCAGGCCAACGTGCAGGCAGCGGAACTTGAGATCCAGCGCGCCAATACCGAGCGCCAGCTCAAGATCGCGATACGCCAGTATCTCAACACCATGGAGACTTCAATGAAGAGCTACAGCGCAGCCGAGAGCGCAGTGGAGACCGCCCAGAAGGCATACGACATCGCCCAGAAGTCGTACAACGTGGGCCGCAGCACTCTCACCGACCTCAACGATGCCCAGCTGGCCCTCACCCAGACCCAGCTCAGCGTCTCACAGGCTGTATACAACTTCGTGGTGGCCAAGGCAAACCTTGAAAGCACACTCGGCGCCGACTTCATCGACGAGGACGGCAATGTTCAACTGAATAAAACATACGACAATGAATAAGAAGATCACATTAGCAATCATGGTCCTCGCGGCTGCATGTGTTGGATGCAAGCCCAAGGATGCAAAGACAGGTGAGGCCGCCGCTGCCGGCATGATGGAGGAGCAGACTCCCATCGTGTTCGTGAGGACGGTCGAGAAGGAAGAGATCCCTCAGGATGCAGTGTACGCAAGCTCAGTGCAGGCAAATGCAGTCAACAACATCGTTCCCCAGAGCGGCAACCGCATCCAGAAGATAAACGTCGAGATCGGTGATTTCGTAAGCCAGGGCCAGATTCTTGCCGAGATGGACAAGGTCCAGCTCGAGCAGGCAGAGCTCAAGCTCAGGAACGACGAGGCCGAGCTCGAGCGCGTGCGTCAGCTCCTTCAGGAAGGCGGCATCAGCCAGAGCGACTTCGACCAGCTCCAGCTCGCCTTCAACGTATCGAAGAGCAGTTTCCAGAACCTCCAGGACAACACCATACTCCGCAGTCCCATCAGCGGTGTCATCTCTGCCCGCAACTATGACCGCGGAGACATGTATGCCATGGGCCAGCCCATCTTCACAGTGCAGCAGATCACTCCCGTGAAGATTCTCGTGGGCGTTTCAGAGTCAGACTATACCAGGGTCAAGAGAGGCGACAAGGCCACCATCACCGTGGACGCCCTTCCCGGAAAGGAGTTCGCCGGCACAGTCATCCGCCTCTATCCTACCATGGATGCCGCAACCCATACCTTCATGGCTGAGGTCCAGGTACGCAACGAGAAGAGGGAGCTCCGCCCCGGCATGTACGCCCGCGTGACCCTCAACTTCGGCGCAACCAATAACATCGCAGTTCCCGATGCGGCGATAGTCAAGCAGCAGGGTTCAGGACAGAGGTCAGTTTACGTCCTCGACAGCGAGACCAGCACCGTTTCACTCAGGAACATCGAACTTGGCCGCCATTTCGACGGAAAGTACGAGATCGTGGCAGGTCTTGAAGAGGGTGAAGTTGTTGTAGTAAAGGGCCAGACAGCACTCAAGTCAGGCATAAAGGTGGAGGTCAG
Source organism: Bacteroidales bacterium (assembly GCA_024401745.1). GTDB lineage: Bacteria > Bacteroidota > Bacteroidia > Bacteroidales > UBA932 > Cryptobacteroides. The sequence continues at coordinate 11,707 of JAKSKK010000024.1, forward strand.
ATAAATGAGCATCTACAGAAAAGCGGTCGACAATCCGGTAACTACGGCGTTGATATTCATCGCCTTCATGGTGTTCGGTATCTTCTCTCTGATGAATACCAGCATCGCCCAGTTCCCCGAGTTCGACTCAAATACCATCATGGTCATGTCTTCATATCCCGGTGCCAACGCCGCCGATATCGAGACTAACCTTACCAAAGTCCTTGAGAATGCGCTGAACGGCGTGGAGGACCTCAAGGAGCTCACCTCCCGTTCGAAGGAGAACATCAGCCTCCTTACCCTTGAATTCGAATACGGCACAGACATCGAGACGGCGACCAACAACGTCCGAGACAAGCTGGATATGGTCAACTCCCAGCTTCCTGACGGTGTATCCATCCCCGTCATCTTCAAGTTCAGCGCCGACGACATGCCCATCATGATGCTCTCAGCCACGGCTACAGAGAGTGCGGCAGGTCTCGACAAGATACTCGAGGACAAGGTTTCGACACCTCTTGCCCGCGTCTCAGGCGTAGGTACTGTGAGCGTCAGCGGTGCACCTACACGAGAGATCAAGGTCTACTGCGACCCCAACAAGCTTCAGGCGTATGGCCTCAGCGTGACCACCATATCACAGATCATCGCAGCCGAGAACAGGAACCTTCCTTCAGGAAACATCGACATCGGTTCCGAGACCTATACCCTCCGCGTGCAGAAGGAGTTCACCGACCCGTCCGAGCTTCTTGACGTGGTGCTTGGCTCCGTAGGCGGCCGCACGGTGTACCTGCGCGACGTGGCTACCGTCGTTGACGGTGCCCAGGAGCGCGAGCAGGAGTCATACACCAACGGCGAGCGCGCTGCCCGTATCATCATCCAGAAGCAGAGCGGCGCCAACACCGTGAACGTCATCAAGGGTATCAAGAAGGAGCTCAGGAAGATCGAGAAGAACCTTCCCAGCGATATCAAGATCATCACCGTCCGCGACGGATCAGAGGAGATCATCCAGACCATCAACAGCCTCAAGGAGACCATCCTCATCACCTTCCTCGTGGTCATGCTCGTGGTCTTCATCTTCCTCGGAAGCTGGAAGTCCACCTTCATCATCATCCTCTCCATCCCTATGGCGCTGCTTGCGTCGCTGGTATATCTGTTCGCAACCGGCAACACCCTGAACATCATCTCGATGTCGGCGCTGTCAATTGCGATCGGTATGGTCGTGGATGATGCGATCGTGGTGCTGGAGAACGTGTCGACGCACATTTCGCGAGGTGAGAAGCCCAAGGAGGCCGCCGTGCACGGCACCGCCGAGGTGGGTATCTCCGTAATCGCATCGACCCTGACCATGCTCTGCGTGTTCCTGCCGCTTACCATGATCTCCGGCATTGCCGGTATCCTCTTCAAGCAGCTCGGATGGATCGTCAGCATCATCATGATCGTGTCAACGACCGCAGCGCTCACCCTCGTGCCAATGCTCTGCTCACGCTGGCTCAAGCCCAACGTCGAGCACGGCAAGCTCTATAAGACATTCTTCACTCCCATCGACAAGTTCCTCGACAAGATATCACACGGCTACTCACGCGTCATCCGCTGGGCTGTGACCCACCGCAAACCGGTCATCTTCGGTGCATTCGGCATCTTCATGGCCGTGCTTCTGCTCATCGGACCGGGCCTCAAGACCGAGTTCTTCCCCCATTCCGACAGCGATACCGTGTCTGCCACCATCGAACTTCCCATGGGTACTGCGCAGGCAGTGACCGCCGACCTGTCGGAGCGCATAACCGCCGACATCCTCGAGGCCATACCCGAGACCAAGGTGCTCAACGCCACATTCGGCCAGGCCGATACCGACAACACCTTCGCCAACATGCAGAGCAACGGTACGCACATCCTGTCGATGAACATGAACATCGGCCGCCCCGGCGAGCGCAAGCGCACCTCATCCGAGATTGCCGACGTGCTCCGCGCCATCCTCAGGGAATATCCTGAAATCCGCAAGGCCAACGTCAGCGACGGTGGAATGGGTGTAGGCGGTGCTTCAAGAGTAGACGTCGAGGTTTACGGCTACAGCTTCGAGGAGACCGACCGCATCGCCAAGGAACTCCAGAAGAAGCTCCTTGCCGACCCTGCATACTCACAGGTCATCCTCAGCCGCGACGAGTACACTCCTGAATATCAGATGGACTTCGACCGCACGAAGCTCGCTATGCACGGCCTGAACTCGACCACCGCTGGTTCCGCATTCAGCGCAGCCATGAGCGGCTCAGTCACCTCATTCTACCGTGAGGACGGCGACGAGTACAACATCCGCGTCCGCTACGCTCCCGAGTTCCGCACAAGCATCGAGGACATGGAGAACATCGTGGTCTACAACGCACAGGGCCAGCCCGTCCGCATGAAGGAGCTCGGCACCGTCATCGAGACCCTCGTTCCGCCTTCGATCGAGCGCAAGGACCGCGACCGTCTCATCACCGTAGTGGGTGTCGTTGCCGACAAGGTGGCCCTCAGCGAGGCCGTAGAGGCTGCTCAGGAGGCCATCGACGACACTGAGATACCTTCAGAGCTCAGCGTAGTCATCGCCGGTGACTATGAGGACCAGCAGAAGATGTTCCATGACCTGCTCATCCTCATCGTCCTCATCATCATCCTCGTGTACATGGTGATGGCATCTCAGTTCGAGTCATTCATGAGCCCGTTCGTCATCATGTTCAGTGTGCCCTTCGCACTTACCGGCGTATTGCTCGGCCTGTGGACCAGCGGCGCCGCCCTGGGCATGATGGGTATGGTCGGCATCATCATCCTGCTTGGTATCGTCGTGAAGAACGGTATCGTGCTCATCGACTATACCATCCTGTGCCGTGAAAGGGGCATGGGCGTTGTCGAGGCGTCAGTGACTGCGGCCAAGAGCCGTCTGCGTCCTATCCTCATGACCACTCTCACCACCGTGCTCGGTATGCTGCCTCTGGCAGTGGGCCGCGGCGAGGGATCCGAGATGTGGCGTCCTCTTGGTGTCACCGTCTGCTGGGGTCTTACCATATCGACCCTCATCACCCTGGTGCTCATCCCTACAGTCTACTGTGTATTCGCAACCCGTCAGGAAAAGAAAGCCAACAAGAAGAAATGAAAGCACTGTTCATAGCATATAACCAGGCATACAACGAGGAGATTGCCGAGATTCTCGAGCAGAACGGCCAGAGGGGCTTCACCCGCTGGACCGACATCCAGGGCCGCGGCAGCGTCGACGGAACTCCCCACATGGGCAGCCACGCCTGGCCTGAGATGTCGCACGCGATACTCTCCTGCGTCGAGGACGACAAGGTCGAGCCCATCATGGCGCAGCTCAAGGAGGCTGACGAAAAGTCCAAGGACCTGGGACTCAGGGCCTTTGTATGGAATGTAGAAATGTTTTATTAACTTTGTCAATATGGAAAAAGTTATCACAGAGAACAATATCGAGGAAGTAATGGCTTCCGGAATGCCGGTGGTCATTGACTTCTGGGCACCCTGGTGCGGCCCCTGCCGCGTCCTCGGTCCTACTATCGACGAGGTTGCAAACGAGTTCGCAGGCCGCGTCATCGTTGCAAAGTGCAACGTCGACGACTGCGAGGAGATTGCAGTCAAGTACGGAATCCGCAACATCCCCAGCGTGCTGTTCTTCAAGAACGGCGAGCTTGTCGACAGGACAGCCGGTCTTGTCTCCAAGGCTGACATCGTTGCCAAGATAGGCAACCTCCTGTAGGCGTGCAGAAGGAAATACTCGAATATCTTGGCGCTGACTGGGATCGTGTACAGAACCTCATCCATGGGGCTCTGTATTCCGACATAGACCTGCTGAACACCACCAACGACAATCTTCTTTCCCATTCGGGGAAGATGCTGCGCCCCGTGCTCACCCTTCTCATGGCGAAGGCCGTCGGCGGGAACGCCACCGAGTGCAGCTGCCGCTATGCGGCCGCCACCGAGCTCCTGCACAATGCCACCCTGCTTCATGACGACGTGGCCGACGAGAGCCTCGAGCGCCGTGGGGTGCCTACCGTGAATGCCACGCTTGGCGCGAACGCGGCTGTGCTGGTGGGCGACTTCTGGCTGGCAAGGGCCGTCGAGATGGTACTTGCATCGAAGGATGACCATGACAATGTGGTGAATCTCTTCTCCAAGACCCTGGTGGACCTTGCCGAGGGCGAGATGCTCCAGCTTGAGAAGGCCTCCAGCGCTGATACCCAGGATAAGGACTACTTCCGCATAATAGGCTGCAAGACCGCCTCGCTCTTCGAGGCCGCCTGCGAGTCGGCAGCAGTGTCGGTGAATGCTCCGGACGAGTACCGCCAGGCTGCCAGGGCCTACGCCCATGCGGCCGGAGTGGCCTTCCAGATCAAGGACGACATCCTGGACTATGCCGGCAACGCCCAGCTGGGCAAGCCTCTAGGCATAGACCTCAAGGAGCAGAAGATCACCCTTCCTCTGCTGTGTGCAATGCAGGGCAGCCCCAGAGAGGCCGAGATACGCGGCATGATACGCGACATACACGACCATCCCGAATACTGCGACGAGGTACGTGCCTTCGTTGAGGAACGCGGGGGAGTGGAGATGGCCGCCGCAAGGCTTGACGGCTTCATAGAGCAGGCTGAACGTTCGCTGGACGTGCTTCCCGACTCCAAGGCCAGGACCTTCCTTGTGGAACTTGTACGATTCAACGCATTCAGGAACGTATGACCTTCGCGCAGATACAGGGAAATGCAGATGTGTGCAGGGCTCTGACGGGCATGGTCTCGTCAGGCAGGATACCGCACGCCATACTCTTCCACGAGGACGACGGCGGCGGTGCCATGCCCATAGTGCTGGCATTCCTCCAGTATCTGTACTGCGGTGGCAGGACGGAAGATGATTCCTGCGGCACCTGCCCCAGCTGCAACAAGATTGCGAAGCTCATACATCCGGACGTGCATTTCATTTTCCCGACGAACGCCCCGAACCTGTCGGCCAGCTATCTGGCCCAGTGGCGTGAGCTGGTGCTCTCGAAGCCCTGCTTCACCGAGGCCGACCTGGCGCAGGCGCTCGGCATCGAGGGGAAATCTTCCATAATTGCTGTGGCGGAGGCGAAGTCCATGCTCGACACCCTCAGCCTCAGCGCGCTCGAAGGAGGTTATCGCGCAGTGGTGATATATCTTCCCGAGAAAATGAACCAGGAGGCGGCCAACCGCCTGCTGAAGATGATAGAGGAACCGCCTGCAATGACGCAGTTCCTGCTTGTGTGTCACTCTCCCGAGAAGGTGCTGCAGACCATAGCATCCCGCTGCCAGAGCATCAGGGTGCGTCCGCAGACCAAGGGCGAGAGGATAGGCACCGAGGAGTCCGAGGCCGTGTACAAGGACCTGTTCGGGCAGCTCATGACCGCTTTCGGCAGGCACGACCTTGTGGATGCCCTTGAGCTTGGCGAAGCTCTGGCGGCCCTGCCGTCTCGCGAGAGCGCAAAGGGCTTCTGCCGCTATGCCGCGCTGCGCATGCGTCAGATCTTCCTCTGCCAGCAGGGCATGGGAGAGCTTGCCGCTGCCGACGCCGAGGTCAGAGGCTGGTCCTCGACAGTCAAGAAGACATTCCCGCGCCTCAGCATGGAGGCCCTGGACCGCGCCCAGATGCAGATAGGGCGCAACGTGAACCTGAAGATACTTTTTGCCGACCTGGTCGGAAGACTATATAGGATTTATGGATAACAACGAGACAATCAAATACGACTGCTTCCGTGGCTGCGTGGTCACAAAGGACAGCGAAACGGATGAAACCCGCTGCACCTACCGTCAGGGATGCTGCAAGCTGGAGGACTACAACTGGCTGAAGGGCGCCAATGACGGCACCTATCCCGACCTGTACGAGGTCCGTTTCAAGAATACGCGCAAGGCTATCTACCGCAACGATTCCGGCCAGAACATCAAGACCGGCGACCTCGTTGTGGTGGAGGCTGCCAACGGACACGACCTTGGAATAGTCACCCTCGAGGGCGCCATCATAGGCCATCAGCTGAAGGCCAAGGGCCTGGATGCCGAGACCACCGAGTTCAAGCGCATCTACCGCAAGGCCAAGCAGCTTGACATCGAGAAGTGGCAGGAAGCCATAGCCCGCGAGCAGGAGACCATGATCAAGGCCCGCCGCATCGCTGCCGAGATGGGCCTCGAGATGAAGATAGGCGACGTGGAGTTCCAGGGAGACGGCACAAAGGCCATCTTCTACTACATCGCCGACGGCCGTGTGGACTTCCGTCAGCTCATCAAGGTCTTTGCCGAGGAGTTCCATATCCGAATCGAGATGAAGCAGATCGGCGCCCGCCAGGAGGCCGGCCTCATCGGTGGACTCGGCGTGTGCGGACGTGAGCTCTGCTGCGCCAACTACATCACCAATTTCCAGAGCATCAGCACCGCAGCGGCACGCGTGCAGGACCTGTCGCTCAATCCGCAGAAGCTCGCCGGACAGTGCGGCAAGCTCAAGTGCTGCCTGAACAACGAGGTGGCCGTATATCAGGATGCACAGTCACGTATCCCGCGCGTTTCCGAGCCTCTCGAGTTCGAGGACGGCCTGGCATACCTGCGCAAGACCGACATACTTCAGGAGACCATGTACTTCTCGTACGACAAGTCTTCCGACGCAGCCCTGTACCCCCTGCCGGCATCAGAGGTGCGCGAGATAATAAAGATGAACCGCAACGGCATCAAGCCCGAGAGCCTCAGGGACGACCCCGCTCCGTACAATCCTGAGTTCGTCACCGCCGTGGGCGATGATTCCATCTCCCGTTTCGACTCACCCAAGCGCAAGCGCAGCCGCGGCGGCAAGGGCCGTTCACGTGGCAAGGGCGGGCACGGCAAGGGTACAAAACCTGCTGAATAATGCGTGGCAGGACGGTTTTGCGTGCAGTGTGTGCGGCGGCAGCGTGCCTGCTGCTGGCCTGCTGCGTGAAGCCGGCATCCTACGAGGAATTCATCAGGGCTGACGAGGCCACGGGCGGGCTGTACAGCTTCACCCTCGACATGGCCGATTCTCTCTGTACCTACGACATCTCATTCTATACCGCCGACGACGAGCTGCAGGCTGAAGGCCTCCCTGTGTACGTCGTGTGGACCGGCCCCGGGAGCGAGAGCTTCGAGGAGATGGTGTACATGAAGCCGGACGAGACGATCCAGCCCTACAGGACGGGCCTTGTCATGTCAGTCCCCGGAGAATGGAAGCTGGACCTGCGCCCCATGGAAGTGCCTGAAGGTTTCCGGGGCATAGGCGTAATCTGCAAAAGAAAAGAACTGTAACAATGGGTCACGACAAGCTTCGCAAGTTCGCCGAGAACGAGACTTTCACATGCCTGCTGCAGCCTGACTGCAACGAACTCCTTTCCGAGGGTTTCTTCAATCTCAAGGACCATCCCGTGAAGGGCCATTGGTTCGAGTCCCGCAAGGCACCCCTCGTGCTGGAGCTGGGCTGCGGAAAAGGGGAGTATACCATTGACCTGGCGCAGCGCAATCCTGACAAGAACTATATAGGTGTCGACATCAAGGGCGCCCGCCTCTGGAAGGGTGCCAAGTTCGCCACTCAGAACAATATGCAGAACGTGGCGTTCCTGCGTACCCGCGTGGAGTTCATAACCGCCTTCTTCGCCCCCGCCGAGGTCAGCGAGGTATGGCTTACATTCTCGGACCCCCAGTTCAAGAGCGCCAACTGCCGTCTGTCCTCTCCGCTCTTCCTTGACCGCTACCGCTCTTTCCTGAAGCAGGGCGGCCTGGTGCATCTGAAGACCGACAGCCGCTTCCTGCACGAGTACACCCGTGCCGTGTGCGCCGCCAACGGCCTGAAGGTCCTGGTGTGCACGAACGACCTTTACCATAGCGATGTGGCAGTGCCTGCCGAGGTGCGCGAGGTGCAGACCTTCTACGAGAGCATGTTCCTCGAGCAGGGGTACAACATCACCTACATGGTGTTCGAGATTGACCATGAGGGCGGCTTCGTGGCGCCGCACGAGCCTACGGACGACGAGCGCAAGGCTCCGGGATACGATCCCGTGAAGGCCGTCGACGCCGGTATCTTCGACACCGAGTACTGGCGCAGCGTCGAGGGGCCGAGACTCCTGTTCGGGCACGATTCTGCGGAAACCCGCAGGCAGAAGCTGAAGGAAAAAGAATAAGGGCACCCGAAAGGATGCCCTTATCCGTATATGCTGTGAATTCTATCTGAGTATCACGCAGCGGAACTCCATATCGTCGGGAATGAATTCCTCGTTGAGCTCGTAGTCGAAGTCGCTGGCGCTGTAGAAGATAGAGACTGATCCTATGCTGATCTCATAGTCGATGACCTCGGTGTAGAAGCCCCAGTCGTCGAGGCTTTCGATGTAGTACTCTGCCTGCCTTACATTGGGAAGCTCTACCTGCACGGGGTTGGCTGATGTGAAATCGTAGGTGCGGTAGATCTTGATGAGACCGTTGTCGAATACGTCTTCGGTGATCTCAGGCATGTCGAATGAAGCCCAGAAGAAGTTGTTGTTTTCCTTTCCAGAGTACATCCAGCCATCCTGCGAGATGTTCATCGTGAAGGAGATTATGTTGGACTGGGACTTTCTGGGAAGGTCGATTCTGGTGCCGTCGGCAAGAGTGATGTATACATAGTCATCATCGTAGGCTACGTTGCTGAAGAATGCCTGTCCGCCGTCGCCCACTGCGAGGCCGAGCTTCTGCCAGTTTTTACCGTCGAATGATACGTACCAGAAGTTGTCTTCGATCTTGAGCTGAGGGGTGACACCGTTGATACCGTCGGTTCCGTTGGCCCTTACCTTGTTGCCGTCTGCGCCTATCACCCAGTTGTCGTCGACAGTCCAGTAGTAGTTGCCGTCGCTGTCCTTCTTCACGCTGATAGCGAGGGCGTCACCGTCCTTGCCGTCCTGTCCGTTCCAGATGGTGATGGGAGTGCCGAATGCGAAGGTGATCGTGTAGCCGGTGATCTCGTTGCCCTCCTTGATGGGGGCCACTCCGGTGATGTAGTCATGTTTGCTCAGGGCATCGACCAAGGCCTGCAGGCCGCTGATGTTGGTGTTCATCTGCGAGCACTGCTGCTCGATCTTGTCGACACGGTTTCCGAGGGAGTATATCATATCGTACAGCTCGTCATATTTGTTGCACGATACACAGGCGATGGCTATCGCGATGGTGAGAAATAACTTTTTCATATCTAATAGAGTTGTTGTCCTATCTTTCCTTGTCGTAGCGGACTACGAGGACGGTCATGTCGTCGTTCTGCTCTGCCGCGCCGGTGTGCTCCTTCACACGCTTCAGCAGATGGTCCACGACGCCGGCCGCTGTCTGGCCTGCCATGGCTGTGGCCTCTTCGATGGCGGCAAGGAGCCTGTCGTCTCCGAAGAGCTTCTTGTCCACATCCTCCGCCTCGGATATGCCGTCGGTATACAGCACGAGGAAGTCCCCGGGAGCCATATTGACCTCATGACCAGCAAAAGGTATGCCGTCGAACACTGCCAGGGGCAGCTGGGGCTGGGCGCTCAGGTAGCGTCCTGCCAGGACGGGAGCATTGTGGCCTGCGCTGCAGTAGTCGAGATGACCGGTCTCTAGCTCGAGTATACCTGCAAAGAAGGTGCAGAACATCGACTGACGGTTGCCAATGGCAAGCGTGCTGTTGATGGAGGATACGATGCTTGCGGCGGTCGCAGAGTGCTGGGTCTCGTTGCGGAACAGGGCGAGCACTTCCGACATGAACAGCGATGCGGGCACGCCCTTGCCGGACACGTCGCCAATGCAGAAGAAGAGCCTGCCGTCCTTGATGCAATAGTCGTAGAGGTCGCCGCCGACCATCTTGGCCGGTCTGATGAAAGCCTGGATGTCGGTCACCTTGTTGTCTTCCACTTCCTTGTCTTCCTTCTTCAGCAGACCCATCTGTATCTTGGATGCGACGTTCAGTTCGCTGTCGATGCTGGCCTTTGCCATGCTGGCCTTCTGGAGTCCCCTGAAAAGCCAGAGGAAGGTGAGGGCCATGAATATTATGCTGAGAATGGCTATGAGCCTTATCCTGTGCTTCATGAGCTCGACGCTGCCGAACACGTCCTCCTCGCTGAACTCGGAGCATACCTTCCAGCCGTTGCGCTGTATCTGTGTGATGTGGAAAATGGTTCCGTCCTGGTCGATCTGCCTGAGTTCCTGCCCGTTCTCGGAGAATACTTCCTTGCAGACTGCGGCGTATTTCTCGGTCGTTGAGGCGTCGGTGAGCAGGAGCGACTCGTCCTTGTGCGAGATGAATCGGCCCTCCCTGTCGATAAGGCATATCTCAGCTCCGGGGAAAGGTGCAATCTCCACGCACTTCTCCCTGAACGCCTCGGTGTCGATGTCGAGGGCGAGCACTCCGTAAGCCTTGGTCCCGTCCTTCGACAATATGGGAATGCTGAAGCAGGTGACGACCTTCTCCATGCTGGTTTCACGGAAGGGGAGGCTCCAGTAGCTGTTCAGCGATTCACATGCATGCCTGTACCATTCCTTGCTCCTGTAGTCATTGACTTCGCCCAGTCTGAGGTGGTTTATGTTGCCGCTCACGTTGGTCGCGTAGCATGCAAAACCATACGGGCCTCTGTCGAAACTGCCGACGCCGGGCTCAAGGCCCAGGGCGATGCCGCATATCTGGGGGTTGGCATCAAGGAACTCGTCCAGCATGTAGAAGATGCTCTCCTCTTTCAGGTTCCAGAACTTGTCGGTGACTGTGATGGGGACGGGCCCGTCGGAATCATCCCTCAGGCAATGGCCGATGTTGTCGTCGGCAAAAGTGTAGGCCACGTCCTCGACTCGCCTCAGCTGGCCGTCGACGTAGCTCTGTATGTACCACGTTGTAAGTTCCGCCTGACGGTAGGACCAGTTTGACACTTCTCCTCGGACGAGATGTATGCACAGGCCGAAACCCATTGAGAAAACGAGACCTCCGATGACCATGACCCAGAAGGCCACGTCAGCGAACATTCTCATTTTAATATTCTTCATGGGCAATTATATATCTACGGCAAAATTAAGTAAAATCCTTATAACTTTGCAGTATATGGAAAGAAGAATGACACTCTTGGCAGCGCTCCTGCTGTGTGCGATGGTATCGTGCACCAGGGCCGCAGTCTATGATCTGACCTGCGAAGGTCTCACAGACCCTCTTGGAATCGACAATGTACAGCCGCATCTGTCGTGGAAAGTATCAGCCTCAGCCCCCTGCATGAAGGCTTATCGCATTCAGGTGGCGAGCAGCCGTGATCTGCTGGAAAGCGGCAAGGCTGACGTGTGGGACAGCGGCAGGATGGAGTCCGGCTGCAGCGTGATGGTCCCATGGGCCGGCCCTGAACTCCGTCAGGCACAGGAGTGCTGGTGGCGCGTCAAGGTCTGGGCAGGTACCGGATCCAGCGGGTGGAGTGTTCCCGGCCGCTTCTCTGTCGGCTATCTCGACGGGCTCAAGGGCAATTACATCGGAGCCTTTGCATGCACTGACCAGGAGCCTATCTTCTGCGGCAGCTTCGAGGCCGAGGAAGGTGCCGAATACTTCGCCCATGTTAACTCGCTTGGCTACCATGAGCTCTTCATCGGAGGCAGGAAAGTCGGCGACGAGGTGCTCGTTCCAGCGGTATCACAGCTCGACAAGCGCTCATATATAGTGACTTACGATATAACTGACTATGTGAGGCCGGGCCGTAACGAGATTGCGATTGCAGCGGCAAAAGGCTGGTATAGGACAAGTACCTTCAATGCATTCTACGAAGGCCCTCTCGTAAATGCTCAGATTGATGTCAGATGCCCCGACGGCAGCTGGCAGGTCGTGTGCATGACTGGAGTCGACTGGACCGCCAGAATGAGCGGGCGCCGGTCTATCGGCAGCTGGGAGCCCTGGAACTTTGGCGGCGAGGAGATGGACGCCAGACTCTTCGATGACACTCAGGACTATCCGGTTGAACCGGTGCATATTGCCGACGTCAAGGCCGTGCCCGCAGTGTGTCGCACCAACAAGGTCAAGGAAGTGCTGAGCGGCCGTACAGTCGAGGAACTGGCGCCGGAAAGCTACCTTTATGGGAAGCTGGCTGCGGAACGGGAAGATTTCACTCCGGACGGAAAGCCCGTGTGGGTCATCGATATGGGCAAATGCCTGATAGGACAGGTCGAGTATGCCCTTCCCGAACTTCCTGAAGGTGCTGTCGTGCAGGTGTTCTTCAGCGACGACGACAAACTTCGTGACTATATAGGCTGGGATACGCTCATATCTTCCGGAAAGCCGGAAACGATGCGTGAGCGCTTCTGCTTCCAGGCCTTCCGGAAAGTGATACTGTGCGGCCTTGCCGAGAAGCCCTCTCCGGACATGATAAAGGCATACCGCATCAGTGAAGACATGGCAGAAGCCTCCACTTTCGAGTGCTCTGATCCCGACATGAACGCCATTCACGGCATGCTGCACTACACCTTGCAGAACCTCACTTTCAGCGGCTATCAGGTGGACTGCCCGCACATTGAGAGACTGGGCTACGGAGGTGACGGCAACTCGTCCACCATGACCACCCAGACCATGTACGACGCAGCTCCGGTGTATCTGAACTGGCTTGCTGCATGGGAGGATTCCATCGAAGAGAACGGCTCCCTGCCGCATACTGCGCCCAATCCCTATCCGGCCGGAGGCGGCCCTTACTGGTGCGGCTTCCCCATCATGGCATCGTACAGGGCGCTGCTGAACTATGGCGACCCTCGCATGCTGGAGCGTTTCCATGACCTGCAGGTCCGCTGGCTGGACTATGTTGATGCCTATACTGTGGACGGTCTGCTCAGGAAGTGGCCGGACACCGAGCACCGCAACTGGTATCTCGGCGACTGGCTCCCGCCGCATGGCGTGGATGCGACCGACTCGGCGTCGGTGGACCTGGTCAACAACTGCTCGCTGAGCCAGAACCTTGCGGCCCTTGCCGATGCTGCCCGCCATCTCGGCAACGATGCTGATGCCGATGCCTTCGACGCCCGCCGTCTGGCCCTCAACAAGAGGATACACGAAGAGTTCTTCCATCCTGAGACGAATACATACGCATCTGGCAGCCAGATAGATATGGCCTATCCAATGCTGGTTTGCGCCGTTCCTGAAGAATACTATGCGGCCGTGAAGGAGGCGCTCAAGGAACATACCAGGCTGAAGCTTGGCGGCCATCTCGCAACTGGCCTTGTTGGCGTGCCTATACTCGCGGAGTGGGCTGTCAAGGAGGGGGAGTGCGAGTTCATGTACGGCATGCTCAAGCAGAGGGACTATCCCGGTTACCTGTATATGCTCGACAATGGCGCTAGCACCACATGGGAGGATTGGGACGACCCCCGCAGTCACATCCACAACTGCTTCAACGGTATTGGCACCTGGTTCTATCAGGCACTCGGCGGTCTGGTCCCCGCATTCCCAGGTTACAGGCTGTTTACCATCCGCCCGCAGATTCCATCAGGCATCGACTGGGTGCGCGTCACAAAGGAAACTCCCTATGGCACCATTGAGCTCTCGTGGAAAAAGGATGGGGAGACGATACATTATGATGTCACGATCCCTTGCGGCACCGAAGCTCTGTTCAGTCCTACCGGAGCTTACCTTTATGCCGGCAGTTATTCATTTGACGTAAGAAATCAAGAATAATCTGTAGTATTCGCTGCCTTCCGTTGTCTATTGGAGTGAAGATAAGAAAAAATGGAAACGAAAGAACAGAAATTCACCACTATGGTCCGGGAACACAAGGCAACCGTGTACACGGTCTGCTACATGTTCTCGAAGGATCGCCAGGAGATTGACGACCTGTTCCAGGAAGTACTCGTCAAGCTCTGGCAGGGCTTCGACTCGTTCCGCGGCGAGTCGAGCATGCGGACCTGGATTTACCGCATAGCCCTGAACACCTGCATCAATGCTGACAGGAAGAAGAAGCGCGCCGGAGAGCGCGTGCCGCTGAGCGTCGACATCGACCCCTTCGAGGACGTAAGCGACAGGGCCCTCCAGACAAAACAGCTCTACGAGCGCATCAACCGCCTCGGCCTTGTGGACCGCAGCATAGTGCTGCTGTGGCTGGAGGGCATCAGCTATGATGAGATAGGACAGATAGTGGGAATTTCCGCTGACAACGTTTCCGTGAAGCTTGTCAGAATACGTGAACAGTTAAAACAAATGAGCAATGGAAGAGAATAACTATACGCTTGAGCAGATGCGTGCTGACTATCAGCAGCTCAAGGAAAGACTTGAAAATCAGGAAATCATCAACGACGCTCTGATGCGTGAGACCATGGGTGGCAAGGTGCGCTCCATGAGAGGCACGGTAGGCTGGAGCATAGGCTGCGCCGTGTTCGTGTTCCTTACGGCACCCGTGATATTCCACTACAATCCGGTAGTGCACGCATCATGGGCCTTCACTATCGCAACCATGCTCCTGATGGCATTCTGCATCTTCCTCGACTGGAAGTTCAACCACAAGGTGCAGGGAACCGACCTCTCCAACTGCGACATGCTCACATTCAGCAAGCATGTGCGTGAGATGAAGGCTAACTACGCCGGCTGGATCAAGTGGGCTTTCATAATAATCGTGTTCTGGGCCGGTTGGCTGATCGCCGAAGTCCTCCTCAATGTCGAGGAAAAGAAGTTAGCCATTCCTATGGTCGTGGGCCTGCTTTTTGGCCTGATTGTCGGTGGCATCATCGGCTACAGCATGGACCGCAAGATCATCCGCACCTGCAGCGAGATCATAAACCAGATTGAGAACTAATAAATAGAAATGAAAAAGACCATTCTGTGCATATTCCTGCTTTCGCTCTGCATTGCTGCCAGCGCCAGGACCCCTGAGTTGAAATTCGACAAGGACGGTAGTTTCAAGGTCCTTCAACTGACTGATCTTCACTTGACTGCCGATAACCCGAAGGCCGAGGCTTCGACCTTGGCGAGGATAAGGTTCGAGGTAAAGACGGAAAAGCCCGACCTGATAGCCGTTACCGGCGATGTGATATCAAACGGAGGAGAATGCCGCAGTCAGTTCCAGCACTTTCTCGGCACGCTCGAGGATCTGAAAGTGCCTTTCTGCTTCGTGTTCGGCAACCACGATCAGGAGCAGGAGATGTCGAAGGCTGATATATCCGGGATGGTGGCTGCATGCAAGTATTCGATTGCAGTGATCGGCAAAGACGGCGTCCTGTCCGACATCAGGGTGCCTGTCCGCAACCATAAAGGCAGGGGCGATGGCCTTGAACTGTACTTCATGGACTCGCACACCGGCATTCAGGCGGGCAGCCCCTACGAAGACATGCAGATACGCTACGAGTGGATGAGCTTTGACCAGGTTTCATGGATACGCAACGAGTTCAGGAAGAGTGCCGCCGAGCACGGGAAGGTAATCCCTTCAGCAGCCTTCTTCCATATCCCTCTGCCTGAGTTCCTCGAGGCATGGCAGGTGAGGACTTCGGAGTACTATACGCACAACAACGTCACCGGCGTGCGCGGCGAGTATGGCGGCCACAGCCGCATAAATGCAGGAATGTTCGCTGCCATGCTTGAGGGTGGCAGCACGATGGGCGTCTTCTGCGGGCATGACCACGACAGCGACTTCATCGTCGACTATATGGGAATCGCCCTGGCATACGGCCGCTGCTGTGGCGACGGCAGCACCTATCATCATCTGCGTAACGGTGCCAGAGTGATCGAGTTCAAGGAGGGCCAGCGTTCATTCACCACCTGGATCCTTGAGGACGACGGCACCCGCATCTACACTGAGACGTTCACTGACGGCAAGTTCGAGTAGAGAGGCGCTACCTCTTTGCCTCGAACTCAGCCTCGTCGCCACCGGTGTTGTGGGCGGAATAATCGAAGGTATCAGCGTATCAAAAAAAAAGAATAGCCCCATGCAGTATTGCCGGCTTTCTGAAGTTTATATATACAGAAAAAGACGTTGATATGAAAAGATTGATGATCCTTCTTGCTCTCTGTGCTGGCCTGACCGCCTGCAACAACAGGGAAATTCCGGACGACAACACCGGTAATGAATTCGCTCCCATCGTCCTGACCAAGTCGGAACTTACGGTTGCGAACACCGCCAATGCGTTCGCCTTCGATGCCTACAAGGCTCTGTACAAGGATGAGCAGATGCTCTTCTCGCCGTTCAGCCTGTCCATGGCGCTTTCGATGACCGCGTGCGGCGCCAACGGCGCCACTGCGGAAGATATGGTCACCGTTCTCGGCTTCGAGAATCAATCAGTCGAAGACATAGCCAGCTACTATGACAAGATGGACGGCAGCCTGACGACAATAGACAAGAAGACGACCTTCGAATGCGCCAATTCCGTCTGGATCGATGAAGGATTCCCCGTCAGGAATGATTTCCTCGCTACAGCCAGTGATTATTTTGCCGCTGAGGCTATCAGCGCGAAGTTTGCGGATCCCGCCACTATCAATGCCGTCAACAAGTGGTGCTCCGACAAAACACATGGCAAGATTCCGAAAATGCTCGAGAAATTGAGTCCGGAGACCGTGATGCTTCTGATCAACGCGCTTTATTTCAACGGCAAGTGGGCGTTCGAGTTCAATTCAAAAACGAATAAGGAAAAATTCAAAACAATAGACGGGAACAAGGTAAATGTAAACATGATGAGCACATCCCGCACTATGTCTTACTCGAATGTTGACGGATGGGAGATGGTGCATCTGAGGTATGGCAACGGCGCTTTTGCCATGGACGTCATACTTCCTCCCGCCGACATGGCGTTCGGCACGGCGGCAGCAAGTTTTGACTACGACCGCTTCTGCAGTCTGGTACAGGCATACGATGCGTACGACGTCACACTCAAGATGCCGGAGTTCAAATTCGAATATTCCGTTGACGGATTGAAGGACGCATTGATTGCCCTTGGCATGAAATCAGCCTTCACTCCCTATGTGGCGGATTTCTCCAAGATGGCTGACATTCCCATTGGCGACGCTTTCTATATTGGCGACGTGAAGCAGAAGACTTATATCGACGTCAACACAAAGGGGACTGAAGCCGCAGCAGTAACTGTGGTCTCAATGGAAATGATTTCCGCTTACTTTCCTCCGGAGCCAAAGGATGTGAGCTTCACCGCCGACAGGCCTTTCTTCTTCATTATCCGTGAAATGAGTACAGGTTCCATCCTGTTCATCGGGCAGAAAGTGAAATGAGCAGATGAGTCCGGAGCAGTCACTCTCAGAGAGGTGCAGACGCGCTGAGAGGCTGGCATTCAAGGAGTTGTATGACTCCTATGCCGGTCGTCTGCTCTCACTGTGCTCCAGATATGTCGGAACAAGGGCTGCCGCCGAGGACATCCTTCAGGATTCTTTCATAAAAATCATACAGTCTTTCGGGTCCTTCAGATACAGAGGCCCGGGCTCGCTCTATGCCTGGATGAGCAGGATAACTGTCAACAGGGCTCTGGATGCCGTCAGGCAGGACTGCCGGATTCAGACGGTGCCCATCGAAGACGGACGGGAGATGGATATCGGGATAGAAGACAACGACATCGGTGCGGTTCCGCAGGAAGATCTTCTGAGAATGATACGGGAACTGCCGCCGGGCTACAGGACGGTGTTCAACATGTTTGCATTGGACGGATACACGCACAAGGAAATAGGCAGGGCTTTGGGAATAAAGGAACGATCATCATCATCGCAATATATGAGAGCGCGGGCGTTGCTCGCAGAAAAGATAAAAGACTATTTGAACAGAAATGACTGAAAAGAGAAATACCGACTGGACCGACAAGCTGCGCGAGCGCCTGTCGGATTCCGAGCTGTCGCCTTCAGCCGATGTCTGGTCAAAGGTCGAAAGTGCGGCGGCTCCTTCGCGTAAGTCCGTGCCTGCTGCAGCATGGTGGGGCTTCGCCTTAGCAGCAGCGGCATCGGCTGTGCTGCTGTTCATCCCCAAGGGTGGGAACGTGGTCGAGGTGGCGTCTGAACCGCAGCAGACTATGCTGGCTGAGGTTATTAACGAAAGGGAAGATTTGGTGGCTGAAGAGAAGACCGCTCCGAAGGCTGCCGAAACCCTGGAAGTTCCCGCAGTTGCAGATACTACCGCTTCGCTGACGGTTGTTGAACCGCCAACCGACTTTGCAGTTGCAGATACTACCGCTTCGCTGACGGTTGCTGAACCGCCAACCGATTTTGCGGTTGCAGATGCTTCTGCCGCTCCGGCTGTTGCCGAGGATCGGACAGTTGACAGTGAGCAGGATGCGGAATATGACTTCGGGGCAGTTCCAGAGAAAAGATACAGGCCCCGAAAGAAGATGGGTGTATCTCTTTTTGCTTGCGGAATCCCCGGAAACTCAGGCCTGAACAGCCGGCCGGACATAATTGTCCTTTCGCCGGAATCTGTGGCGACACGTATGTCAAGCGACGGGCTGGATTTTCTGAATAGTGTCAGCAACAATGTTACAATCGTGGTCATAGATGACTCAAAAGGTACCTTCGCATGCAATGCGGGCGGGTTCGGGGTATCCAGTGACGGAATGGAATACTATCAGATACTAGGTCGTGAAGCCCGGCACCATCGCCCGGTAAGTTTTGGAATCACCCTCACTTATCCGCTGGTACGCAATGTGTTCCTGGAAAGCGGACTGAGTTATACCTTCCTCAGGTCCGAGTTTGCAGGTAATCTTGGGGACCAGAGGCTTCACTTCCTGGGTGTCCCTCTAAAACTGGGATACAGGTTCGACACTCCTTCCAACTTCTCTGTGGCACTCAGCGCCGGTGCAATGGCGGAGAAATGTATCTACGGAGAGCTTTTCGGCAGCCGTATTGCAGTAAAGGAGCCGCTTTTCTCGGCGGTAGCCACCGCATCTTTATATTACAGTCTGGGGCAGAATCTGTCACTCTTCGTCGCACCGGATCTCAGCTATTATTTCACCCGGACGTCCGTTCCGACATACAGGACGGAGAGGCCGCTGAGCATGACCCTGCGTCTGGGTGTAAATGTGAATATTGATAGATAATCATTATATTTGGAACGATATGAAACGCATTATTACCCGAATTCTCCTGTTGTCAGTGGCTATCCTGACTGTATCATGCAACAAGGAACCCATTCCAGGCATCACTCCGGACGAGCTCCTCAAAGACGGGTCCAAGGTCGCCATGACCAAGATTGACCTGAAGGATTCCAAGGAGGATGCAGTCACCGACTTCGCCACCGCTGCCGTATACAGGAAATCAGACAAGGACGGGCAGTCCTGGCTTTGGGCCAGTAGTGGAGGGAAGATGGTGTATGACTCTTTCTTTCTCAGCATATATTTCCAGAACATCGATATGATGAAGATAGGGGAGACCTTGAAACCGAGCAGGTTCTTTTTCGCGTTCCCCGCTTCGAACGACAGCAGTGACCATACAACCGAGTATCGCGGAAAGATTACCCTCGCCGACAAGGGAGACGATTATGTGATTCTTGAATTCCAAAAGGTCGGCTACAGCTGCGCTATGGGTGATTATCTCACGGACGGATACCTCTATTGCACACTCGGAGATGCTCTCATCACGCAGTAATCGAGTTTCTTCATAAATGGACATAAAAAAGGATTGAAATATGAAATCAAGAAACATTTTCTTCCTGGCTGCCTTTGCTGCAGCCGCCATCATAGCAGCTTCCTGCTCTTCGATGTCTGCCGACAGGGATTTCAAGCTTGCCTCATTCTCAGCTCCTGGATGCAGCCACACCAAGGCGCCCAGTGATGAATATATCATTGAAAAAGTACAGGTTGGTACTCTGCATCTGCAGAGCAAAAGGGGCAATCTGAAGATAACCCTTTCGGGTCTCTCCGACAATTGCTCCATCAAGGAGGGATTTGACTGCCAGGCCAGATTGGAAGGCTCTGTCATACATGTCGATGTTGTTGCCAAAAGTGACGAAAGCGCGAATTGCATCTGCGCTGTAGACGATATTGTGACTGAACTTTCCGGTCTTGAAAAAGGCGGGTATACGCTGATCTATAAATATAAGTCATCGGACGGAAGCATCACGCAGGAAGTCGAATTTGAATTTTCTGCCCTTCTCAACATGACGGTGGCATTCGAACGCACAATATCGTATCCGAAAAACAATTGATCCCCCCGATGGATAATCGCTCCACAAAGCAGAAAGGGACGCCGCGGCGTCCCTTTCTGCTTTGTGGAGCATAGGAGTTCTGAACCGTTCCGGGGACATGTCCCAAGTATCAAAGAGTTACAGCACTTGGTTACGGGCAAGGTCATGTACCGGTAACGGGAATATGTCTACCTGATGTCCTGAATTGTCTCTCTCAGTCGAAA
>JAKSKK010000025.1 GCA_024401745.1 Bacteroidales bacterium
GTCTTGCAGATGTTGATGTTGAGGTCGCGTTCGCGGGTGTGCTCTCCCACTACCTGTCCGCCATATATGGGTTCGCCGGGCTCCACGAAGAAACGTCCGCGGTCCAGCAGCTTGTTCATCGAGTATGCTATGGCCTCGCCTGTCTCGAGAGAGACGAGTGAGCCGTTGTTGCGGCGCTCGATCTCGCCCTTGAAAGGCTGGTATTCCTTGAAGCGGTGTGCCACGATGGCCTCGCCCTGAGAAGCGGTGAGGAGGTTGCTGCGCAGTCCCATGAGTCCACGTGTGGGGATCTCGAACTCGAGCAGAGTGCGGTCTCCGCGCGGTTCCATGTGCACGAGTGCGCCCTTGCGACGGGTGGCAATCTCGATGGCGGCACCTACGAATTCCTCGGGTACCTCGATCGAGAGTTCCTCTATAGGCTCGCATCTCTGCCCGCCTATGGTCTTG
Source organism: Bacteroidales bacterium (assembly GCA_024401745.1). Lineage (GTDB taxonomy): Bacteria > Bacteroidota > Bacteroidia > Bacteroidales > UBA932 > Cryptobacteroides. Next base: position 448 of record JAKSKK010000025.1, read on the forward strand.
TCAAGCACCTTGGGCTGGCCAACCTGCAGCTCGAATCCCTCGCGGCGCATGGTCTCGATGAGCACTGACAGGTGAAGCACGCCACGGCCGTAGACCACGAACGAATCGGCTGTGAGGCCGGGCTTCACGCGGAGTGCGAGGTTCTTCTCAAGCTCCTTCTCGAGGCGCTCCTTGAGGTGACGTGAGGTCACGAACTTGCCGTCCTTTCCGAAGAAGGGCGAGTTGTTGATGGTGAAGAGCATGCTCATCGTGGGCTCGTCGACAGCGATGGGAGGAAGTGCCTCTGGATTCTCGTAGTCTGCGATGGTGTCGCCGATCTCGAATCCGTCGATGCCTACAACGGCGCAGATGTCGCCGCACTGAACCTTGTCGATGGGAGCCTTGCCGAGGCCCTCGAATACCATGAGCTGCTTGATCTTCTGCTTCTGGACTATGTCGTAGCGCTTGCAGAGGCTGATGTTGCTGCCTGAGACGATGGTGCCACGTGTCACGCGTCCCACGGCTATACGGCCTACGTAAGGTGAGTACTCAAGTGAGGAGATGAGCATCTGAGGTGTGCCCTCCTTGACCTCGGGAGCGGGAATCTGCTCGAGGATGGTGTCGAGAAGGGGAGTGATGTCCGATGTGGGCTGCTTCCAGTCGTGAGACATCCAGCCCTGCTTTGCTGAACCGTATACGGTGGCGAAGTCAAGCTGCTCCTCGGTGGCGTTCAGGTTGAACATGAGGTCAAAGACCTCTTCCTGGACTTCGTCGGGACGGCAGTTGGGCTTGTCGACCTTGTTGATGACTACGATGGGCTTCTTTCCCATCTCGAGTGCCTTCTGGAGCACGAAGCGCGTCTGGGGCATGCAGCCCTCGAATGCGTCCACGAGCAGAAGCACGCCGTCTGCCATGTTGAGCACGCGCTCTACCTCTCCGCCGAAGTCGGAGTGGCCCGGAGTGTCGATGATGTTGATCTTCACACCCTTGTAGATCACGGATACGTTCTTGGCAAGGATGGTGATTCCACGTTCGCGTTCAAGGTCGTTGTTGTCGAGTATGAGCTGGCCCAGATTCTCGGGCTGGCGAACCAGATTCGCCTGATAGATCATGCGGTCGACGAGGGTTGTCTTGCCGTGGTCGACGTGCGCGATGATCGCTATGTTTCTAATGTCCTGCATATACTTACTAAAATCCTGCAAATTTACTTATTTATTGGGAAATTCATAATCAAATATTATTGCTATATTTGTACTTTATGAACAAAAGACGTGTATTTTCCTTCCTTGCGGCATTGATTGCGGCAGTAGCCTGCAGTCAGGCTCCCCAGCAGCAGCGTGAAGCTTCGGCTCTGCTGCGGACTGTGCCTTCCGATGCCCTGGTGGTCATGGATTTCGACCACTGCTGCGACGTCTTTGCCTGCATGCCTGATTCCACCTGCGCCATAGCTGACCTGGACCTGGGGCATCTCAGGAACGCACACTGCGTCCTCTCGTATGTATACAGCGGCCGCCTGGAGCCCGTGCTTGCCATCGATACCGGCAAGGCTCCGGCCGACACTACCGACTCCATACTCTCCATAGTCGCCCAGGCCGACAGCCTCGGTCTTCACGCCCGCTTCTTCGCGGACGGCTGGGCTGAAGGAGAGCGCTCTGCGATTATCATCACCCGCGCTGATGCCACGATGCCCGCGGTCATGCGGCACATCGAGGGCCTGACCTCGATCTACGATGCTCCCATGTTCACGGAGGCTACCGAGCAGGCAGGAAACGGCCGCGGGACCATCTATCTGCGTAACTCCGGGCTCGACAAGTCCATTCCCAGGACTTTCCTCAAGGATTTCGTCGCCCGCGGTGAGCTGATCCACTTCATGCAGAAGTCTGCCGACTGGACCGTGATGGACCTTGGCTCCCAGAAGCAGTTCGACCTGAAGCCGGTGCTCGGCCCTTCGATGGAACATTATACAAATGCCCTTGCCGGGCTTCCTTTCGGCGAGAGCCGGCTGGGTGCCATCCTGCCCGCCGACGCTGACTTTGCGGTGGCTCAGCCCGTCGTCGATGGGTTCCGCGAGAAGTTCGAGGCCTACATGGACGCAAGCGTGAAGCTCACCAAGTACCAGAAGCGCATCGCCGAGCTCAAGTCCGAGAGCGGCAAGAGCCCTCTCGCATGGGAGAAGGAGCAGGGAATCCAGGAAGTGGCATACGTGTGCCGGGGTGCGGCCAGGCTCATACTTGCGCGTCCGGCCAAGGCTGGCGAGAACACCGGCGTGACGAAAAATTCGTTCCCAGGCTTCCTGCAGGCCCTTTATGGTGGATTGTTCGCCATCCCTGACGGCTCGTTCGCCGTCCTTGACGGATGGAACATATACGGCAGTGAGACTGATGTACAGTCCTTCCTCGACTGCGAAGAACGCATGGCCGAGGATGACTGGCAGTACAGGAACTGCCATTTCATAGTGTACAGACCGGACCGCCGGCTCAACTGGGATCCCAAAGGAATAAGATATGGAGTACATACCGCTGAATAGGCAGCTTGAGAAGAGCTTCCGTGACAATTGGAATCGCGCTGCACTCTCGAACTATCAGGGAGAAACCTATACGTACGCCGACCTGGCCAGGAAAATAAGGATTCTGCATCTCGTATTCGAGGAATGCGGACTCCAGAAGGGCGACAAGGTTGCCATCTGTTCCCGTAACCAGGCCAACTGGGGCGTATGCTTCCTCGCGGCTCTCACCTATGGAGCCGTCCCGGTGCCCATCCTTCACGAGTTCAAGCCTGACAGCGTTCAGAATCTTGTGAACCATTCCGATGCCAAGGTGCTGTTCGTCGGAGAATCGATATGGGCCGGGCTTGACGTGACCGGAATGCCGGAGCTCAATCTTGCGGTGCTGGTGAACAGTATGGAATGCGTCTATGCCAAGGACCAGACAGTCGCAGAACAGTACAATCGGCAGTCCGATGTGTTCGCGGAGCTATATCCTGAAGGATTCAAGCCCGAGGACATACACTGGTACGAAGACCAGCCAGACGAGCTTGCGCTGATAAACTACACTTCCGGAACTTCCGGATTCTCGAAGGGCGTGATGATACCCTATCGTGCCCTCCTGTGCAACGTCGCATTCGCAGGTACCACCGCTGAACCGCAGATGGACTGCAACTCGAACATGGTTGCGATGCTGCCCTCCGCCCACATGTACGGAATGATGTTCGAGTTCCTCTTCGAGATGACCATAGGCGCCCACGTGCATTTCCTGAACAGGGTCCCTAGCCCGAAGATCATCATGAAGGCATTTGCCGACGTGCACCCCGACACCATCATAGCCGTGCCTCTCATCATCGAGAAGGTCTACAAGTCGCAGATCAAGCCAATTGCAGCACAATACAGCAAACTTATCCGCATTCCCGTAGTCAATCAGTTCATCTTCAAGAAGATACGCAAAGGGCTCATAGAGGCCTTCGGCGGCCATTTCGGCGAGGTCATCCTTGGCGGTGCCGCATTCAACCCCGAGGTCGAGGACTTCTTCCGCAAGATACGCTTCCCCTTCACCGTGGGCTATGGCATGACGGAGTGCGCACCTCTCATCACTTACTGCAAGTGGAACAGGACGAAGAAGGGCGCCTGCGGAAAGGCCATAACCGGCTGCGAGCTGAGGATAGACTCGAAGAACCCCTACAAGATTCCCGGCGAGATACAGGTCAAGGGAGACAACGTGTTCCTCGGCTATTACAAGAACAGGGAGGCCACCAAGACATCATTCACCAATGACGGCTGGTTCAAGACCGGCGACATGGGTGTTATCGACCAGGAAGGCTACCTCTATCTGAGGGGACGTTCGAAGTGCATGATTCTCGGCCCTTCAGGCCAGAACATATATCCTGAGGAGCTCGAGGCCGTGATCAACAACGTGCAGTACGTCGTGGAGTCCCTCGTCATCGAGGATGGCGGCGCTCTCACGGCCCTCATATATCCTGATTACGCCCAGGGCGGGCTCGACGGCCTGGCACCCGAAGATGTGGAGAAGCGCCTGACAGAAGGCCTTCCCGAGATCAACCGCATGCTTCCCGGCTATGCCCAGGTAAAGAAGATCGAGTTCATGGCCGAGGATTTCGAGCGTACGCCCAAGCGCAACATCAAGCGTTATCTCTATCAAAGGAACTAGTATGGAAAAATTCGACTCAAGATATATCGAGATGGCCGCCATCTGGGCCAAGAACTCATATTGCAAGCGCCGTCAGGTGGGCGCTCTGCTCGTGAAGGACAAGATGATAATATCCGACGGATACAACGGCACTCCTTCAGGCTTCGAGAACGTGTGCGAGGACGAGAACGGCGTCACCAAGCCTTACGTCCTTCATGCCGAGGCTAATGCCATCTCGAAGGTGGCCCAGTCGGGCAACAGTTCTCAGGGTGCCACCCTGTACGTGACGGCTTCTCCCTGCATCGAGTGCGCCAAGCTCATCATCCAGTCAGGAATCAAGCGGGTCGTCTATAGGGATGAATACAGGCTCACTGACGGAGTCGATCTTCTCCGTCGTGCCGGAATCGAGGTAGAAAAAGTAGATTGACAATGCGTAGGGAACCTTTGATCATAGCCCTGCTCGGAGTGCTTATCGGAGCGGGTATAGTGCTGACAGCCGATAAGATAAGTGCAAGCAGACAGCGCATCCGCACTGAGTATCAGGATTGGCGCAAGCTCAATCTCGTGCTCCAGTGCCTGGAGAAGAACTACGTCGACACGATAGACCACAAGAAAGTCACCGATGCGGCCATCACTGCCGCGCTGGCTGCTCTGGACCCTCATACCATATACATGCTGCCGGAAGTGCTGAAGGACTCCGAGGACGACCTTGCCGGTCAGTTCGAGGGCATCGGCATACAGTTCAACGTCCCCAACGATACCGCTATCGTGCTGGAAGTCATCCCAGGTGGCCCGTCCGAGAAGATAGGCCTGCTGGCAGGTGACCGCCTGCTGAAGGTCGACGACAAGGTGATAGCCGGAGTGAAGTTCCCTCAGGACAGCATGGTGCGCAGGATGAAGGGCCCCGCAGGCACGAAGGTGACCATCACGGTGGGCCGTGACAAGGAGGTCATCCCCTTCGAGATCACGCGCGGCAAGATACCTACCCACAGCGTCGACGCCGCATTCATGGTGAACGACACCACAGGCTACCTGCGCCTCAGCAAGTTTGCCCGCACCACCTATACTGAGTTCGCCCAGTCGGCGCTGGAGCTTATGGCAGGTGGCATGGAGCACCTCATAATGGACCTTCGCGGCAACAGCGGCGGATTCCTCGACCAGGCTCTTCTGCTCGCTGACCAGTTCCTCCCCAAGGGTGCCAACATAGTGTATATGGAAGGCCTGCACCGCAAGCGCGAAACCTACAATGCCTCAGGCAAGGGTCTGCTGCAGGGGATAGGCCTTACCGTGCTGATCGACGACGGCTCTGCCTCTTCAAGTGAAATCTTCGCCGGAGCCATGCAGGACAATGGCCGCGCGCAGATAGTGGGCAGGCGCTCGTTCGGCAAGGGACTTGTGCAGGAACCTACGTATTTTACCGATGGTTCCGGCGTGCGCATCACCGTGGCACGCTTCTACACTCCCAGCGGTCGCTGCATCCAGAAGCCGTATTCCGACGACTACAACTATGAGGTCTTCGAGCGATACGGCACGGGGGAGATGATGGAGGCCGACAGCATGGATGTGTCGAAGGGTGGAATCATTCCCGACGTGTTCGTGCCCGTCGACACCACCAAGGCCAGCCAGTTCTATATCGCATGTAACCGCAAGGCGACGCCCATGCGTTTCGCCTCCGCGTACTTCGACACCCATAAGGCAGAATTGCAGGCTATTGAAGACTATGACAGTCTTCTGAAGTATCTTGACAGGGCCGGCCTCGAAGCCGCGTTCCTGAGCTTCGCAAAGGCCAAGGACGGCCTTACGCCTGTCATCGACGAATGGAACGGTGAGAAGCAGTACATGCTCACCCAGATCCGTGCTCTGGTTGGACGCTACTCCAAGCTGGGAGACAAGGCGTTCTACCATCTGTATCTGCAGACGGACGACGTTTTCAAGAAAGCGATGGGGGAGTAGCGCCTACTGCGCTATGAACTCGTAGACTATGTTTCCGGCCTGCTTTGCAGGTGCGGAAGCGGATGCTGAGAACTTGCTCAGGCGTGCCGCCCTGATGGCAAATGCCCTGAGACAGCCATCCGTGCTGGATACAGCCTCGTCTACCTTGGCGCCTATCACGGTGCCTGCAGGATCGACTACGATAAGCACTGTCACGCGTCCCGCTCCCATGCATCTGTATGCAGGGATGGGCAGCTTGCTGGCCTTCCTGCCTTCAAGTGAATAGGATACCACTGAGGGGCCGCTGTAGTGCTGCTCTGCGGCCTTGCTCTCCTGCTTCTTCACAGGACTGGCCTCGGCAACGTCCTCTTCCGGCAGTTCGTATCCTGAATTGAGCTCTTTCTGAAGTCTTTCTGCGTCTTTGTAAAGCTGGTCCGCATCAGTGCCTCTATCGTCTTTCAGGGAGGCCCTGTCGACTGCCACGTTGCGGATTGAAGGCGTGCTGCCGAGTTCGCGCTGTAGCTTCTCGGCTATGGCCTGCTGCATTTCGGCTTCCTTCTCCAGCTTGGCAATCTCCTCCTGCATCCGCTCCAGCTCCTCCATCTTGGAGAAGTCCAGAACGAATGAGTTCTCTTTCTGCAGACTGAAGTGGAGGCCTGCAAGAAGCAGGGCTATCACAATGCCGAGATGCACGATCACGGTAATGTACAGTCCTGCTTTCTGTTCCTGGCTCAGTAACTTTCTCACTGCTGGCCCTTAAGTGATTTTTCTATGGTTGCGGAGATGATGTCTATCGCCACCTTGTTGTGCCCTCCCTGAGGGATGATGATGTCGGCATAGCGCTTGCTGGGCTCGATGAACTGAAGGTACATGGGCTTCACTGTGCGGCTGTAGCGCTCGATCACCCAATGTACGTCCTTGCCTCGTTCCGCGATGTCGCGGGCCATGACGCGCATGAGCCTGTCATCATCGTCGGCGTCGACGAAGATCTTGATGTCCATCTGGTCCCTGAGCTCCTCGCAGGTGAATATGAGTATACCCTCGATGATGATGACATCGGCAGGCTCCACTCTCTGTGTGTCTTTCAGGCGTCCGCATGAGATGAAGGAGTAGATGGGCTGATCGATGGCCTTGCCAGCCTTGAGGTCCTTGAGCTGAGAGCACAGAAGGTCCCACTCTATGGCATCGGGATGGTCGAAGTTGTGGCTTCGCTTCTCAGCGTCGGTAAGGTTGCTCAGATCCCTGTAGTAGCAGTCCTGGGGGATTACCACTACCTTCTTGTTCAACTTCTCGGTGATGGCCTTCACAACGGTTGTCTTTCCGCTGCCGGAGCCGCCTGCTATGCCTATTACCAACATATTCTAGTATTCGCAGTTCTTAGGAGTACGGGGGAAGGGGATGACGTCGCGTATGTTCTGCATACCGGTCACGAAGAGGAGCAGACGCTCGAAACCAAGGCCGAATCCGCTGTGAGGGCAGCTTCCGAAACGCCTTGTGTCGATGTACCATTCGAGGTTCTTGCGGCTCATTCCGAGCTCGTCTACGCGTGCCTCGAGCTTTGCGAGGTCTGACTCACGCTCGCTTCCACCGATGATCTCGCCGATCTTCGGGAAGAGCACGTCCATAGCGCGGACGGTCTTGCCGTCGGGATCCTGCTTCATGTAGAAGGCCTTGATCTCCTTGGGGTAGCCTGTGAGGATGACGGGCTTCTTGAAGTGCTGCTCCACGAGATAGCGCTCATGCTCGCTCTGGAGGTCTACGCCCCAGTATACTGGATATTCGAACTGAACGCCGTCAGCAATGGCCTTTTCAAGTATCTTGATTCCCTCAGTGTACTCAAGACGCACGAACTCGGTGCCGATAACGCCCTGAAGGCGCTCGATGAGCTCGTTGTCATAACGGTCATTGAGGAACTTGATGTCGTCGTAGCAATTGTTCAGCGCGTACTTTACAAGGTGCTTGATGAAGTCTTCTGCGAGATCCATGTTGTCATTGATGTCGTAGAATGCCATTTCGGGCTCGATCATCCAGAACTCTGCAAGGTGGCGGGGAGTGTTGGAGTTCTCTGCACGGAAGGTGGGACCGAAGGTGTAGATCTCTCCGAGAGCGGTTGCGCCGAGCTCGCCTTCGAGCTGGCCGCTCACAGTGAGGCTAGTCTGCTTGCCGAAGAAGTCCTTGGCAAAGTCAGGCTGGCCTTTCTTGTTCTTGGGAACATTGTTAAGGTCGAGGGTCGTTACCTGGAACATCTGTCCTGCTCCCTCACAGTCCGATGCGGTGATGAGGGGAGTGTTGAGGTATACGAAACCCTTTGAATGGAAGTACTCATGGATGGCGTATGCCATCTGGCTGCGCATGCGCAGAACTGCACCGAATGTGTTGGTCCTGGGACGCATGTGTGCTACTGTACGCAGGTACTCGAATGATGTGTCCTTTTTCTGGAGTGGATAGCGCATAGGATCGCATTCGCCATAGACCTCTATGGACTCTGCGTGAATCTCGACTGCCTGGCCGCTGCCGACGGATTCCACGAGATTACCCTTCACGCCAATGCACGCGCCTGTACTTATCTTTGAAAGGATAGGCTCTGTCTCGGCGTTCTTGTCTACTACTATCTGTATGTTCTTGATCGATGAACCGTCATTGAGAGCTATGAATGCTATTTCCTTGTTGCCTCTCTTGGTTCTTACCCATCCTTTTGCGAGGACTTCCTGACCTGCCTCCATCTGAAGCAGATCCTTTACTTTACTGCGGAGAACTTCCATTTTTACGATTACTGGATTTTAAAAAGCAGCCCTCATTAAAGGGGGCTGCTCGTATATTCTAAGCCGTTGTTTTACTTGGTGGCTTTTCTAGATGAGTACATGATCTTCAGGGCTGAGCAGCGTCTCAGCTCCTGCTTTACATCTGTGATGATACCCATTCTGACGTCCTGGTCAGCTCTGATGACGGTCTGCATGAGCTGTCTGTCACCTTCTGATCTGGAATCACGCTCTGCTGCGATGAAGTCGCGGATGTCGTCGATTGACTTGAAAGAGTCATTCAGCTGGATACGTGCCTCGGTACCGTACTGTGCCTGATACTGGCGGGTAGGGGTTCCGATGTTGATGTATGAAGCGAGGTCCTTTCTCTCAAGCTTGACAACTTCTGAAGCTTCAGGGATGGTAACCATGACCTTGTTCTCGGTCTCACGCATCTGCGTGGTCACCATGAAGAAGAACAGAAGCATAAAGACGATATCGGAGAGGGAGCTTGATGTTACTGCAGGCACCTCCTTGTGGTTGTTGCTACCGAATCTTGCCATAATTTTATCCTCCTGTTACTATCTTCTCTTACCTACATCCTTAGGCTCTGCCTCTGAAATGTTCTGAGGTATGGCCTTGCGGACAATGCCCTGCTGCTCCTCGTCAAGTGCGTTGTATGTCTTTCCGAACTGAGCTCTTGAGAACTCGTCGCGGATTTCATTGACTGCCTTGACAAGCTCGTTCTGAACGGCGATATAAGCCTTGTAGCTTGTACCACGGTCATTCTGGAGAGAGATGACACCCTTCGATACGGGATACTTGCCGAATCCTTCGATTTCGGTAATTTCCTTCTCGGGGAGGTCTTCCCTGTTCTGAGGGTTGGTAATGAATTCCTTGATCTTATCTTTAAGCTGGCTGACATCTATAGGCTCTGTACCTGCAAGAATTCTATCTGCAGAGTTGATCTTTACCACGATGATGTTGCGGCGGTTTACCTTCTGGTCCTCTGTCTTCTGGTTCTTGTCAGGCATAGGAGGAAGACGACGTGACAGACCTGTCTGTGTTCCCATGGTTGTGGTCATGAGGAAGTAGCACAAGAGCAGGAATGCGATATCCGCCGTTGAACTTGTGTTCATCTGAGGTACTTTTCTATTGCTACCCATAGTGTTCTATCTTATTATGCTTTCTTGTTACGTATAGCCATTACAATCTCACCAGCGATGATGGAAACGATAGCGATGCCACCGGTGATGTAGCAGAGATTGAGGATGGTGTCAGTAAGTTTGAGGATGCCCTGCTCAGGCTGCTTGAGCATATTCATTGCGGGTGCGCCCGGAGAAATGAGATATACCAAGAAGACTACAGCGGCTATTGCTACGAGCCCGATGCCGATCTTGATGAGGCTCTTGGGATTATTCTTGAAAGCTACAATTGCGCCGACGAGTACCCATGCAAGTACTGCTATTCCGAGGACGATGTATGCCCAGGTAAGAAGGATGTCGGTGAACTTGCCGTCGTTAGCCTCGAAACCAAGGGCAAAGCCGAGGACGAGGATTGCGACACTGACAATAATCATAGCCAGCATAATCCATTTGAAGATACTAAAGCTTTTCTTATTCATTTCAAATGAGTTTATGCGGTTCGTAAATAATTAGTTCTTCTTGTACTCTCTTACTGCATCCATGAAGTTCAGTGAAGAACTTGTCATATCCTTTGAAAGGTTCTCGATCTTTGAGAGGATGTAGTTGTAGAACACCTGGAGAATCATGGCAACGATCAAACCACCGATTGTGGTGATCAAAGCGACTTTCATACCACCTGCAACGATGTTAGGTGAGATGTCACCTGCAGACTCGATAGCGTCGAATGCCTGTACCATACCGATAACGGTACCGAGGAATCCGAGAGAGGGAGCGATACCGATGAAGAGAGAGATCCAAGAAAGACCCTTCTCGTTCTCAGCCTGCTGAACCTCACCCTCTGAAACAACGCTGGCCTCGATTACGTCGAGATCCTCGTCGAGGTGCTTGAGACCCTGCTGCATCATGTCAGCAACGGGACCCTTGGTAGCCTCGCAGACCTTGATGGCCTCGTCCTTGCCACCCTTCTTGAGAGCGTCCTTAACCTTCTTTACGAGGGTCTCAGGGTTCTTCTTTGCGAATGAGAGGGTGAGGATGCGCTCGATTGAGAGAGCAAGACCAATGATAAGGCAGATGATGATGAGGGCCATGAAGCCTGCACCACCCTGGATGAAATAGCTCTTGATTGCCTGGAAAAGAGGAACCTCGGGCTGAGCTGCTGTCAGGTCAGCAAGTGACTGAGGAGCTCCTTCCTGAGCGAAAGCGATGTTTGCAGAGAAAACCATTGAGGCTACTGCTGCAAGAGTCATGAAAAACTTTTTCATAAGATGTGTTAAATGTATTAGTTAAATAGTAAAATATCCAATTAAGCACCGCAATTTAGCAAAAATATTTCATTCAGCAATAACTATTTTGAAATTTCGCCTTTCAGGTTTTTGCCCAAAAGTGCCTTAACTTGCTCATTATCATTGTTTGTCCCCATCAGATAAAATAATTTTCCGAGGGCTGCTTCGGTGGTGCTGTCGTATCCTGAGACCACTCCGGCGTTCTTCAGGGCCTTGCCTGTGGCATACAGGTCCATGTTCACGTCGCCGCACAGGCACTGGGTCACGTTGAGCAGTATCTTGCCTTTTTCGGAGGACTCCCTGATGATGTCGAGGAACCAGTCCTTCGATATGGCATTGCCCGAGCCGTAAGTCTCTATGATGACGGCCCTTGTCTCCGTTCCCAGAAGGATGTCCCGCACTACCTGTTCGGTTATTCCGGGGTGGACCTTGAGGATCGAGACGCGGGTGTCGAGACTGGTGCTGATCTGCAGGTCGCGGTGCCTTCCGGAGCCGTAGTGGATGATCCTGCTGTTGTATTTTATGCTGATTCCCGCGGTGGCGAGAGCCGGGTAGTTCGGAGACGAGAAGGCGTCGAATCCGGTGGCGTTCACCTTGGTGCTCCGGTTGCCCCTGAGCAGCTGCGAATCGAAGAATATGCACACCTCCGGCACCATCGCCCTGCCGTCGGCATCCTTTGCTGCGGCTATCTCCACGCTCGATATCAGGTTCTCCTTTCCGTCGGTGCGGGGCCGGCCGATGGGCAGCTGGCTTCCCGTGAAGATGACGGGCTTGTCGAGATTGTCCAGCATGAAGCTGAGGGCCGACGCGCTGTACGACATCGTGTCGGTCCCGTGCAGGATGACGAATCCGTCGTAGCCGTCGTACCGGGCCTTTATGAGCTCGGCCAGCTGCTGCCAGAGCCGCGGCTCCACATCGGAGGAGTCTATGAGCGGGTCGAAGGTGTAGCTGTCGATGCGGCATGCGAACTTCCGCAGTTCGGGCACTTCGTCGGCGATGCCGCTGAAGTCGAAGGGTACAAGCCCCTGACCGTCAGTGCTTTCCTTCATTCCTATGGTGCCTCCGGTGTATATCAGCAGCACTGCTGATGCCTTTGCCTGCAAATCCTGGAACAGTCTCATATTCTGAAAAGTTTTCTTGCGTTCTGCGTGGTCTGTGCGGCCACTTCCTCGATGCTTATGCCCTTGCTCTGGGCGATGAATGCGGCGATGAGGGGTATGTATGCGCTCTCGTTCCTCTCGCCACGGTGAGGCGTGGGGGTGAGATACGGTGAGTCGGTTTCGAGAAGTATCCTGTCGAGGGGGAACTTCGCGATCTCGCGCCCTATGCCTGCCTTCCTGAAAGTCACCACACCGCCGATCCCGACGTACCAGTCGCCGTATTTCCTGAGTCTCTCGAAGGTCTCGAGGCTGCCGCTGAATGCGTGCAGATTGCCCCTGAGCCCAAGATGGCCGCAGTCCTTGATGACGGAGAAGAAGTCCTCGGTGGCTTCCCTGAGATGGATGTTCACGGGCAGGTCCCACTGCGCAGCGAGCTCAAGCTGGGTACGGAAGGCCTCCTTCTGCAGCTCCTTCGTGTCTTCGCAGTAGTGATAGTCAAGACCTATCTCGCCCACGGCCACGACCCCTTTCGAACGGTAGGGGAGCATGGCGTCGATCTCGTCCTTCCAGTTCTCCTGCACCGAGCCCGGATATAGGCCCAGCATGGGGTACAGCACGCCGGGGTGCCGGTCGCAAAGACTGAACATGGAATCTCTTTCACTGGAGTCCACGTCGGCCTGCAGGAGCTTGGTGACTCCGGCGGCGACGGCCCTCCCGATGACTTCATCCTCGCAGCCCTTGTAGGCTTCGTCGTAGTTGTGCGTATGTGTGTCTATGAATTCCATACAGAAATACAAATTTAATCAATTTTGGCATTGATTGAGCACCTCTGGAGCAGGTCTGTCACTATTATTCCTGCACTTTCCAGCATGCCTGTGCAGAAGGCTGCCTCCTGGTAGCTCATACCCAGCGCGAGACCTATCTCTTCGGGAGTCGCGCCCCTGTTCGACCGGATGTGCATGGCCACTTCCTGCATCTGCTTCAGCTGCTTCCCGTCAATGCTCCCTTCGAAGCGCCGCTGCACCTCTTCGGCCAGGTCGGCCTTGCGCTTGCGGGAGAACCTGCCCAGGCCGAGCGTCTCCTGAAGGGTGCCGAGCGAGTGTATGGGCTCGGCTATCTTCTCTGTTATCAGACGGTTGCATCCCTGTGAGCGAAGGTCATCTATCCTGCCGGGGAGGGCAAAGACCTCCCTGCCGTAGCTTGCGGCCAGGCCTGCCGTCATGGTGCCGCCGCCCTGCATCTTCGACTCGACCAGGATCGTGCCCTGGCTCATGCCGGCTATGATCCTGTTCCGCCGCAGGAAATTGGCGGCCTCGGCGCTGGTTCCCGGGGGATAGTCCGAAACTAGGGCGCATCCAGGGGTAGCGGCGAGCCTTTCCGCTATTGCCCGGTGCCTTCGGGGATACACGTCGTCGATGCCTACCGGCAGCACCGCTATCGTAGGCAGGCCAGCGTCAAGCGCTGCCAGGTGGGCGTTTATGTCGACTCCTATGGCAAATCCGCTCACGATCGTGGGCCTGACCGGCGCCATCGACAGGGTATAGACGATTCTGCCGCACCACTCCCTGCCGTAGGGTGAAATGTCCCTCGTGCCCACGATGGAGATATATGGCCCGTCGGGGAAGAGCTCGCCCGGAGGCGTGGCGCTTCTGACATATAGGCCTACCGGGGGATCCTCGCATTCCTTCAGAAGTGAAGGGTAGGCATCGTCGGTTACTGCTATGAAGTCGCAGCCGCGGGACCTCAGGTCGTGCAGTTCCTCGGCGGCCTTGTCGAGGGCTGCCGACGATATGTCGGGATGCTTCTTGCTGTATGGTCCGAAAATCTGGTCGATCTCGTCCTTGGATCTTTCGAAGATTGCGGCGGCGGACCCTAGCCGTTCAATCAGAATCTTCGAAATCTTCGGCTGATATCCGAAGATGTGGTTCAGCGCCAGCGCGCTGACGGTTTCCTGTTCCTTGTCCATTTTTCATAGTTCGAGAGTCCCGGCTCAAATATACAAAAAAAGCCGGTGGGAACCGGCTTTTTCGATATGTATCTGTGTCGTTAGTCGATGATGAGCATCGCGTCGCCGTAGGGGCCGAAGCGGTAGTCGTTCTCGAGAGCCACGTTGTATGCGTTCATGACCTTGTCGAAGCCTCCGAATGCAGCGATGTTCATGAGCATCGTCGACTCGGGCAGATGGAAGTTGGACACGATGGCGTCGGGAATGCTGAACTCGTAGGGAGGGAAGATGAACTTGTTCGTCCAGGTGTCGGTGGGGCGGACTTCGTTGAGGGTGGTGACGTTGGTCTCAAGCGCGCGGATGACGGTCACGCCCACGGCGCAGATCTTGTGGCCTGCCCTCTTTGTTGAGTTGATCTCGTCGGCAGCCTTCTCGGATATGATCATCCTTTCGCAGTCCATGCGGTGCTTGCTGAGGTCCTCCACATCGACGGTGCGGAAGTGGCCTATGCCCATGTGCACGGTGATGAAGGTCTTCTCTATGTCGGCGAGGATCATGCGGTTGAGCAGCTCGCGGCTGAAGTGCATGCTTGCCGCAGGAGCGCTGACTGCGCCCTCGTGCTTTGCGAAGATGGTCTGGAAATTCTCGGCATCCTCGGGGGTGGGATCTTCCTTGACCCACTCGGGAACGGGAGTCTTGCCAAGCGCGAAGAGGGCTTCCTTGAACTCCTCGTACGGTCCGTCGTACAGGAAGCGGAGGGTCCTTCCGCGTGAGGTGGTGTTGTCGATGACCTCGGCAACCATGCTCTCGTCGTCACCGAAGTAGAGCTTGTTTCCGATACGGATCTTGCGGGCGGGGTCGACGATCACGTCCCAGAGGCGCTGCTCGCGGTTGAGCTCGCGCAGGAGGAATACCATGATGTCGGCACCGGTCTTCTCCTTCTTTCCGCAGAGCTTAGCGGGGAATACCTTGGTGTCGTTGAGGACGAAGCGGTCGCCCTTTCCGAAATACTCTATGATGTCCTTGAACTGCCTGTGCTCGATCTCGCCGGTCTTCTTGTGAAGCACCATGAGCTTGCACTCGTCGCGCCAGCGGGTAGGTTCAGTTGCTATTCTTTCTTTGGTAAGAGGGAAGTTGAATTGTGAAAGTTTCATTTGTCCGATGGATATAACTTTAATATATACGGACAGTTCTTGCTGAAAGTTTCACACTTTCGCTTCTCTGAAAACCTCGAGAATCGAGGGGTAGGTGTTCTTCAGGAAAGGGGGCAGGCTGGACTTCGCCACCCAGGCGGCCTTGGCGATGTCCTCCTCCCGCTGGGGAGTGAGGTCCACGGGGTTCGTGTAGAGCATGTTGTACCACCATGTGTGCTTCAGGTGCCAGATGCCTCCGCGCAGATAGCAGTGGTCAGTCACGCATATCAGGCTGCCCAGCTCGAGCTGGTCCACTCCAGTCTCTTCCTGGACTTCCCTCATCGCGGTGACGCTGATGTCCTCTCCGGCCTCCTGATGCCCCTTGGGAAGGTCCCAGAGGCCGTTTCTGCTGATCAGCAGGAAGTCGCCGCGGCGGTTGCTCACAAGACCTCCGGCGGCATTCACCTCCTTGAACTCAGCACAGAGCCTGCGGTACATCAGTTCGGTGTTGTCGGTCGGCAGATATATGCGGCTGAGCGAACCGGAAGCCTCGAACATGTCGACGAAAGTGTGAAGGTCTATCCTGTCGGAAATGTGGAACTCGATGGCATTCGGGTCGGAAAGAGCCTGGTCGCCCGGCTCGCAGATAATGATGCATCTTTTCTCGAAGTAAATCTTGTGCATAATATTTGCTATCTTTGCCTGATTGAACGCAAAATTAGCAAAAATACCCGATATGACAGCACATTACGAGAGCAAACACGGACAGGTCCTCCGCAGCAGGGAGGAACTCTTCATGGCTTTCACCGATATGCGGAACTTCACACGCATGATTCCTGAGCAGGCACAGGCTCAGGTCAGCCTGGACGCAGACTTTGACAATCTCTGGGCGACTGTCCAGAACTTCAAGATCGGAGTGAAGATAGACGAGCGCCTGCCTTACAGCGTCATCCGTCTCATCAGCACCGATTCCCCCGTGGAATTCGTCGGCGCGCTGCACTTCGACCAGTCTCCCGTTCCGGGAAGGACCGAATTCTACGTCGTGCTCGACGCCAACCTCAACATGATGATGCGTGCCATGCTTGGCCGCAAGGTCCAGGAGGCGCTTGACAAGCTGGTCCAGGGACTCGTGGACGTTTCGGAAGGCAAGATGCCGGACATCCCAGAAGGAATGCTTTAGACCATGACCGACAGCGCTTCAGTTGCAGTCCGCCTGAATCCGTTCAAGCAGCCGGATGCCGGGCTTCCCATACTGGAAGGCTCGCGGCAGGTGCCGTGGAGTCCGTACGGACGCATACTCGAGGAGCGTCCGGTCTTCACTCTGCACCCGCTTTTCCATGCTGGCTGCTACTATGTGCAGGACAGCAGCGCCATGTACGTGGGGCATGTCTTCCGCAAACTCCTCTCCTGTTCCCTCGAAGGAGCCGCCGGGGGGGCGTTACGGGGGGAGCCCCCCCGTCAGAAGGCGATGGGTCGAGGCCCCATCCGGGTACTCGACCTCTGCGCCGCGCCGGGCGGCAAGACGACCGACCTTGCAGCCAGCCTTCGCGAAGCCTGCGGAAGCGACTTCCTGCTGGTGAGCAACGAGGTCATGAAGGACCGCTGCCGCATACTCAAGGACAACGTCGCCCGCTGGGGTGACCCTAACGTGGCCGTCACCAACGTCGATCCTGCAGCCTTCGCCCGCCTTGAAGGCTTCTTTGACGTGATAGTCGCCGACGTGCCTTGCAGCGGAGAGGGAATGTTCCGCAAGGACCCCCGCGCCGTGGAGGAATGGAGCCCCGAGGTGGTGCAGCTCTGCGCCGCCCGCCAGAAGAGGATACTCGCCGACGTGTGGCCTGCCCTCAAGCCCGGCGGTATCCTTATATATAGCACTTGCACATACGAGGAGGCCGAGAACGATGACAACCTCGAATGGGCCGCTGCTGAACTTGGAGGCAGCATCGTGCCCCCCGAGAACGAGTTCGCCGACTGGGGCGTAGCCCTGACCAGGCACGGCAACCTGCTGCGCGTAGGCGAGGTGCCCGGAGAAGGACAGTGGGTCGGTGCCCTTGTCAAGGACGGTGCTCCGGACTCCGTCCGCTCAGGCATAGAGGCGCTGGAAGTTCTCCGTCCCGAAAGGATGGGTCTGAAGAAGGGTGAGCAGAAGGGCAAGGACTTCATACCGGATGCCGACTGGGCGCTCAGCCTGGACTTTCCCAGAGGGCGGTACCCCGAGGTTGCCCTTGACAAGCCCGTTGCGCTGAGCTATCTGCACAGGGACACCATTTCCCTGCCTGACGCTCCGCTGGGATATATATTGGTGACATACAAGGGCATACCCCTTGGTTTCGTTAAGAACATAGGCCGCAGGTGCAACAACCTCTACCCGCAGGCCAGAAGAATATTGATGGACGTAAGATGAAAAGAACCGTTATCGTTGCAGCGATGCTGCTTTCATGTGCACTATCATTCGCACAGACTTCAGAGGATTTCCTTGCAAAGTACCAGCGTCAGGTCAAGATGCTCGGTGCTGCCGGCGTGGGCGTCGAGAACATCATCGACAAGTGGGAGCAGGCTTTCCCTGAGGATGGCGACATGCTGGAGGCCCGCTTCCTATATAATTATCTCAAGAGCCAGAGCACGGAGGTGCAGGCCAAGAATCAGTCGAAGTATCTTGGAAACAAGCCCATCCTCGTTCTGAAGGATTCCCTTGACCGCGATGTGTACTATTACGAGGAGACCGTCTTTGTGGATTCCCTCTTCGCCCGCAGCCAGAATGCCCTCGACAAGGCAATCAGCCTGTATCCTGACGACCTGCAGTACAGGCTCGACAAGATATCCTCACTGTGCGCATACGAGAAGGAGAGCCCTGATCTGGCGTATGCCGAGCTCGTGAAGATGATAGACAGGAACACTGCCTCACATCCTGCATGGAAGTTCAAGGGAGAGGCCATATCAGAGGATGAGTTCGTCGACATAGTCCAGGAGTACTGCTCATCTTTCTTCAAGATCGGCACCCCCAACGGATACGAGCTCTTCCTTGCCGTTTCTCAGAAGATGAACAAGCTCTATCCCAAGAATGCCTCGTTCATGGGCAACATCGGCTCCTACTGGTTCGTCGGAAAGAACAATCTCAAGAAGGCTCAGTCATATTACAAGAAGGCTCTGAAGCTCGACCCCAATGACATGGCAGCCAACAGGAACATGAAGATCCTGGAAAAGAAGATGGCTGAAGGGAAGAAGTAGCCTATTCGCTGCGCATTGTCTGGGCCGGATCGACCTTCGAGATGAAGACGGACGGCAGCGCAAGCAGCAGCATTATCGCTGCAAATGCCAGAATATCAGCTAGGACAACACCGGGAACATTCAGGCTCACGGGCACGAAACTTACGAAGTAGTTGGCCGGATTGAGCTTGATCAGGTGCGTCGTGCCCTGTATGAGGCAGAAGAGCAGAGCCGCGGCATTGCCGACGAGGAGTCCCTTCAGCACTATCCGGGCGCTGACGCGGAGGAACACGCCTGCTATGCCCTTGGACGTCATGCCCATGGCCTTCAGGGTTCCTATGGTGGAAGTGTTCCTGAGGAGCATTATGAGAAGCCCGGATATCATGTTGAAGCCGGCCACGATGGTCATCAGTATCAGGATTGCCGTGACGTTGAAGTCGATGAGGTCGAGCCAGTCGAAAAGGGTCGAGAAGCGGTCTGACGATGCCTGCGCAACAGGTATGTCGTCGCTTTCAGTCGCGCTCAGTGCACAGATGCTTCCTATGCTGGCCGTCGCTTCCCTTATGGCCTCGCGTGAAGTGTGATGCCTGTCGAGGGTGACTTCCAGAGCGGAGACCTGGCTCTCGTCCCAGTCGTTGAGGCGCTGCATGTCGCTGATGGGCACATAGACTATCTGTGCGTCGTCGGTATCGAGGAGGCTGTCGTATATCTCCTCCACGACGAAGTTCCTCATCTTTACCTTGTTGCCTATGAAGTAGCTCAGCATCTTGTCTCCTTCCTTGAGCCCGAGCTGGCCTGCAAGATGCTCCGGTACCCTTGCGTGCAGGGTGGAGTCGCTGCTCTCTACGCCCTTGAACACCACGCCGGCGATGTCCTGCCCATTGCGTACTATGCCGGCCCTGTAGACGGCTGGCTGTATGCCTGCGACGCCCGGATATGCCTGTATTTCAGGAAGGTATGACTGCTCCTTGGATATGGAACCGTCCTCGCCGTAGTAGCTGAAACCGGCGCTTGACAGGAGCACGTCTCCGCTGACGGCAGAGACGCCGGCCCTGATTTCCTGCCGGAAGCCGGCTGATATTGCCACGGCCACTATCATTATGAAGAATGATATGGCTATGGCTCCGGCGGAGAGCTTCTCCTTGAAGCGGAGCTTGTGCGCTATGAAAGATTCAGCAAGCATTACGGGCAGATGTTTCTGTAACAGTCGTATATCCTAAGCACGGTGTTCACGTAGGAAGACGTCTCCTCGCCCTGGAAGATGCCCAGACGCACCTCTTCGTTCTCAAGTATGGTGCTGTCGCGCATTTCAGGAAGGATTGCGAGTATGTCGTCCCAGTATCTTGGTTCTATGCCTTTCTGTCGGGCGTAGTATATGCAGTCGCGTATGCGCCCTGTGCCTGCGTTGTATGCCGCGAGCGCGAACTTCTCAAGCTCGTCACGGTCGGCGGCCATGTCGCGGTAGCGGTCCGAGAGCCTTCCGAGCAGCTTGGCGCCTGCGTGAATGCTGATTTCAGGGTCCACAAGCTCCTCGAAGCCCATCCTGCGGGCGGTTGCGGGCATGAGCTGCATGAGCCCGGTGGCGCCACGGGCCGAGATGGCCTCGATATGGAACCGTGATTCCTTGTATATGAGCGCCGCCATCATGCGCCAGTCCCAGCCTATGCTGTCGGCATGTACTTTTATCAGAGAGTCGTATGGCGATATCCAGTCCCTGCGCTCGCTTGTGTAGGGGGTGTAGTGCTTGAGGTACTTGTCCCGCACGGGCAGGAAGCGCTGCGTCTGCCGGCAGTCCTCCAGCCAGGAGTCGATGTCGGCGAGGAAATCCTCGTCCTCGGCCCTGACCACCCAGATGCTGATGCTGTCGATCGGCGCAGATGCCACGGCGCCTTCGATGTGCAGGCTGTCGGTGTAGGGGAGCACCAGCAGGTCGATGGCTCCTGTTAGCAGGGAATCGGCGCGACTCTGGCCTCTGGGGCAGAGCTCGATGGTGTCAGCCATCTGCATGTCGTTGGCAAAAGCCTTGAGCATCATGTAGTTGTAGCCGATGCCGAGGGCTTTTGACGTGTCTCTGTATGCCGACATCTCTATGGCCGCGCAGAAACTTGCGCGCTTTATCTTTTCTTCAGAGGGGGAGGGTATGAACAGGGATGCGACATAGATGCCCGCAATCAATGTGAGGGCCAGCACTATAGCTGTTCTGTCAAGTCTGTTCATGTCTATTTGATGGCTTTGGCTCTTCCGCTGCCGCCCGTCATGCCGCTGCCGCCGCCCATCATGCCACCGAAACCTGACGAGCTGCCGGACGACCTTGCTCCGCCGCCCTTCGCGCCTCCGGATGCTCCACCGCTCATAGGCTTGTCCTGATGAGGCTGGGTGTAGAATGGCCAGTAGAGGCCGATCTTCAGGCCGTCCATGCCGTTGCCGCCTACTATGTAGTGGTCTGCGCTGAAGTAGTCAGCCTTGCGCATGGGCCAGCCACCGCCGGCGTTCTGGTACTTGATGAAGATTACGGCTCTCTTCCACTGCGCGTTTATGAATACGTCGAAATATGGACCGTTGTTGTATTTTTCCTTGTTCTGGTTATGGAACACACCCAGCGCGGGGTTCCATGCGGGAGCGTACCACGCTGTGTTGTAGAAGGCGTTTGCACCCACCTGCATCACCAGGATGTTCTTTGTCTTGGTCTCGTCTCTCTGCAGGACGAACTGGAAGTACCATCTGAGGTTGAGGGCGACCATCGGCAGGGGAACCACCTCTTGGTTGGAAGACAGCTGGAAGAGTGCCTTGTTGTCGAGATGCAGCGGGCCCAGCACGAACTCCTTCCTGAGGTCAGCCGAGAATATGCTCATGGCCTCTGCATTCTGCCTTGCTATGCCGAGGGTGTCATAGTAGATGTTGTTTGCCAGAAGGGAGTATCCGACTCCGGCGTCAAGCTTCCAGTGCGGTATGCTCAGGCGTGCCTGGATCTTCGTGGTGGAAATCTTGTCGAATGAATTCTCCCACTGGAAGTGGTTGGTCTGGATGCACCGCTGGTAGTAGTTCGGCTCCTGCAGGGTGGTCTCGAAGTGGGCGTTGAAGCTGATGGGGCTCTTCTTTGCGCGGCGGAACGGGTATATGTTCATGCCTGCATTGGCCTCGATGCCGAAGTCGGCAGCCTTTGCTCCCACAAGGTAGTATCTTCCCTTGGCATCCCAGTTCACGGCTCCGCGGAACATCTGGCCTTCGGCGCCTGCATAGACGTAGGCTGAATTCTCCTTGTGTACGGTGGGCCTGAGGCTGGTGCTGTCGAAATAGTGCATCATGAGGTCGCCCACGCCCACGTCAAGCTTTGACACGGCAGCATCGGCAGCCCACGGCTGGAGTCGCAGGAAGACCTTGTTGTCGAACTTGGTGACTCCGAGCGAATCCGCACTCTTGTTGTTGTTCCAGTTGAACTGGTTGTTGTAGAACTCCCTGGCGAAGGTTTCGGAAGGGCCTATCTCGTCCTTGTAGTTGCGCGTGAATTTAGAGAATTCGGTGCTGTGGCCGATGAAAGCGGTCGTGATGTCCCTGTCGAGCGAGTCGGCATCGAACACGAAGCTGGAGTCCTTCTTCGCCTTCATCTTGTTGATGAAGTTGAACGGGATTCTTAGCTGCTGGTCAAGATACAGGGTGTTCTTCTTTACAAGGCTGCTGGCGTTCTTGAGGGCAACGTTGATTTCCCTGAACTCGACCACGGTGTCCCTTACCCACATGTTGTCCTGGATACCGCCGTTCTCTCCCTGCTGCACCATGTTGTAGATGTAGCCGCCGTGAGCCATGTACTTCTTGCCCAGATAGTTGACATCCACTGCGAAGGTCTTGTTCTTGGTGTCCTGGTTCTCGAGGTAGCCGCCGCCACCGTACCTGTCGTACAGTATGCTGAAGTTGAGGCTCGGAAGAATGTTCTGGGTGGTCAGGAAATGGATGTTGTCGATTTCCTTGCTGCGGGTTGCGAACAGAGTTCCGTAATATGCGAGCTCAGTGTAGGGTGTCTTCGAGTTGTAGTGGGGCAGGGTGGACGGGTTGTAGGTCCATGCCTGAAGGGCGTTGTAGAAGTCCACGCCATCTTCGGTCTCGCGCTTGAACCAGTTGTACATCTGCGCGGGAGCGCCGTCCACACCAAGCCAGGTCGCGTTCACGTCCTTCCTGAGGAAGGGCTTGTCGTCGAACAGGTGATAGTTGTAAGTGGTGTCTATCGGGACGTTGGTCAACTTGTGGAAGTCCTGGTCCACCGTCCAGTGGATTATTCGCTTGTACTGCAGGCTGTCAGGGAGATAGTAGGTCTCGAGTATTCTCGGAGTGACCTCGACCAGGGAGTCCTTCTCTGCCTGCTTGGCCTCCTTTGCCTTCTTGAGGCTGTCCATCTCCGCCAGCTTTATGGGAAGCTTCTGCTCTGCAAGCCAGGCCTTCTGCTCCTTGCGGCTGAGGCCGCTCCACCATTCGTCGAACTTGGCCTTGGCCACGATGGCGGAATCGGCAAGATAGATTGAGTCGACCTTGCGCCAGTCTATCGAATCCAGCCTTGCCTTGAGGTATTCCTCGTCTGACTTTATCGAGTCAGAGAGCGTGTGGCTGAGGTGGTAGCGTTCAATGAGGGTGTCGCCTGAGGCCCTGAGCGAGTCGGAACTGCGCTTGAGGGAGTCGCAGACTATGACGTGGGTCAGGGAGTCGACGAGAGCGACGTAGTACTTGTAGCGGAACGGGTCGGTAAAGCGCAGGGAGTCGGGAGCCTTGATGGTGTCTCTGGCTGTAAGATGAGGAAGGGTGTCCAGAACCTCGGTGTAGTTGTCCTGAAGGAGGCTGTCAGCTATCTGGGCGTCGCCCAGGTCAAGGGTGCCGCGGCGCTGCTTGTAGCCGTCGTGCGGATATATGACAGTGTCCTGTGAAAAGACCTCAGAAGGGGCAAGGACAGTGTGCACAGGGTCGCTTCCGAGACCGAATACTCCGGACACGGCGGTTGCCATGACAGCAACAGGGAACCATAATCTGCTCAGCACTTTCATATATCTTACAAATGTACTTGTTTTTTGGCAATCCACAAAAAACCGGTAAATTTGTGGTATATGGAACGTCTGAATGAACTTTACAGGCGCTGGTGCGGCTCCGAGCCCACCTCCGCCACGCTTCTGCCGCTTTCAGGCAGTGCGCGCAGATATTACAGGATGACCGGCGACGGTGGCGTGGTCATAGGCTGCATAGGCACCAACCCCAAGGAGAACAAGGCTTTCCTGACCATCGACGGATCCTTCTGTTCGCATGGCCTGCATGCTCCGGCAGTGTATGGAGTGTCGCCCGACGGAATGGCCTACATACAGGAAGACCTCGGTGACGGCCAGCTCTTTGAGCTGCTGAAGCCCTCCATAGCATCGGGCGAGTATGGCCCTAAGGAAATGGCCTGGCTGAAGGATACCATAGCGCTGCTGCCGGCAGTGCAGCACAAGGTGGCTGACGGCCTCGACTGGAACGTCTGCTTCCCTGACAAGGCTTTCAACGAGCGCATGGTCAACTTCGACCTCAACTATTTCAAGTACGATTTCCTGAAGTTCACCGGCCTCGAGTTCGATGAGATCAGGCTGCAGGACGACTTCGACCGCCTGCGCGAGGACTCCCTCAAGGGCATAGGGAACACCTTCATGTACCGCGACTTCCAGGCCCGCAACGTGATGATCAAGGACGACGAGCCCTGCTTCATCGATTTCCAGGGCGGCCGCCGTGGCCCGGTTCAGTATGACCTGGCATCATTCCTCTGGAATGCCGGCACGCACTTCAGCGCCGAGATGCGCCGTGAGCTTGAAGAAGTGTACATCGATGCGCTCCGGCTGTTCGAGCCGGTACCGTCGGTCGATGAGTTCTATGAGCGCTACCGCATGATAACCCTGGTACGCCTGCTCCAGGAATGCGGGGCATACGGCTTCCGCGGCATATTCGAGCGCAAGCAGATATTCCTTGACTGCCTGAAACCCGTGCAGCAGTGCCTGCGGGAACTCTGCTCGGTGCCCTTCGACCGCTATCCCTACCTGACGCAGGTTCTGCTCAGCGTGGCAAACGACTGGAAACCCTAGACAACGGGCCTGTCTGGCGCCTAAGAACTATTTCGTGCAGTCGCAGACTCCGCGGAGGTAGCCGATCGACTCTGCTACACCAGCGTGAGGATCGTCGCCGTTCTTCTCGAACTCGAGAGAAAGCTTTCCGGTGTAACCGATCTTCCTGAGAGCCTTTACGATAGGCTTGAAGTCGATGACTCCGCGTCCCATCTCCCAGGTCTCGCCTTCCTTTGAAGCAGCGGTCTCGTCCTTGATGTGGATGTCGTAGATCCACTTCCTGTACTTGACGATGTCCTTTGCCACGTTGTATCCCATGCGGATGGTGTGTCCGAGGTCCATGCAGCATCCTACTCCGAGGCTGGGATCCTTGACCTTCTCGACGATGGTGCGGATGTCGGGGAAAGCGGCTCCGTCAGGACCATGGGTGTGGATTGCGACCTTGATGCCGGTCTCCTTGACCTTGGCGATCACATAGTCGAGAAGCTCGTAGTCGGGAACACCGATGAACATGTCGGCGCCGTACCTCTGGGCGTAGGCGAAGGTGTTGTCGACTTCCTGCTGGCTGTGCATGTAGATGGGGCCGAGGATGTAGCCCTCGATGCCGTATTCGGCGCACTTTGCCTTGAAGGCGTTCATCTGCTCCTTTGTGGAGTCGAGAGGCAGCCACCAGTCCTTGACTGAGAAGTATTTGATGTCGAGGCTCTTAAGATATTCGAGAGTCTGCTCGAGCGAGAATTCGCGGTATGTGAAACCTGCAACTGAGAGTTTGAAATCCTCGGATCCTCTCTTGCCGCTGACGAGCTGAGCGCTGGCGCCAAGTGATGAGATGAGGATGAGAAGTGCTGAAAGAATGAGTGCTGTCTTTTTCATCATATGTGGGTTTTTAGCTCTGCAAAGATAGTCAATCGTTTGGGATTTACCGCCCAAATGGCGTATATTTGCACGAAACAACACTGACATACCAATGAAGAGATTAGCAATTATTTCAGCAGCATGCATCGTTGCCTTCTCGGCAATGGCACAGCCTTCAGGGCAAGGTTCCATCTCCCGTTATGAAATCGACCTCGACGAGTGGACCCCGGTCACC
This sequence comes from Bacteroidales bacterium, assembly GCA_024401745.1. Lineage (GTDB taxonomy): Bacteria > Bacteroidota > Bacteroidia > Bacteroidales > UBA932 > Cryptobacteroides. Next base: position 26,204 of record JAKSKK010000025.1, read on the forward strand.
GGATATACATTGCCCGACGTTCTGACCTGCAACGACGGCAAGGTCGTCAAGACCGCACGCCAGTGGGAGAAGAAGCGCCGTCCGGAGGTCAAGGCCATCTACGAGAACGAGATGTTCGGAAAGGTGCCTGCTAGACCTGCTGACATGCATTTCGGCCTCAGCACACCTGATTCGCTCGTTTATGACGGCAAGGTCCTGCGCCGCCGCATCTGGGTTTATCTCGATGCCGCCGAGCAGCACAAGTTCGAGGTTATGCTGCATCTTCCCGTCAAGCATGCCGGAAAGATTCCTTGCTTCGTCGCCCTCAATTTCCGTGCGATCGAGGATTCCTTCGACGGTACCAGATATGAGCTTCCCTACGAGGCCATCACCGACGAGGGCTTCGGCATAGCAGTCGCTTTCCATGCATCGATCGAGCCTGACGGCGATGAGTATGAAGTCAACTCCGCATCTGTGCGCAGCTGGTACAAGCCTGCTGACGAGTGGGGATGCATCTCCGCATGGGCGATGGGCCTCAGCGCAATGGCCGACTACCTTGCTACTCTCCCTGAGGTCGATATGGACAGGCTTGCAGTCATAGGACACTCCCGCCTTGGCAAGACCGCCCTCTGGGCCGGTGCCAACGATGAGCGCTTCTCGCTCGTGATCTCCAACAATTCAGGATGCTGCGGCGCCGCTACCAACGCACGCATGTATGGCGAGACCTTCGAGGTCATCTACGACCATTTCCCTTACTGGTTCATTCCCGAATTCAAGAAATACGCGAACCGCGATGGCGAGTTCCCCGTTGACCAGAACGCACTCGTAGCCCTCAGCGCACCTCGCCCCGTGTACGTTGCCAGCGCCTCGGAAGACCATTGGGCTGATCCTTACGGAGAGTGGCTCACAGCTTTGAATGCCGGACCCGTCTATGAATTATACGGCCTGAAGGGCCTGAGCGAAAAGACCATGCCTGCCCTCGGGCATTGCGACGACTACGGCAGTGTGGCATACAAGATCCATAAGGGACCCCATGCCCTGGCTGCCGACGACTGGATGGACTACATCAAGTTCGCTAAGCGCCATTTCTGCCTTTATAAGTAGGCAGATAGTACTTCTCGTCGAGGCTGAGGGTCTTCTGCTGAAGAAGGGCCTCGTCTCCGAGGAGGCTGAATACCGATCCGTAGTAGGCTTCTTCCAGGACCTTGTCCGGCATCTTGCCTGTGATGCAGGCGTTGCAGAAGGCCTCCATGATTTCGACAGTACCATCGCCATCGGCCTCAGGCATGATGGCGATTCCTTTATCCTTGGAACCGTTCTCGGCCGAGAAGCTTGTGCCGGCGAAGGCTGAGTTGGAGAATATGCCTTCCTCGATCTCGGCTATGAGGCTCTCGATGCCGCTCTTGCGGGGCGGCTCCTCGAAGTATACGCGTGAACCGGGCAGGTCGACCATCGCGTCCTTGCAGAGAATCTGCTCGCCCATGCCGAAGTGGGCGTTGGAGATCACGGACTCGAATGTCATGTTCACTCCGTTGGGGAAGGTGTAGATGCAGGCTACGTTGTCGAAGACTTCGCGCCCGTCCTTCCAATAGATGATGCTTCCTGTACCCATGACCTTCTCGGGCAGCATTCCTGTAGCCCAGGTTCCGTTCTGGATCTGGTGGCATGCGAGCTCGGTCATGAGGCCGCGTGAATATTCGCGGTACAGGCGCCAGTTGATGTGCCTCTCAAGTTCGGGAGAGGGGACGTCGCGGCGCCAGTCGCCGTTGCGGAACCAGTAGTTGCGCACGTTCACCACGGGGCCGTAGTTGCCTGCGAGCACGCCGGCCATGGCCTTGAGGTACTTGGGGTCGAAGAGACGCTGCTGGCCGATGAAGAGAATCTTCCCGGTCTCCAGGTGCTTCATGTACATCTGGTAGCATTCGTCGATGTTGTAGGCCATTGCCTTCTCGCAGAACACGTGCTTGCCTGCGTCCATGGCGTCCATGGCCATCTGGAAATGGCAGAAGAGGGGAGTGGTTATCACTACACAGTCGACGTTGGGGTCCTCCAGCATCTTGCGGTAGTCCCTGTAGAGCTTGGCCTCAGGATACAGCTCGGAAGCGTGCTGCAGGTTGGGCTCATAGATGTCGCAGAGGGCAACCACTTCTGCCTGAGGGATCTGCTTCATGTTCTCAAGGTGGAAATATCCTCTTGAGCCGGGGCCTATCATGCCTATGCGGGCCTTCTCCTTGGCAACTTCCTTGTTGGCTGCGGGTGAGCACGCTTCAACCCAGGGGAATGCTGCAACTGCCGCTCCGGCAAGTCCGAGCCCGCCGAGCCTTTCGATGAAGGACCTTCTGTCCATTGTCTTTTTCTCTTCCATTATTTCTTTTAAATCTCTTCTACTTTGTATGCCGCAAAGTTCTGCAGCAGGGCAGGCCACATTTCGCGTGGCGCTGCGTAAAGGGCTGTTGACAATATTTCACAGACAAGTGCGGACTGCCCCTGAACCGCAATGTCCTTGTCCTTCGAGGCATGGCTGCCTGTGACAGGATCTATTATATGCTCCAGGACTCCGGCCGTCTTCCCTGATATGGAAAGTGCGCTGTCTCGGAGCCGGAATGTCTGCCCGGATCCGGCCTTGGCCGGCGATACCGGCCAGCAGTCGCCGAGGGGATGGTGCCCAAGACCCGCTATGGAACTGTTCCCGAAGTTGATCAGGGCGTTCTCTATGCCGTATGTGCCTGCCAGCAGGTTCTTCACCTTGTCCAGGGCAAAGCCTTTCGCGTATCCGCCAAGGTCGAGCCTTATTTCTTTGCCGCAGCGCCTGGCTTTGTGCTCGGCAGGCAGGGTCTCGTAGGCCGGCCTGTGCCTTGATGCCGACAGGGCTGCGATGTCGAAGTATCCTCTGGTGGCGGCCCTGAACTGCTCGCATAGTTCCAGCGAGAAATACAGCTCCTGGTTCACTTCAACGGCTTCCTGGCTGGAATTCAGCTTCGCCAGGTCTGACGATGCGATGTGCCGGCTGAGCTTGTTCTCCAGTTCTGCGGTCAGGTCCCTGACAGCTTCGCTTATCTCTCTGGACTTCTGTTCATCTTCATGCACGAAAAGGACCTCAATGACCGTGTGCATCGCAGTGAAGCTGCAATATGCCACCGGCGCGTCGGGATTCGCCGTGCTGTGGATGAACTTTATTTCCGGCATCTGTCAATGATGAGCTTCACAAGCCATATCAGCACCCTGAGGGCGATGAGTATGATGTAAAGCGCTGCCGTGATGATGAGGACGAAACCTATCTGGGTGAAGAATTCAGTCCAGGGAGTCTCGTATTTTATCATCGAGAAGATGTTCACACCTTCAGCGATGACAAAGCAGACAAGGAGGAGAATGAGTTCCCTCCTTATCTGTTTCGCTGTAATGGTCAGATCCTTCATTGTCCGGCTTATACTTCAAAGTACTCCTCCCAACCCTCTCTGGGAATAGGACCCCAGAGCAGCTGGTTGAGGACGGGGTTGTTCACGATCTGCTTCTTCTCAGGGTCGAAGACTATCTTCTCGCCGGTCCACTGTGCAATCACACCGAGGCAGAATACCTGGCTCAGAGGTGCTGAGATGTGGAATGCGGAACGAGCGGTCTCCTTGCCCATGCATGAGAGAAGGAAGTTCTCGTAGTGGTTCGAAGGGCTCTCGGGAACCTCGGGGAGCATGGGCTCCATCTCCTTTGCCTTGCTCTCGGGGATGATGCTCAGGGCTGAACCGTGAGAGCCTCCCTTGAAGGTGAGGGTCTTGGAGTAGATCTCCTTGCCGGGGTTGAGCTGTGAAGGCTGGAACTTCTGGCCGGCCACGAGAGGGATGTTCGCGTCGAACTCTGATGTGCCGTATCCTGCGGGAACCTCGGGGATGTTGTCGAGACCGTCGTACCAGGTCACGTCAACGGGGGGCATGTCACCGCGTGCGGGGAACTTGAACAGCAGGGTGGATGACATCGGATAGAAGAAGTTGTTGCGGTCCTTGAGGTAGAGGGGCACGACTTCGGTGGGAAGACCGAGCTCGAGGAACTCGTGTGCGGTGTCGAGGATATGTGCACCCCAGTCGCCGAGTGCGCCCATTCCGTACTGGAACCAGCAGCGCCACTGTCCGTTATGGTAGTCGTGGTTGTAGTCGCGGGGGAATGCGGCACCAAGCCAGGTGTCCCAGTCCATGGTCTCAGGTACGGGCTCGCCCTTGGGATACTCGCTGATCTTCGGGTCCCACTCATGCCAGCGGCGGCTGTTGTTCATGTGTGCCGTGATGGCGGTGACGTCCTTTATGATGCCGGCTTCCTTCCAGGCCTTGAACTGGAAGTAGTTCTC
>JAKSKK010000026.1 GCA_024401745.1 Bacteroidales bacterium
GGTGACGTGCTCCTCTATTGCGGTCGTGACATTGCCGACCAGGTCGTAGAAGGTCGTATAGGTTGCAGAAGGGCCGTCGCTGTCGCTCTCGCGCATCTGGATGACGCGCCCCTTGCCGTCGTAGTAGTACGCCCGGTTCCTTGTAATATTGGCGGAGGAGTAGGTGTTGGAGATTCCGTTGACATCATATATCGTCTCGCTCTTGAGAAGGCCGCGGTGGCCTGTGGATGAAATGTACGACGAGATGTCATTGTCGACCTCGTCATCGAACGGAAGGCCCTGGACCGACTGCTCCCCGTCGGTGAAAGGATAGTAGGACGCGTTGTACAGGACCCGCACCATCGAATATGTTGGAATGGTATCAACATACAACGAGCTGTCTATCTGCTCGACGCTCTCCTGCGCACATCTGATGTAGGCACGGGTCGCTGGCCTGTCGTAGTCGTCATAGATCGTCATCACGTACATGCGCGAGGGACCGTCCTTCATGCGTTCCGTCGACATCAGGCGGAGCCTGCCCCTCTGGTCATAGGCATAATCGGTGACCGCTCCGCCGGGCACGACGCTCCTCCTCACCCTCCCGAGCGCGTCACGGAGGTAGGTGAAGCAGTTGGAACGGGCGAAGCTGCCGTCGAGTGCTATGGCGTTGATTCCTGTGCACGCCCGCAGGCTGTCCATGCCCTTTGGCTGTATCACGCACACGAGGCTGTCCTTGAGATCGTAGACGTAGCTGGTCTCAAGCACGGTGCCGTCGTCAGGGAACTGCCTGCTGCAGACGGTCTTTCCCCAGACGTCGGTGAACACGACGCTCCTCTGTCCGTCCTCGTTGGTGGCGGTCGTCTTGACGAGAGAACAGGGGGCGTAGATGCTGTCCCTCTGAACGGCCTGTCGGCCGTGGTCGTAGGAGAAGCGCATCACGTCGTCCTGGCTGTCGTTGACGGTGTGGTCCATGGTTGCGGGATGGCCAAGCCAGGCGGCCCCCTCGCGCGTCGCGCTCAGCGGCCTTCCGACGGGCGATGTCTCATATACCTTCTCGGCATACGCCCTGGTCTCTCCAGGATAGGCGCCAGCGTAGAACTGCGCCTGCTTGGAGACGACGTTGGACACTTTTGCGTTCATCCCTTCATTGGAGGCATACGGAAGATAGGAGACTGCGTCGTCCCTTCTCATGTTGTCATATACGATGGGGGTCACCAGATTGGGGGCGGCAGACGTGCCTCCCGCCTTTCCCGCAACGAGCTGGACGGGATAGCCGAGGCCGTCGTAATAGGTCACATCGGTGAAGGAGGAGCCTGAGTCGGAGGACGTGTATGTCTTTTCTTTTACCCATGTGTCCTGGGCATGGGATGCGGCCGGAACGGCCAGCAGCATTGTTAGGATCGCTGCGCGTAAGTATAGTCTTATGTGTCTCATGATGTTATTCGTTTGTAAGATGATAGTCATATTCCTTCTCCACCTGCCATTCCTGGTCCATGATGTATCTCAACCTGTTCTTGGCGTCGTACGTGAACTTCTGGTACATGCCCGCCGGATAGCCCAGGCTTGTGAGGCCGACCATGTCCTTCCACATGTAGCCATACGTGTTCCCCACGCCGTTCACCGTCTTCCCCGTGAGGTGGTCATAGGTGCTGTCCCATGAATACTGGACGTAGGCTCCGCCCGGCATCGAGACTGTCGTCAGCCTCCGGTATGTCGGGTCATAGGCCAATGTGGTGACGCGGCATTCCGCCGTGCGGCCCGTGGACACGCTTGGCGCAGAACCGGTGTACTTGGTAGGAGTAATGATGTACGACTCAATCATCGTCGGTCTGTAGTCCCCACCGTTCGCTCCGTATGTGTAGTGCTCGGAGGACACAACACAGGTGGAATCGTTTATCCTCCTGGTCCTGACTGCGTCCGACCTCAGCGCAGGGAAACGTGTGCTGTCGGTCTCGTGCACATACCAGTAGTGCATCCCTGCAGACTCGCTGCCCGAGGTCGAGGTCTCCGACTTGACCTGACCTGACTGATTGTATTCGCGGGCTCTGCTTCTGCTGATGACGCCGTTCCCAAGACACTCCTCCTCCAGCTCTGAAGTCCCAAGGCACTGGTAGTGCTTCTGTGTCAACTCCACGAAGTTGACAAGCATGTTGTAGTATGCGGTCGTCTCGCACACCAGTTCCTTGCTGTACTGGTAGGTGTTCCTACGCATGGTGTGGCCGTCGGCATCATATATGACCTCGCGGAGCAGCTTGCCCCTCATGCAGCTGTTGTCGTCAAGGGGTGGCAGAAAGAGGTTGTATATGCCAATCTCCTGTCCTTCTTCCCCATAGATCGTGTCTCTTGATCCGAGGAATGTCTTGCTTAGAGCCGTGATGTCGTCAAGATTGTATTCAAGGTAGCCGTCAATGTACTCGTCCCCGACAGAAAAGCCATACTCTGTCATGGAGTTGTCCGGGTGCCTTACCAATACTGTTCTATAACCGACATGTGGGTTCCTGCCCGCGTATAGATTGCAATCTGAGGTGAAGCCGCAAAGGTCAATAGATGCAGTGGTATGATCATGACCACCGTCATAACCCAATATCACCGCACGGTACGATACGGAAAGAGACAGCCCATAGCTGCGGGTATCGAGAACGTACCCGCTGCTGGATGTGCCCGTTCTGGAGTTTTGGTACAGGTATTCTTCAGAGTGACTCGCCGAGCCATCGTTGTTTGTGGTTTTCTTTACGCGGACTCCTCCTGCGCTATAACCTGCACTGTTCGCTATGTACGAGGGGTTGTGGCCTGTGCACCTCTCGAAATAGCAGGACGCGGTATTGGCTTCGTACTCGATCTGCGTGGAGCCTCCTGTCGGGTATGTGACCGAGGTCAGCCCACACAAGCTGCACTTCTGAAAATCCGGCTGCATGGAAGAGATGAAAAGCTGCCCATAATGAGAACCGGTCAGCAGCTGGTTCAAACGCTCCCGAAGACTGCTTCTGATGTCTGCCGTGGCGACACCGTTGTAGTAGCCCCAGTAATCCAGGCAGTTCGTATTGTTGGTGACGGCATGGTTGCATGCAGTATTGTATGAGAAGAAGTGCCTGCCGTTCCTGGAGTCATAAAGGCTCGCCAGGAAATACTTGTTCAAGGTGGCTGAATATGAGTATGAAAGACTGAAGGACTGGACCGCCTCGTTGCTCCTGTTCCTGACGGCAATGCCGGACAGACATCTCGGACCGGCCATGCTGAACATTGAGCTCAGCTGAGTGGTTCCCGAATAATAGTATGTGGGACTGTCATAATGTTCGATGTCGCATTCGTCCTGATCCCTTGCTTCATACTGCAGTTCAATGACAGGCACTCCATTGACTGAGACTGAAGCAAGAGGGGACCATACCCTGCTGCATATGGCCTGCTTCTTCGTGGAATTATGGGGGCCTCTGAACAGCTCGTCGGCTGTGGTAGATACTCCATATACATTTATTTGGGGAGTGTATGCGTTTGAAATTTCGATGGCACGCTGTTTCGTGCTGGAATATGACAGGACGATGCTGTTTCCGTTGGGTGCGATTACGGTGTCCAGCTTCCATGCCGATGTCGATGTCGAGTATTCGCTGCTGCAATAGCTGACAAAATATTCTATTGACGGTTCGACTGAACCGAATATGTACCTGTACCCGTCACCGGTCTGTATGGTGAACTTGCACAGTTGCAAGAGATTGACATCCTGGCTGGGGCGCATCTCGCATTCGACGGAGATCTCCCCATACGGGTCCGAAGTGTCAAAGGCCTTGAACTTTCCGTCCTCCATCATCATGAAGCTTCCGGTGTGTCCCATGAAGTTGTAATGGAACACATCGGCATTGGTCTCATACTTGTCTCCCACTCCGCTCGACATGTTTCGTGTGCCATACGCCGGCATGTCTGAAAAGACATTCTCATTGTATATCTCATCCAGGGACGCAATAACCGGTGAATATGATTTCATTTTGCTGTTGACAACCATCCAGCTCTGGTTGCTTGGGATGGAATCTCTCACACAGTAGAAATATCCCCACAGGCAGCTTTCGGTGCCTAGATCTTCATCAGGAACGCCCCTGACTTCCCTTGTGATGGCACCGCCGCAGTTAAGGCTCCAACCGTATCCTACTGTACCGCTATGTTCAGCAGGACGGTAGCCGTCGAAGTGGTAGTCCAAGGAAATGGGCAAGGTGAAATCCTCGTCGGAATAGGTGAACAGCGGAATCGAATACTCCATAGCCCCTGTGTAGAGAGACGGCGTGACTCCGCCATACTTGCTGATTGCGAACACCTCCGGTGAGGGTGAGATGGTGGAGTTGTAGTTGTACGGCTCGACGCTCTGGGCATTGGCCTGCTGACAGGTGCTGGCAAGGAGGACCGCCAGCAACAAGGTCAAACTTGTTTTAATTGTCTTCATGATCTTACTTGATTTGTGTTGTCTTGTCTTTCCAGATATCTGTCACGGAATCCAGGCCCAGCAGGGCCGTGGACGCATAGAGTACTGTGGACACCATCTCGGGAGCCTCTCGGTCCCACACGGTGCACATGATGAGCACGGCTGCGCAGCATAGCCAGCCGATGAATCCGCATAGCCTCTTCGATGAGAGGCTCCCTCTTTCAGCGGACAGGAGGGATTTTATAGCACTTGCCATTTTCTTGAATTTGAAAGATTTCTAGCCAATAGGGCGCAATACCCCCATAGTCCCCTTGGATCGGGGGCAATAGTTTCTACAGATGCCCGGACTGGGCATCAGAAAAAGTATTGAAGGCTGGGAATGTGAGGATATTAGAAAAATATCCTTATATTTGTGAACCTTCACACGCGAGGGTACAATGAATGACTAATTCATTGCGGACACCGTCCGGTATCTGATGAGGAGATTTGCAGATCTCCTCATTTCAGTTTATAGTCCAATCTGTTTCCTACATAGCAATACACTTTTTATTGGTTCACATCAGAAACGAATGCTTTAAGCAACTTTTCCAACGCCATATACTCTTCTCTTTTCTCTGCTGGTATGTCATCAACGGTGATGGCATCCAGAGTAAGGATGACAGGGGCCACGCCAAGCTGTTCAGCAATCTTCTTGAGAGTTTCACGCGAGGGGGTATACTTGTCGTTCTCCAGGGCACTCAGCGTGGTCGGTGTGATTCCACACATAGCCGCAAATTTTCTCAGTGAAACTCCACTCGCATTCCTGCGCTTTTTGATGGCTTCTCCGTATTTCATATAGCTGTACATTCCGTCTAGGCTATTCGAATATATCAACTCCGAAGGTTTGCAGTATGACGAGCACTGTCCGTTCCTTCTCACCCAGACCTATTAATTCAATTATACTCTTTTTCTTCTCTATGTCGATTGATACACAATTATTAATGCATTCAATCAATTGTTCTGTATTATTTTTCATTTCATTCTGAGAATCCTCAGGCAGCCACCGGGGTCAACTTGGCTTTCCGAGAATCATTAATTAATGACTTCCCCTTTGCTTTGTTTGCCCTGTTGCTGCTGTCAGACTCAGAAGTGAATATATGGAAATGATTGGCGATTATGAAACTGATCACAAAGCCGCCCATCCCGTGACCAAGAAAACATCTCGTCTTGATCTTCATGTGATATAGTAACGACTTGACGATTCGTCTCATATTCTCACCAAGGCCAGGCTTGTCCACTGGAAACCAACGGTCGGCGTCAAACAGGCTGGTGCCCTTTGTCAGTTCATATATGAAAGCGTCCCTGATCTTGTTGACGTCAATACCGTCCCAACTGAGGACGATATTCCCACTGTTGGAAAAAGAACTGCAGAAGGTCGAGAAGGCCTCGATGCAAGGTTCATCAAGGCACTTTAACTTCAAATAGTTGTTGAAGTAATTGCTCACATTGTCGACATATTTGTCGGCAAGGTACTCAACGGCATCATATTCAAGGCGGTCTCCATCTATTAGTTCATAACCCTTCGATAAGAGCATATTCTGGACATCCTGTTCTGTGACGCCCATAAGTTCAGCGGCCTTCTCTACCTTGGGAAGATTCAGCCAGTGATTCAAATAGGAGGAATCTATCAAAGTCACGCAAAGACTTTGATATCCGTCGAACGCCTTATGCACTTCGAGACCAATGTCTTTGAACAGATCGGCTGTGAATACAAATTTATCCATATCATATCGTTTTCTGCAAAGATAGAGATTATTTCCGAGTGTGCAAATTTATTTTACACATATATCAAACTATTTTACACATTGATGGTACCCATAGCAAGTCATAATCAATGGCGTGCTGCAGACTCAGAGGCTATCATGTAACAGTCTACTTCATACTTAGCGATAGACGGCAACTTACTTGATGCGATAAACTAATATCTTGTAAAAATCTCTCTTAGAATCGACTATCCAGCACAAGACTCATTAGCAGAGCGCCACGCAGTGGCCATATCCATTGGGCTACGCTACGCAACAGAAGTTAACTGATATTGATTTCCTTGGGGAAAGCTAAAAAGTTAATAATTTTCGCGTATATTTGCCATTGTCATGAAGAAGTTGGTCATTATACCCACGTATAACGAAATCGAAAACATCTGCAGGATAATCACTGCTGTCTTCGCTCTCGAGGGTGGTTTTCATATACTGGTGATAGACGACGGCTCCCCCGACGGGACCGCCGCCGCAGTGAAGGAATATCAGGCAAAGGACGCACAGGACAGGCTCTTCCTGCTGGAAAGGTCAGGCAAGCTCGGCCTGGGCACAGCCTACATCACCGGCTTCAAGTGGGCGCTCGAAAGAGGTTATGACTACATCTTCGAGATGGATGCCGACTTCTCCCACGCGCCGTCAGACCTTCCCCGCCTGCTGCAGGCATGCTCGGAGGGCGGTGCCGACATGTCAGTGGGCTCGAGATACTGCAACGGCGTCTCAGTCGTGAACTGGCCCATAGGCAGGATTCTCATAAGCTACTTCGCATCGGTATATGTCCGCAAGGTGCTGGGCATCAAGATATTCGACAGCACAGCAGGCTTCGTGTGCTACTCCCGCAAGGCTCTCGAGTCAATCGACCTCGACGCTGTGAAGATGCACGGCTACGGCTTCCAGATTGAGATGAAGTACACAGCCCTGAAACGCGGCAACAGGATAGCCGAAGTGCCTGTGATCTTCATCAACCGCAAGGAGGGTACCTCCAAAATGTCAGGCAGCATCTTCGGCGAGGCATTCTGGGGTGTGATAGGCTTGCGCTTCCGCAAATTCAACTAGGATTACTTTATCAGTTTCAACGAGATACGGCCGCGGTCAAGATCCACGTCCAGAACCTGCACGCGCACCTGTTGATGCAGCTTGACGACCTTGGTGGGGTCGGTTCCGCGAGGGCCCATCTGACTCACGTGCACGAGTCCGTTGTCGTGCAGGCCGATGTCGACGAATGCGCCGAAGTTGGTGATATTGGTCACGATTCCAGGCAGTTCCATTCCTCTCTTCAGGTCCTCGATGTCGTGTATGTCGTCGGCGAAGGCGAATTCAGAAGCGGCTTCGCGAGGGTCGAGGCCCGGTTTTGACAGTTCCTTGACTATGTCGTTGATGGTGGGCAGGCCTGCCTTCTCGGTCACGAACTCCGAGGCGTCGATGCGCGAGCAGAGCTCGGCATTCCCGACAAGCTGTGCAGTGGTCACGCCAAGCGACCTGGCCATCCTGTCAACTATGCTGTAAGACTCCGGATGAACGGCAGAAGCATCGAGAGGGTTGTCGCCTCCGCGCACCCTCAGGAAACCGGCGCACTGCTCGTAGGCCTTGGCGCCCAGGCGAGGCACTCCAAGGAGCTCCTTCCTGTTCCTGAACGCTCCGTTGGCCGTGCGGTAGTCGACTATTCCGGCAGCCAGTGCAGGGCCTATACCTGCCACGTATGCAAGCAGATACGGGCTTGCGGTATTCAGATTGACGCCCACTGAGTTCACGCAGCTCTCGACCGTGTTGTCGAGCTTCTCTCTGAGCAGAGTCTGGTCGACGTCATGCTGGTACTGCCCTATTCCTAGGTTCTTGGGATCTATCTTCACCAGCTCGGCAAGAGGATCCATCAGGCGGCGGCCTATGCTCACGGCGCCACGCACCGTGACGTCCTCGTCGGGGAATTCCTTCCTGGCCACTTCTGACGCGCTGTAGATGGAAGCACCGTCCTCGCTCACCGTCCAGACCTTGCAACCCTCGGGCAGCTGCACCCGGCTCATGAAGTTCTCTGTCTCGCGTGAGGCGGTTCCATTGCCGATGGCCACGGCCTGTATGCCGTACTGGTCCAGCATGCGCTGAAGCTCGGTAATGGCCTTGATCTTCTCGTTCTGAGGCGGATGAGGGTATATTATGGTATGGCAGAGCAGACTCCCCTGCTCGTCGAGGCACGCTATCTTGCAGCCGTTGCGGAATCCCGGGTCGATGGCCATGGTGCGCTTCTGGCCCACAGGCGCGCTGAGAAGCAGCTGGCGCAGGTTCTCGCCGAAGACCTTGATGCTCTCGACGTCGGCGCGGGCCTTGGCCTCCTTTATGACCTCATTGGTCAGCGCGGGCTCCAGCAGGCGCTTGAACGCATCGTCCACTGCCATGCGTATCTGGTCTGCAAGGGCCTGGGATGGGTATCCCTGAGCCTGGCAGAACTCATAGTAGATCTTGTTGCCGCACTTCTGCGCGTCGGTATCGAGGCTGATATTGAGGAAACCCTCGTTCTCGGCTCGCAGGACTGCGAGAAGGTTGTGCGAAGGTATGCGGTCCAGAGGCATGGACCAGTCGAAATACTGACGGTACTTCGAGGCGTCGACCGATTCCTTTCCGGCCTTCGTGACCTTGCTCTGGATGCGTCTTTTCCTGAAAGAAGAACGGAGAGCCTCACGCACCTTCTGCATTTCGGAAAGGCGCTCAGCTATGATGTCACGCGCGCCGGCCAGGGAGGACTCCACATCGGCGGTCTTGCCCTTCATACGGGCGGCTTCCTGCTCGGGATTCCTTGCCTTCAGGGTCCACATTGCATCGGCAAGAGGCTCAAGGCCAAGCTCTTTCGCGGCAGTGGCCCTCGTGCGGCGCTTGGGGCGCCAGGGAAGGTAAAGGTCCTCGAGTTCCGTCGAAGAAGTGCAGCGCTCTATCCTTGAACGCAGTTCGTCGGTAAGCGCGCCGGCTTCGTCTATTGTCTTGATTATTGTCTCCTTGCGCTTGTCCATCTGGGTGAACTCATCCACCCAGTGCTTGACCTCAGCCACGGTGGCATCGTCCATGCCGCCGGTCTTTTCCTTGCGGTAACGGCTGATGAAGGGGATGGTGTTCCCCTCGGCAAAGAGGTCGGCGCAGTTCTCCACCTGCCAGGCCTTGACCTGCAGGCGTTCAGCTATGAAGTCGATATAGACCTTGCCGAGCATCAGTTGGCCCAAGGCTGGTCCTTAGGTACAGACACCGTGGGTGCGGGTGCTGCAGCCGGCTTGGGTGCAGGAGCGGGAGCGGGCTTTGCGACGGGCTTGCTCTCAACTTCGGGCTTTACGCCAGCGAGTTCTGAGGCAGCCTTGTCGAACTCAGCCTCCGAGATCATCTTGCAGGTACCGTTGATCTGGGCACCCATCTCGACCTGGAGCTTGCGCACCTGTATGTTGCCGTTGATGACTGCCGTGCTCTTGACTGACAGCACGTCACGGACGTAGATGTCGCCGTCCATCCTGCCAAGGAAATCGACGTTTGAGCAGAGCATCTTGCCCTTCAGGTTGGCAGACTCGCCCACTGTGATGCGGCCCTTGGAGTAAAGGGTTCCGTCCATCTGACCGTCAATCCTGATGTCGGTCTGTGCGGCTATGTCACCTTTGATGACTACGCCCTTTGCGATGCGTGATGCAGCGCTGCCGGTCTCTACGGGCTGCTCGGGGCGATGTGTAAGTTCCTGGGGATTAATTTTCAAGTTTACCATGGCAATTCTTATATTTCTTACCGCTGCCGCAAGGGCAAGGGTCATTTCGTCCTACTCGTTTGTCTACCTTGATGGGGGTGTTGGCCTTCTGCTCACCATTGGTGCTGAGGTCCTGATGGCTGGTCTGCATGTTGCTCATGTCAGCCTTGCGCTTGATGGCCTGGCGAGGCTGCTCGTTGCTGTCGCGCAGAGGAATGAATGCGCGGAACAGGAATGAGAGCACGTCCTTGTTGAGGGTCTCGAGCATGTCGGCGAAGAGGTTGTAGCTCTCGAGCTTATATACTACGATAGGATCCTTCTGCTCGTATGAAGCGTTCTGCACGCTCTGCTTCAGGTCGTCCATCTCGCGGAGATGGTTCTTCCAATGTGAGTCGATGTGATGGAGGATGATGGTCTGTGCAAGAGTCTTGGCCACTTCCCTGCCATTCGTGTTGTATGCCTTCTCGAGGTTGACTGAGAGGTTCATCATCTTGCGACCGTCGCTGATGGGGATTGCGATGTTCTGATACATGCTTCCCTGCTTCTCATATACCTGCTTGATGATGGGGTTGAGCTTCTCGATGATGCTGTCGGCCCTGTGGCCCCAGTGCTCGAGCATGCGCTTCACAAGACCGTCGATGATGTCGTTGGCCTTGGCCTTCTCGTACCATTCAGGGTCGAATCCGCTGTCGAGGGCGAACTGAGCCATGAGGTTCTCGTCGAACTCCTGGAACGGCAGGCCCTTGGTCTTCTCGACGAAGAGAGAAGCGGAGTCGACCATCATGTTCTGGAGGTCGATCTCGACCTTGTCGCCGCTGATGGCGTTGCGGCGGCGTGAGTAGATGGCCTCACGCTGATAGTTCATGACGTCGTCGTATTCGAGGAGGCGCTTGCGGACGCCGAAGTTGTTCTCCTCGACCTTCTTCTGCGCGTTCTCGATTGCGCTTGAGAGCATTGATGACTCGAGGGCCTCGTCGTCCTTCATGCCAAGCTTGTCGACCATGCCGGCGATGCGCTCGGAACCGAACAGACGCATGAGCTTATCCTCGAGGGATACGTAGAAGGTAGAAGAACCGGGATCTCCCTGACGGCCGCTTCGGCCTCGGAGCTGACGGTCGACTCGGCGTGAGTCGTGCCTCTCGGTACCGAGGATGGCGAGACCGCCGGCAGCCTTCACTTCAGGGCTGAGCTTGATATCGGTACCACGACCTGCCATGTTGGTGGCGATGGTGATGGTCTTGCCCAGACCGGCCTGTGCGACGATCTCGGCCTCGCGTGCATGCTCCTTTGCGTTCAGCACGTTAGGACGGTAGCCACGGAGCCTGAAGAGCTTATTGAGGAGCTCTGAGGTCTCGACGTCGGTCGTACCGATAAGGACGGGGCGTCCCTGCTCGGAGAGTTCGATGGCGCGGTTGATGACAGCCGCATATTTTGCCTTCTTTGTCTTGTAGATGAGGTCGTCCTGGTCGTCGCGGATGACGGGGCGGTTCGTGGGGATGACCATCACGTCGAGCTTGTAGATGCTCCAGAACTCACCTGCCTCGGTCTCTGCGGTACCGGTCATGCCGGCGAGCTTGTGGTACATCCTGAAGTAGTTCTGCAGGGTGATGGTGGCGAAGGTCTGGGTTGCGGCCTCGACCTTCACGTTCTCCTTAGCCTCGACTGCCTGGTGCAGACCGTCGCTCCAGCGGCGTCCTTCCATGATACGGCCGGTAGACTCGTCCACGATCTTCACCTGACCGTCCATGATCACGTAGTCGATGTCCTTCTCGAACATCGCATACGCCTTGAGCAGCTGGCTTACTGTATGCACGCGCTCGCTCTTGAGGGCGAAATCTGCCATGAGGGCATCCTTGCGGTCCTGCTTCTCCATGGGAGAGAGCTCGGACTGCATGATCTCCGCGGTCTGTACGCCGACGTCGGGCAGCACGAAGAACTCGTCGTCATGCACGCTTCTGGCAAGTGCGTCGTGGCCCTTGTCGGTCATGTCGACTGAATGGAGCTGCTCGTTGATGACGAAGTAGAGGTCGTCGGTGACAACGGGCATTTCCTTCTCGTTGTCCTGCATATAGTAGTTCTCCACCTTCTGGAGGAGGACCTTCATTCCGGGCTCGCTGAGGAACTTGATGAGGGGCTGATACTTGGGGAGTCCCTTGTGGGCACGGAGGAGAAGCTTTCCGCCTTCCCTCTCGTCGCCTGCTGCGATGAGCTTCTTGGCCTCGTTTAGAGTCTGGTTGACGAGAGTGCGCTGGAGCTTGTATACGTCCTCGACGTAGGGCCTGAACTCCATGAACTGGGCGTCGCTGTCCTCGGTGTTGCGTTCCTCGCGTCCACTGATGATGAGAGGGGTACGTGCGTCGTCGATGAGCACTGAGTCCACCTCATCCACAATTGCATAGTGATGCTTGCGCTGCACAAGGTCCTCCATGTTGAAGACCATGTTGTCCCTCAGGTAGTCGAAGCCGAACTCGTTGTTGGTACCGAAGGTGATGTCGCAGTTGTATGCCCTGCGGCGTTGATCGGAATTGGGCTGGTGCTTGTCGATACAGTCGACGCTGAGTCCGTGGAACATGTACAGAGGTCCCATCCACTCGGAGTCTCGCTTTGACAGATAGTCATTGACCGTGACGACGTGCACGCCCTTGCCTGCAAGTGCGTTCAGGAACACGGGGAGGGTTGCCACGAGGGTCTTTCCCTCACCGGTGGCCATCTCCGCGATCTTGCCCTGATGCAGCGCGATACCGCCGACCAACTGGACGTCGTAGTGGACCATGTCCCAGGTTATCTCGTTGCCGCCGGCTATCCAGTGGTTGGTGTACGTCGCCTTGTCGCCGTCGATAGTGACGAAGTCATGGTTGACGCTGAGGTCGCGGTCGAACTGAGTGGCGGTGACGGTGATGGTCTCGTTCTCCTTGAAGCGGCGGGCAGTGCTCTTCATAATGGCGAAGGCCTCGGGAAGGATGTCATTCAGACACTTCTCGATGGCCTCGTCCTCATCCTTGATGAGCTTGTCGGACTCGCTGGCGAGCTTCTCCTTCTCAGAGATGGGAATGTCCTCGTCAAGAGTTGCCTTTATTTCTGAAATTCGTGCCTCGAAAGGAGCCTCGACCTCACGGAGCCTTGCCTTGAGTGCAGCTGAGCGCTCGCGGATGGCGTCGTCAGAGAGGGCATCTATCTCGGGATATACCGCAAGTATCTTCTGAAGAATCGGCTTTACGGCTTTGTAGTCGCGTTCCGCCTTGGAGCCGAATATCTTCGCAATTGCTGATGCTAGATTCATATCTTGTACAACTTAGTTTAATCTTACAAATATAATCATAATCCTCGACTACACAAAATATGGACCTGTGACAAAATGTCGCGTCAGATCACCACTTGAAAAGCAGCTGTGCGTACTGGTATAGGCTCCTTCTCCAGCTCTGCCACTCATGGGCGGTTCCGGGTGACACGTAGAAGTGAGCGTTGTGGCCGGATTCTGCCAGTTTGTCGGTCTCGACCTTGGGGTCGCCGCCGAATGCGGGATTGCGGTTCTCGAGCTCCTTGCTGCCGAAGCTGATGAACACGAGCCTGTTGTTCTCGCGGAAGCCGGGAGTGTTGTCAGCGTCCTCGACGGTGATGGTGCCGCCGCTGAAGATACCGAGAGAACCGAATATCTCTGAGTGAGGAAGAGCGATCGCCTTGGTCTGCATGCCGCCCATTGAGAGGCCTGCCATTGCGCGGTGATCCTTGTCAGCGATGGTCCTGTAGTTGGCGTCGACCATGGGGATGATGTCCTTGACGAGGGTGTTCATGAAGCCGTCAGCCCAGCCGTCAGGAAGGCCGAATCCGCCCTGAGGACGGCCCTGAGGGCCCTGATGCCTTCCACCACGGTGGCGCTGTCCGTCAGGCCTGGGGCCTTCGGGACGGGGACCGGGAGCTGCAGGACGGGGCATGGTCCATGTACCGTTGTCCATCACGATGATGAAGGGAACCGCCTTGCCCTCTGCGATGAGGTTGTCCATGATCTGGGCAGTCCTTCCCTGCTGAGGCCAGCCATACTCGTTCTCGCCGCCGCCATGCTGGAGATAGAGCACGGGATAGCGCTTGTCGAGGTCGGTGTCATATCCTGCAGGAGTGTAGATGAAGCAGTGGCGCATCGCCTGGTTCACCTCTGACCAGTAGTAGACTTCACTGACCTTTCCCTGGGGAACGTTCTTCAGTGCGTAGAAGTCCTGGTCGGGAGCGGGCACGTCGACGCCGCTGCCCCAGCGGCTTGCACCGTAGTAGTAGAGGCTTGAAGGATCGGGAACGTCAGCGCCGTCGATGTTGAGCTGATAGTAGTGGAATCCCTCGTCCTGGGGTGCTGACTCGCCTGTCCAGACGCCCTCTGCGTCCTTATTGAGTTCATATTTCACACCACCGATGTCAAGCTTCACTGACTGTGCTTCGGGAGCCTTTACCTGGACGCGGACACATCTTTCGGAATTGACCATGGGATACTGCTTGCCGGGCTGATTGTTGGGTGAAGGAACGAAATCTTCCTTTACCTGGGCAAATGAGACTGCTGAGCAGCAAAGAGCCGCAACAGTTGCGATTACGGTTAGTCTGTTCATAAATAATGAGTTTTGAGTTATTTTTCTATGGGTTTGAGACGGATTATGCCTACTGAATTCTCGGGTATCATGCAGTCGAACGACTTCCTGACCTGGCCGAGAGCCTTCGTGTGAGGCACGACGGCTTCGGTATACTTGACGCGGCGGCCGAACATCATTGCCATTTCGCGAAGGCCGGGACGTTCCTTGGCGTCGGGCCTGCCGAAGCTAGGAGGAACTGCATGGTCTGGGTGGCTCGAATAATAGTTCTGGTCGCCCTGATTCTTCACCGACGTGTCGAACGAAGATATGAACTCGATCGTAGCTTCGTATGTCATGCCGGTACCGGTCTTTATGGTGAAGAGCTTGTTCACGGCCTCGGCATTGACGAACTTGATGAATATCTCGCCTGTTTCAGTGTCGATGGTAGGAGATGTGTAGATGCTCTCGTCAACAGCCTTGCCGTTCATGGCAGGAGACATCCTGAACGCCCTGTCGCCGGCTACCGAGAAGAGCTTCTGGTAGTAGTAGTTGGAGGTCCTCCACATACCGCGGTTGTCGAACCAGATAAGGTTGGAATTCCACTTGTTGAAGCCCTTCTTGCAGAACAGAGGGGCGTATGCAGCCATCACCACCATGTCGGAGTTGCGCTCGAGGCCAGTCCAGTAGGCGGCTTCGGCAAGGGTCGACGCGAAGGCATTGTTGGTGCGGTTGTTGGCGAACTCGCCCACGAAGACTCTCGTGGGCTTCTTCCTGTCGTAGGTGTTGCCTTGGTTGCCGCGCACCTTGCCGGCAGCATACCTGTCGCGGTTCGCGTAGAACCAGTCGTCTCCCTTGTAGTAGTGCTCGTCGACGATGGTATCGGGATACCTGGCATCGATCTGCGCCATGTTGTCGTCGAACTCCTTGCCGGAATCGGCCGAACCGGCCGTAGAGACTATGATGATCTCGGGATGAGCCGCCTTGACTGCATTGTACATGATGTCGAAGCGCTCCCAGAATTCAGGGCCCTGGTTCTCATTGCCTATTCCGAGGTACTTGAGGTCGAATGGTGCAGGATGGCCCATCTGAGCGCGTACAGCGCCCCATTCGGTATCGGCACCGCCATTGCAGAATTCGATGAAATCGAGGGCATCCTTCACGAATATGCTGTAGAAGCGGTCGCGGTCCTCCTGAGTCTCCAGCGGTGCAATGTACTGATGTCCGGCGAACTGGCAGGTGACACCGTTGTTGAGTACGGGAAGTGGGGTTGCGCCGAGCGCCTCCGCTATTACAAGGTACTCATAGAAGCCTATGTACTGCGATGTCCAGTACCCCCAGTGGTTGCGGAAGCCTATGCGCTCTTCGCGCGGTCCGATCGAATTCTTCCAGAAAGGCTGGCCGAAATAGTTGGGACCTTCTGACGCGCATCCTCCCGGGAAGCGCATGAACTTGGGATGGAGGTCGGCAAGGGCCTGCATGAGGTCCTTGCGGAACGGGCCGTACTTGCCATTCTCCCACAGGCGGGACGCCTCCGGCACGAGAGTGACGAAGTCGAGCCAGAAAGTGCCTGCCGCATCGGTGAGGATGACAAGGCGGCTGTCGGCGGAACGCTGTGCCTTCAGCTGGCCGGTGTACTGCTTCCAGTCGTTCTGCAGGCCGCTGATGGTGACCACGTCGGAATTGATGCTTCCCTCGCTGTCTTCAAGGAAGACCTTGACCGATCCGGGATACGAATCGCCCTGAAGGTAGAGCGAGAAATCGTATGAGACTCCCTGCTCTGCAGGGATGGACGCCGTCTGGGTGTTGTTGTTGAACGAGAGGCCCCAGCCCCATTTGAACTCTGAAATTCCGTAGCCGTTGGCAGCGATGCCGTAGCCGTCACCTGGGTCGGCGATGTCGAAACGCACGCTGTATTGCTGATAGCGGAGCTCATCGTCATATTTGTCGTCCGGATCGAAGTCGTAGTATCTCCTGAGGTCCTTCACCAGAGGCTTGTCGGCCACGGCATGGGCCTGCCCGACGGCAGCGCCGCGGCTCTGGACTGTCCAGCCGAAGAAGGTTGTGTCGCAGTAGGAGAACTCGCTCTCAGGCGCGTCCGGAACGTTGTATGCCTGGAATGAGTTGTTCTGGATGAGCTGTGCGCATATTCCTCCGTCGAGTGACTGGTTGATGTCCTCGAAGAAGATACCGCTGAGCGTGGGGCTGATATTGATTCCCAGCTTCGAGGGCTTTAGCGTCAGAGTACGCTTCTCGACCTGCATGAAACCCTGGAGCTCCAGCATCTTGTCGGCATAGCGGCGGCCCAGGAGCCTCATTCCTTCAGTGCTGAAGTGGAACTGGTCACCGACGCTCTGGCAGCCCAGAGAGGAGATCACATAGCCGTTGGGCATGACCTCGGGAAGATGCGAAAGCACAACGTCGTTGAAGGCTGCGCACACTCCCCCTTCCTCGGCCTGCTTGAGTTCTCCGGCAAGGAGAGGTATCTCTTCAGGATTCAGTCCAAGGTCATGGCAGAGGTCGTCATGGATCTTCTTCAGGCGGCCGCACCACAGGCTGTCGTCGGGATTGGATTCGCCCTGATGGACGAGCATGCCCTTGATGACTCCGGACTTCTGCGCGATGCGGGCAACCTCGACGATGCGCTGATACGGGTTCATGTCGTATGCCTTCGCCATGTTCACCAGCCACCCGCGTCCGGGGTCGGCGGCTTCCATAGCAAGGTAGTCGGCACAGGCATCCTTGTCCCAGAGCTCGAGCTTTGCGCCGGCGACTGACACATTGATGACTCCGACCCTGTACTGCTCGGGAAGGACCTCGATCATCCTTCTGCCAAAGAAGTCCACAGGGCCCATGTTGTTGCCTTCACGGCAGATCGGAGGTACGGCAGTGTACCAGTTGCCCTTGGTGCGGTCCATCGACGGCATGTCGACTGCAGCCATGAAGCTGAAGCGGGGATTGTCGAAGCCGAGATCCTGCTCCGCAGGACGTGCACCGGCCTCCATGTTGGACTGGCCGAAGCAGAGATAGATGAAGAAATTCGGATCGGGCTCCTGTGCAAAAGCCATCTGGCCGGCAATGACGCCAGCCAGAATGGTCAAAAGTATTTTCCTCATTGTCATTTACTTAACTTCAAAGTCGATGGCCTTGAGGTCCTCGTCGAGTGAAGAGCAGCCATAGAGCAGCTGATACTTGCCGGGACGTACTGAAAGCTCGTCGATGGTCTCGTCGTAGTATTCGAATGCCTCGCCGTCAAGCGTCACTTTGGCCTTTGCTGAAGCGCCGGCAGCAAGCTTGACCTTGGTGAATCCCTTGAGGCCCTTGATGGGTGCGTCGGGATTGTCGAGGCTCTTTACGTAAACCTGCACGATCTCCTCGCCTGCTACGGAACCAGTGTTCTTCACAGGTATGGTGAGGGTCACCTTGCCGTCCTTCTTCATTGAGGAAGCGGAAGCCTTGGCCTCACCGTACTCGAATGTGGTGTATGAGAGGCCGTAACCGAATGCATAGAGAGGTGTGCCGTGGAAATAGCGGTATGTCCTGCCCTCCATGCTGTAGTCGAGGAAGTCAGGAAGGTCGTTGTTGGAAGCGTAGAAGGTGACGGGCAGTTTGCCTGAAGGGTTGAAGTCACCGAAGATCACGTCGGCAAGAGCCTTTGCACCGCCCTGGCCGGGATACCATGCCTGGAGCAGTGCGTCGTATGAATCCTCGACGCTTGCAAATGCCAGTGCCGAGCCTGAGCAGTTGACGAAGATGACGGGCTTGCCTGTGGCGCGCATTGCCTTAACGAGGCGCTGCTGGACTGAAGGAAGCTCGATGTCGGCCTTGTCGCCGCCCTCGCCCTCAAGCTGGGCTGAGATACCGCCGATGACGATGATTGCATCAGCATCAGCTGCGGCTGCAGAAGCCTCGGTGAAGTCGGCGTATATTCTATGGCAGAAGTCGGCGTAGAACATTGCGAAGGGAGCATTGCCCTGACGGTATTCCACTACAATGTCGTAATTCTTGCCTTCCTCGACGTCGAAGGTCTTGTACTCGCGAGCCCTGCGGAAACCGAAGCCGCGGGGCATCTGTCCTCCGTCTACCTTCTCCACAACCTTGCCGTTGACCTTCAGGACATAGCCGTTGTCTGATGTGATGGTATAGCTGAGAGGGCCGGTGAAATCGGCCACGTAGGTACCGGTGAGGCGTACGGAGATGTTGTTGGTAGGAAGACCCTCGGCAAAGCCGTATGCTCCGAAGGTACTGAAATCGATATCGTCGTAGTCTCCTGATACCGTAGGCTCGCCCTTGAGTTCGCGGTTGGAGAAGAAGTCGGCATGTATGCCCTTGCCGCCGTTGATGTCGTCGAGATAGTAGATGGTGTTGTATTCGTCGTTAAGCTCGCAGCCCTTGAAGTAGACTACCTCAGCACCGGGAACGGCATTGCGTATGCCCTCGAGGAGGCTGTGCTTGTGTGCGTCGGTGGGAGTTCCACCGTAGTTGCCGTTGAGTAGGTCGACATTGTCGGCATTGGGGCCGACTACGAGAAGCTTCTTGACATCCTTTGAGAGAGGAAGCACTCCGTTGTTCTTGAGGAGAACCATAGACTCCCTTGCGGCCTGGGTAGCAAGCTTGTCGTTTGCCTCGCTGCTGATCACGTCCTCGCCCAGATCCTTCCAGGGAGACATCTCGGCAGGGTCGAACATTCCAAGTTCGAAGCGGCCCTTGAGGGTGTAGCGAAGGTGCTTGTCGAGTTCGGTCTCGTCGATGAGGCCGTCCTCCAGAGCCTTGGTGAGCGACATGAATGCCTTGCCGCACTCGAGGTCTGTGCCGTTGAGTATTGCGTCTACTGAAGCGCTCTCTGCATCTGGATGGGTCTCGTGCTGGCCCTTTGTATAGAAGTTGTTGATGGCATCGCAGTCGGTGAGGATGATTGCGTCATAGCCCCACTTCTCGCGGAGTATCTTGGTGAGGAGCCTGTCGCTTGCGCAGCAGGGAACGCCTTCGTAGCGGTTGTATGCGCACATCACTTCCTGCACGTCGCCGTCGATGACGAGCTTCTTGAATGCAGGGAGGTAGGTTTCCCAGAGGTCACGCATCGATACTGATGCGTTGTAGGTGTGCCTCAGAGGCTCGGGTCCGCTGTGCACGGCGTAGTGCTTGGCACATGCGTGGGTCTTGAAGTACTTGTCGTCGTTGCCCTGCATGCCGAGCACGGTCTGGAGTCCGAGGACACCGGTCAGATACGGGTCCTCGCCGCATGTCTCCTGGCCACGGCCCCATCTAGGGTCGCGGAAGATGTTGACGTTGGGGCACCAGAAGGTCAGCTCGGGATTGCCGGGATAGTACACGGTTCCCATGGGCACCTCGAAGATGTCGTGGTCCGAGCGGTTCCAGTTGGCGCGGGCCTCGTCAGATACGGTCGAGAACACGTCATACATCAGCTGGGGGTCGAATGCGGCTGCCATACCGATGGGCTGGGGATAGACGGTGTAGCCGTCCTGACGGACGCCATGGCACGCCTCGCTCCACCAGTTGTAGGAAGGAATGCCAAGCCTGTCGACGGAGACTGACTTGTTCATCATCAGGCCGACCTTCTCCTCGGGTGTGAGGAGGGAGATAAGGTTCTCGACCCTCTCGTCTACGGAGAGAGAAGGGTCCTGGAAAGGATACTCATACTGAGTCTTTGCCGAGCAGCCTGCCAGAACGATGACAGCGGCTGCCACGAGGAATCTATAGGTTTTCATAAACGCTTGAATATAATATCTTTATATGGTCTTTTAGGGTCATTGACGAATATCCTGACAGTCACGGATGCGCTCCCCTCAGGGACTTCGGCCACTGCCTTGACCGTCTTTCCGGGGGCAACGGACGAACCGGGCCCGAGGCTGAACTTCACTCCTGCCGGCGCTTCCACTCCGTTTATCACGAGGTCAGTCTTTCCGTCATTGGTAATCTCCACGACGCCATGCAGGGCTCTTCCGAACAGCCTTGACTTCAGTTCTCCTGTATTCGGGAACACCCTCATACGGGGAGCTGACGGCCCGTCGGCGCCCTTCGTCAGGCAGATGGCGGAAGTACATATCCTGCCTGCAGCCTTGGAGCCCTCGATGCCGACTGACAAAGTGTCGTGGCACGTGAAGAAGTTCCCCTCGGAGGGCATGGTGTACGTAAGCATCACGGCTATCTCCTTGCCCGGGCCTATGGCTTCAGGGAACTGGGCCTTCACCAGACCGGAACCAGCATGGCCGGTCTCAAGGTACATCCACTCACTGGACGAATTGGCCAGGTAGATGACCTTGGACGCCTTCTCGCCGGGAGCCATGTAGCCGAACGGCACCGTGTTCATGCTGGCGTACAGGCACGGCCCCAGCACGATGGGATAGCGCTCCTCGATGCTCCTGTCGGCAGGGATGACGTCGGCGTCGGTGCTAAGGGTCCCCAGGCTCATTCCCCTGGGGCCAAGTATCTCGATGGTCCTGTGGGTCGGGCCCACGGAACCGGAAGGCGCGAAGAACACCACGACGTCGGCGGTCTTGCCTGGGGCTACGGGCGCGTCGGGCAGCTGAGCCATGATGCAGTTGCAGCTGGGCACGGAACCGGTGAGACGGACGGGCCTGTCGCCGCTGTTGATGAAGGTGAAGACATGGCTCACCACCCCGTCTGCTTCCTGGATCCTGCCGAAGTTCCAGCCGGTCACATCGAAGGACTGCTGGGCCGAGGCCTGCCATGAAAACATGCAGAGAACAAGCAATGTCTGTAGAATCTTCTTCATCAGATTTCACCTATATCGCAAAAATAGTCATTTCCGACTGTATGGACTTTGCTCCACGATACCAAAACTTGCACAAAAAATAACTGATTGAAAAATCTGCGCCGAATATCGCGTTCAATTTTGACATCACTTCGTGAAAAATCAATAATATTTAGTAGATTTGAAAATATGAAAAAGAACCTGATCCTGATACTGCTTGTCCTGTGTGCATCATGCACCAGCAAAGCGCCCCGCAACGTCCAAGATTTCAACTTCGACTGGCGCTTCAGCCTCGGTGACGCTCCCGAAATGTCAGCCCCTGACTATGACGACTCAGGCTGGCGCGAGCTGCATCTGCCTCACGATTGGTCAATTGAGGGAGAGTTCAGCGAGAGCAACCCCTCGACCCCCGGCGGAGGCGCCCTGCCCGGCGGCATAGGCTGGTACCGCAAGCACTTCACCACCCCGAAGGGTGGCCAGAAGGTGTTCGTGGAGTTCGACGGCGTCTTCATGAACAGCACCGTATTCGTGAACGGCACTGCCGCAGGCACCAGGCCCTACGGCTATTCGAGCTTCTCGTATGACATCACCAGCCTGCTGAATCCCGAAGGCAAGGACAACGTCATAGCCGTGCGCTGCGACAATGCCGACCAGCCCAACTCACGCTGGTACGCCGGATGCGGCATCTACAGGAACGTGCGCCTCGTCACCACGGCCGACACCCACTTCGAATACAACGGACTGTACATCACGAGCCGCATCAAGGACGACATGGTGACCATGTTCATAGAATCCGACATCGCAGGCCTGCAGGAAGGCGACCGCGTGTTCTACATGGTAAAAGATGCTGACGGCAAGCGCGTCCGCTTCAGCGAAGGTTCCGACTCCGACCCCTGGTCAACCGCCATCGCATTCATGGATCCCGAGCTCTGGAGCCCCGAACATCCATATCTCTACACCGTCGAGGCCATCATACGCCGTGGCAGGAAGACCCTGGACAGATATTCACAGACCTTCGGTATACGCAGCTGCGAGTGGGACCCCGACAAGGGCTTCTTCCTTAACGGTAAAAACGTGAAGCTCCTGGGAGTCTGTCTGCACCACGACATGGGATGCCTTGGCACGGCAGTGCACAGGCGCGCCCTCGAGCGCGAACTCGGCATACTCAAGGACATGGGCTGCAACGCGATACGCACATCGCACAACCCTCCCGCTCCCGAGCTTCTCGACATCTGCGACCGCATGGGCTTCCTGGTCATAGACGAAGCATTCGACATGTGGCGCAAGAAGAAGACTCAGTTCGACTACTCACGATTCTTCGACGAGTGGCACGAGAAGGACCTCCGTGACTTCCTCCGCCGCGACCGCAACCATCCCTGCATATTCATGTGGAGCATCGGCAACGAAATCCTTGAGCAGTGGAACTCCGATGAGGACAACATCGACAACCTGAGCGCAGAGGAAGCCAATCTTCTGATGAACTTCATGTCGTCGCTGCCGCAGTACAAGGCAGGAGACGACAACCCCAACATCGTTCTTGCAAAACACCTTGCTGCAATAGTGAACGAGATGGATCCGACCCGTCCCGTTACTTCAGGCTGCAACGAGACACAGCCGTTCAACAACCTGCTGCGCAGCGGCGCCCTGGACGTATACGGGTTCAACTACCATACATGGGACTATGACAAGATGCGCGACTGGTATCCAGGCATCCCCATGTTCGGCTCAGAGACCGCATCTTCCCTCAACAGCCGCGGCTTCTATCCCCAACCATCGACCGATATCCAGCGCCAGCCCGCAAGATGGGACCTCCCCTACCACACAGAGCATCACCAGTGCACGGCATACGATGCGCTCTGCGCTCCCTGGGCTGACCTACACGAGCATGCCTGGGTCGAGATACGCGACCGCGACTGGATGGGCGGGACCTTTGTATGGACGGGATTCGACTATCTCGGAGAGCCCACTCCCTACAGCTGGCCTTCACGCAGTTCATACTTCGGCATCGTGGACCTCGCGGGCTTCCCCAAGGACATCTACTACATGTACCAGAGCGAATGGAACCCTGACGTGACCGTGATGCACCTCTTCCCCCACTGGAACTGGAACGAGGGCGACAAAGTGGATGTATGGTGCTACTACAGCGGTGCCGACGAAGTGGAGCTCTTCCTGAACGGCAAGTCCCTCGGACGCTCGCACAAGGAAGGCGAACAGCTTCGCGCCCAGTGGCTCGGCATAGATTGGGAGCCTGGCACGATCGAGGCTGTCTCATACAAGGACGGCGAGGAAGTCGCCCGCGACTCCCGTGCCACCACAGGAGCCCCTGTAGCCCTCAAGGCGACCCCCGACCGCAGCGAGATCAGCGCTGACGGATACGACCTCAGCTATGTCACCATCACTGCCGTGGACGAGAACGGCCGCGAGGTTCCCACAGCTACCAACCTATTGAAATTCAAGGTCGAAGGCAATGGTGAGCTGGTGGGTGTCGACAACGGAGACCCTACTGACCATCTGTGTCTCAAGGGCGACACCAAGGCATTGTTCGCCGGCAAGGCCCTGGCAGTCGTACGCTCACTGCGCGGTGAGAAGGGCACAGCTACACTGACAATAAGCTCAGAAGAGCTCGGAATTGTAAAACAAAACATAACAGTAAGATAATGAAGAAGTTAATAGCCATTGTTCTCGGTCTCTCACTGACCGTATGCGCTTTCGCGAAACTTGACATCAAGCAGCCCTGCTCAGACGGAATGGTCCTGCAGCAGAACACAAATGCAGTCGTATGGGGCCACGCCACAGCCGGCGCCCAGGTAACAGTCACACCTTCATGGGACAAGAAGGCCTACAAGGTGACCACAGACTCTGAAGGCGTCTGGAAGGCATACATCAAGACTCCCGCTGCATCCTACACCAACTATACGATCAAGATCAAGGGCGATGGCGGCACAATGACAATCAACGACGTCCTCATCGGAGAGGTATGGGTGGCATCCGGCCAGTCAAACATGGAAATGCCCATCAGGGGCTTCACAGGATGCCCTACAGAAGGCGCCCAGGAGGTGATCGCCGCTGCTGCAATGCCCGACAAGGTGCGTATGTGCACCATCGACATCTATCAGCCTGACGAGCCCATACACGACGTGCACTCCACCCGCGGCTGGGAGAAGGCAGGTCCTGCAACAGTATCGGAGATGAGCGCCACAGCATTCTTCTTCGCCCGCCAGATGAACGCCAGCCTCGACGTTCCCATCGGCATACTTTCACTCCCCCGAGGCGGCGCTTCAGTCGAAAGCTGGATGCCGAAGGAACTCCTGCTCGAGCTTGGCGAAGACCTCAGCGAAGAGAGAATGGCAAAGGAATCAGAGTGGTCATGTCCTTTCCGCATGTACAACGGCATGCAGGTTCCCGTCCAGGGCTATACCGCAAAGGGATTCATCTGGTATCAGGGATGCACCAACGTCGGCAGAGACGAGCAGTTCGTCGAGCGTATGGACCTGCTCGTAAAGCAGTGGCGCAAGGATTGGGGCGACTCCGACAATTCGATGCCCTTCTACATGTGCGAGATTGCACCCTACATGTACACTGGCGGTCAGGAAGGCAAGGCAGCTCTCCTGCGCCAGGCTCAGCACGATGCCGCAAAGGTTATTCCCAACTGCGGATGCATAGTCACCAACGACCTCTGCTACGACTACGAGAAGCACAACATCCATCCCAGCCAGAAACGCCCCGTCGGCGAAAGGCTCGCATACATGGCACTCCACCGCAACTATGGCTTCGAGCGTCTGGCATGCGATTCACCTGAGGCAACGGGAGTCTCACGTCCCGAAGCGCCCAAGGGCTTCGGCAATTTCGGAGGTTTCGGCGGCTTCGGCAACGGCCTGTCAGTGGCCCTCACCAACTGTCAGAACGGACTGAACCGCAGCGAAGGCATCACAGGTCTTGAAGTAGCCGGCGAGGACGGAGCATGGCAGCCCGTCACCAACGTATTCTGCTTCGGAGGCAACATGATAGTCATCAGCAATGTCGAGAACCCTACTCAGGTACGCTATGGCTGGGGCGACTTCGTTCCCGGCAACCTCAAGAACGCCGAGGGCCTGCCCGTAGCTCCCTTCTGGGTCAAATTGAAATAATCAGACAGACAAACAATTCAAACATATAACAGAACATGTACGATTCAGAACACGGACTTTACATCGCGCATTGCGAGAACGGTCCTCTCAGCATAGTAGGCAAGATGGCGAACCGCCACGGACTCATCGCCGGTGCCACAGGAACAGGTAAGACCGTCACCCTCCAGGTGATTGCAGAAAGCTTCAGCCAGGCAGGCGTGCCCTGCTTCATGGCCGATATGAAGGGCGACCTCAGCGGCATCAGCCAGAAGGGCAGGATGAGCGGCTTCATCGAGAAGCGCTGCCCCGAATTCGGCATCGAGAACCCTCAGTTCGACGGCTGCCCCACCCAGTTCTTCGACGTGTACGGCGAGCAGGGCCATCCCATGCGCACCACAGTGTCCAACATGGGCCCTACCCTCCTGAGCCGTCTTCTCGGCCTTAACGACACCCAGTCAGGCGTGCTTGACATAGTGTTCAAGGTAGCCGACGACCGCGGTCTGCTGATCCTCGACCTCAAGGATCTCCGCTCGATGCTCGGCTATGTATCTGAGCACTCAGCGGAATACACGAACACCTACGGAAACGTCAGCTCGGCTTCAGTAGGCGCCATCCAGCGCGCACTGCTCTCGCTCGAGACCCAGGGAGCAAACCAGTTCTTCGGCGAGCCTGCATTCGACATCAAAGACCTCTTCCGCACCCGCGGCGGAAAGGGCGTCATGAGCGTGCTGGCAGCAGACAAGCTGATGCTCAACCCGAAGCTCTACTCCACCTTCCTGCTCTGGCTGCTGTCAGACATCTACGCACAGCTTCCCGAGGTAGGTGACCAGGACCTTCCCAAGCTTGTGTTCTTCTTCGATGAGGCACACACCCTCTTCACCGACACTCCCAAGGCTCTAGTAGAGAAGATCGAGCAGGTCATCCGCCTGATCCGAAGCAAGGGCGTGGGCGTATATTTCATCACCCAGAGTCCTACCGACATCCCCGAGAGCATACTCGGGCAGCTCGGCAACCGCGTGCAGCACGCGCTCCGCGCATACACTCCGAAGGACCAGAAGGCAGTGCGCACGGCAGCCGAGACATTCCGCGCCAATCCGGCTTTCAAGACCGACGAGGCCATCATGGAACTCGAGACCGGCGAGGCTCTCGTATCCTTCCTCGACGAGAAGGGCGCACCTTCAGTCGTGGAGCGTGCGAAGATTCTCTTCCCTCTCAGTCAGATAGGCGCCATCGAAGAGGCTCAGCGCAAGGAGATACTCGAATGGTCAGGCCTTGGCGGCAAGTACGACACCATGATCGACCGTGAGAGCGCATACGAGATCCTTCTCGCCGAGCAGGCTCAGGCAGAAGAAGAAATTGAGGAAGTCGAAGAAGAGGAAGTTCCCGTCAAGAAGAGCTCGAAGAAGAGTGCCGAGAAGACAGAGGAAAAGGCTGAGAAGAAAACTTCAGGCAAGGCCAAGAAGAGCATTGGAAAGGCAGTTGTCACCGCAGCAGTGGGCGCAGCTGTGACTTCAGTCAGCCGCAGCCTCGGAACGGCGGCCAGCAACGCAGTCACCGGCAAGAAGACCAAGACCAAGACTACCGGAAAGGACATTGCCGGCAAGGCTATCACCAATGCTACCTCGACGGCCCTCCGCACCCTTACACGTTCAATTCTCGGAAGCCTCATAAAGTAATGAAGAGGCTGTTCCCAATCCTGCTGATGATGTTGGCAATAGCCTCCTGCACCGGAAAGGGCAGGAAGGCAGAGAACGCGCCAGAACCCGAACCGGAGCCTCTCCCGTTGGAAGGCTTCTACACATCACATTACAAAGCAGACACCACACAGGTCAGGAACGGAGACAGTTTCACAGGCTTGTTCAACCGGCTCGGACTCTCTGCTCAGGACGCCTACACCCTGGCCAACCTCTGCGGAGAGACTTTCGACGTACGAAGGCTCATAGCAGGCAACCGTGTGATTGCTTACTATACGCCAGACACCCTGCGCACCCTGCAGTACGTAGTATATACCCAGAACCGCATACGCTCGACTGTATTCCAGTGCACCGACTCACTCGCGATCTGGAACGTCGACAAACCTGTGACGCACGAGCGCAAATATGCCGACGTGACAATCACCAGCTCGCTCTGGAACGACATGAAGGCCGCAGGGGCATCCCCCGCCCTCATAATGAACCTCGACGACATCTATCAGTGGAGCATCAATTTCTTCTCACTGCAGAAAGGCGACAGGTTCCGTTTCATCTACGACCAGACCGTGTGCGAAGGTGAGGTAATAGGCATCGACTCCGTATTCTACAGCGTGTTCAACGGAGGCGGCAAGGAGATGGCTGCCGTCCGCTACCACAAGCCCGGCGAGAAAAGGGCCGGCTACTGGGGCAAGGACGGTGAGAGCCTGAAGAAGATGTTCCTCAAGGCTCCCCTCAAGTACAGCCGCATCAGCAGCCGCTTCTCATACCACCGCAGGCACCCTGTGACAGGCAAGGTCAAGGCTCATACCGCAGTTGACTACGCGGCGCCCACAGGAACACCCATCCAGGCCATTGGAGACGGTGTGATAACCAAGATAGGCTGGGACGGGTCCGGCGGCGGAAATCGCATCAGAATCAAGCACGCCCAGGGATATGAGAGCTGCTACATGCACTTGTCGAGGTTCGCAAAGGGCCTCAAGACGGGCTCGCGCGTAAGCCAGGGCGACGTCATTGGCTATGTAGGAGCAACCGGAACTGCCACCGGCCCTCATCTGGATTTCAGAATCTGGCTCAACGGCAAGCCTCTCGATCCACTGTCGCTCAATTCTCCTGCCACGGAACCGCTCGAGAAGCAGTACATGGAGGAATTCGGCGCGCTGCGCGAGACATACCAGAACTTGATGGACTCCCTGGCCAGGGACTATGTTCCTGCCAACATACAGGTAGACACGACTGAAGAGTTCAGCATCGCATTCCCCGAAAATGAAAATTGAGCCAGTAGCGATATTCCGGTCACCGATATCCGGCAAGTTCGGCATCCCGCGCCAGGCGGGACTGGCCCCTGAACTGCAGGGAACAATATCATTCATCGAGCCCTTCGACAGCCCCGACGCACTGCGGGGCCTCGAGGGCTTCGATTATCTTTGGCTGATATGGGGCTTCAGCATGAATGCCCAGAGCCAGGAGTTCAAGGCGACCGTAAGGCCTCCCAGGCTTGGCGGGAACGAAAGGATAGGCGTATTCGCAAGCCGCTCCCCTTTCAGGCCAAACGGGCTGGGGCTCAGTTCAGTCAGAATATCTCAGATAGATTTCGCCAAGGGCGAGGTGCATGTGCTGGGAGCAGACCTGGCAGACGGCACCCCCATATATGACGTAAAGCCATACATCGAATATGCCGACAGCCATCCCGGAGTGCGCAGCGGCTTCGTGGACTCAAGAAGCTGGGAGCCGCTGGAGGTGGTCATGCCGGATAACATCGCGGCCCTGTTCAGCGAGGCCGATACTGCGGCCCTGAGGAGCATTCTGGCACAGGACCCAAGGCCGCAGTATCACGACGACCCTGAGCGGATCTATGGCCTTCTGTTCAAAGATATGGACATACGATTCAAGGTTGATGCAGAGACGCTGACAGTTGTTTCTGTTGAAGAAAGGAAGTAACTTTGCAATTATGGAAAAAGCGACAAAAGGTCTCATCATATTGGCTACCCCCCTTCTTGTGGGTTTCCTGTTCGGATTTCTTGTGGGAAGCTGCAGCGGCAGTCATCACGCAGTGAAGAAGGCTCAGAAGGCTGAGAAGCAGGAGCCTGTCGAAGAAGTGAGGATTCCAGTACCAGTGCAGGTTCAGGACATGGCTCAGGCAGAGGAGGCCGCAGAGCAGAGTGATTCTTCAGAAGTGTATGAAGAGCCGCAGCAGAAGGAGATCATATACTATACGAACAAGATTTCCTATCCCAAGGCATTCGACGACATAAACGACGCACACGTGGAACTTGCGAAGGCAGTAGGCCTGAAGAGCATTCCCAAGGACAGGGATGCCGTCGTAAAGGACAAGCTGTCTCTGGTTGCTGAAAACGAATACTACATCGTGGATAATCTGCGCTATTCTGTGCCTTATCTCACCAAGACTGCAGCAGCTGAGCTTAACGCGATAGGCAAGGCGTTCAACGATTCACTGAAGAGGAAGCAATTCCCTGAATATAAACTGGTTGTAAGTTCTGTACTGCGCACGCAGGCCGACCTTGATAGGCTGCGCAGAAGCGGCAATCCCAATGCCTCCGACAATTCTGCCCATTGTTACGGAACAACCTTCGACATCACTTACACCCGTTATTTCCGCGAGGTAGAGACCGATGAGTTCATGCAGCCTTACGAGCTGACTAAGGTCCTTGCGGAGGTTCTTCGCGACCAGAAGAAGGCTGGCCGTATCCTTGTCAAATACGAAAAGCACGAACACTGCTTTCACATTACCGCGAAGTAGTTTGCGCTAATTGAAAGACCGTTATTCATATCGCGTCAGGAGCAGTGCGTCCTGGCGGGATGACAGTCCCCGCCGGAGACCTTCGCGCTTCGCGCTCATCCCACCGCTGCGCTTCGCTTGCGGTCCCCCCTCTAACGCGTCCGAGGGTGGACACGGGTCCCGGCAGGGACCGCATCCGCCATTGTTACGCCGCACTCTCCTGACGCCATAATGCTTGCACCTATTCACCCGCACTCGTAGGACGCTCGCCTGCAGGACAGCGCCCATGGGGCGCCGGGGGACGTTATGGGGGCAGAGCCCCCATCAAAAGGCGTCAACGGCGCAGCCGTTATGGGGGCAGAGCCCCCATCAAAAGCCGTAGGCAGCTTGCTGCCGCGGTTTTCGAGCCGCCAGGCGAGAAAACAAGAAAGGCTCGGATGCAATCGCATTCGAGCCTTTCGAAAAGCGGCAGCTGCCTACTCTCCCACTTGGTGTAGCAGTACCATCGGCGCTAGTGAGCTTAACTTCTCTGTTCGGTATGGGAAGAGGTGGATCCTCACCGCTATAACCACCGCAGTATTTTACTTGAGAGAGATCCAAGGATAAAGAATCAGCCTACGGAAAGATTTCGGGCGATTAGTACAGGTCGACTGAACACA
>JAKSKK010000027.1 GCA_024401745.1 Bacteroidales bacterium
ACTTCCTCTACAAGGCATCAAACGATGGCCCTATCGGCTATGGTACTTCCAACTCCAACGGCGCCCGCAACAACTGGTGGGAGGCATTGAAGAGCTATGGTTCTACAAGCTGCGGTGAGACCTCAGGCCGCCATGGCAACCTTTCAGGTTCATGGGGCTACTGGCCTTACAACAAGATCCGCGACGTCAACGTCTTCATCAACAGCCTGCCCGACTATGCTGAGTACTTCACCGAGCAGCGCTACAATGAGCTTCTTGCAGAAGGACGCTTCATCAGGGCATTCTACTATTTCGGTCTTGTAAAGCGCTATGGTGGCGTTCCCATCATCACTGAAGTACAGGATCCTACCGCTGAGATGTCAGAGCTCCAGTTGCCTCGCAACACCGAGTATGACTGCTGGAAGTTCATCTACGACGATCTTAAGTTCGCCATGGAGAACGGTTCAAAGGACAAGGCCAACACCCAGAGAGGCAATGCTTATTCAGCAGCCGCCCTCATGGCGAAGACCATGCTCTATGCTGCATCTGTTGCCAAGTACAACAGCTATGTAGGAATCGTCGGCCCCGCAGTCGATGATGGCCTCATGGGAATGGACAGCACCTGTGCTAAGGAATTCTTCCAGTATGCATACGATGCCTGCAAGTTCATCAGCGCTGCCGGCTTCAAGCTCCATACCGGATCAGACAAGGAGATCGCCTATACCGAGGTGTTCATCAAGGAACTCCCTGGTGAGGAGGATATCTTCACCAAGCACTACGGTCTTCCCGGAACAGTCGCTCCTCACTTCACACAGCTTTATCACTCATACGACGACATGGTCCTCCCCAAGGGAACCAACATGGCACAGGGCGTCGGCGCAGCCATCATGCCTACATGGGAGCTCATCAGCCTCTATGAAATGCCTGCAGTCACCGATGAGGAAGGCTATCCTATTCGTTTCGACAGCCTCACAGACATCTGGGCAAACGGTGCAATGGAGCCTCGCTGCCGCGCGAACTTCTTCTTCTCAGGCATGACCGAGCAGCTCTCTGGCACAGTCCTCGACATCCAGGCCGGTCTCTACAAGTCTTATCCCGGCACAGCCGCTGACGGCTGCCCTGAGACAAACGTCGAGACTGAATATACCCAGCAGTATCGTATCCGCGGCGCCAAGCCTGGTGAGACTACAGTTCTCGACGGCAAGGAGTACAAGGTGAACGGTGCTCACGGCTATGCTACCGGTACCGGTGACGAGGGTTACACCTACATGGGTACCTTCGTCAGGAAGTATGTCGACTACACAGCTGAGCCTTCAACCCGCAACCTCAACCAGAGCTGGCATCCTTACAAGGTATTCCGCTATGGTGAGATTCTCTGCGACTGGGCAGAGGCCGCTTACGAGCTTGGTCTCGAGACCAACAATGATGCTCTCAAGGCTGAGGCATTCGAGCACGTCAACGAACTCCGCGACAGAGCAGGCGCTCACCGTCATGAGATGGTGGCTTCTCCCGCAGACGTTGGCTCTGAGCTCTATGGCTTTGAACTTGACGAAAATCTTTACTATATTCGTCAGGAGCGTCAGCGCGAGCTCTGCATCGAGAATCAGACTGACTGGGACTACCGTCGTTGGAGAATCGCTCACGATCTCTTCCAGAACAAGATGTTCCATACTCTGTTCGGCTACTACGTAGTTGACGAGGGCAAGTACATCTATCTGAACGAGGCCAACCCTATGGGTCGTGAACTTACCTACGAGAAGAACTACTACTACGAGCAGATTCCTGGCGGTGAGATCAACAAGAATCCCAACCTTAGAAGGAACGATGGTTATTAGTAGATAGAAAACAGTGCATATATGAAAAAGGCAATATATACTATCCTTACTTTGGCCGCTGTATTCGCTTCAGCTTCCTGCATGAAGATCGATAACTTTGATGCTCCTGGTGCAAAGGTTTCAGGTACAATCATCGACAAGACTACAGGAAAGCCTATGCTGTTCGACCAGGGCGATACCCATATCCGCATCTGGGAGAGAAGCTACAGCGCAAATCCTACATATCAGGACCTTGCAGTCAAGGCTGACGGAAGCTACAACAATTCCAAGCTCTTCGCTGGTACATACGACATGCTTCCCGTCGACGGCGCATACTGGCCCTGTGACACTACGTTCAATGTTCCTATTGGCAGCAAGGGTACAGTCCAGAACTTCGAGGTGACTCCTTACCTCCATGTGGTAGACTTCGCTCAGGAACTCAACGGCAACGAGCTTACGCTCTCCTGCCGCCTCCAGGCTCCCGTTGTCGAGAATCTCCCTCAGGTTGTCGAGATCCGTCCTTTCCTCAGCCTTAACGAGCATTGCGGTGCGGGCAATCACATCGACTACTACTACACAGACTCCTACAGGGTCAACATCCGTAAGCTGTGGAACAAGATCGGTGATGAGAACGGTGAGGGAACCGATACTTACAGCATCACCATGACTGTGAAGTCCGGTTATACCTACTGGTGCCGCATGGGTGTTCAGGTAAACAATACCTATAAGAACTGGAACTACTCAGAAGTTGTGAAGATACAGGTTCCGTAATATATGAGAAGAATCTGTATAATAGCAGCAACTGTAATGACATTAGGGCTCGTTGTTTCATGCAACGAGCCTGAAGTCATTCCGGAACCTGTCCCCAAGCCGGAACCTGAGAAGAAGTACAACGACCTCGGATTCGAGCCTCACCAGGACGGAGCCATGTATGATTCATACGAGGGCCTCGTCATGGCCGGCTACCAGGGCTGGTTCGGCGCACCAGGAGACGGATGCAGCCATGCCACCCATTCCAACACCCAGTGGTACCATTACCGTGAGAGCGAAGTGTTCAAACCCGGTGTACTTCAGAACAGTATCGATTTCTGGCCCGACGTAAGCGAGTATGAGAAGACATACAAGACCGAATTCGTCCATCCTGACGGATCGCCCGCATATGTCTTCAGTTCATATGACGAGTCTACTGTGAAACTCCATTTCAAATGGATGAAGGAATACGGTATCGACGGCGTGTTCATGCAGCGTTTCGTGGGTGAGGTGGTGAACAACCCCGATGGCAAGGACCATTTCAACAAGGTGCTCGCTTCGGCAATGAAGGCCTCCAACGAGTATCAGAGGGCAATCTGCGTCATGTATGACCTCGGCGGCTTCGAGCCGAAGAGC
Source organism: Bacteroidales bacterium (assembly GCA_024401745.1). Taxonomy (GTDB): domain Bacteria; phylum Bacteroidota; class Bacteroidia; order Bacteroidales; family UBA932; genus Cryptobacteroides. Next base: position 3,180 of record JAKSKK010000027.1, read on the forward strand.
AGGAATACTGTAGACGCCGTCATCGCTGATACCCAGGAGATAGTCGACACCTATCATCTGTTCGACAGGAATGCCGGCCAGAAGTACTACCTCTACGAGAACGGAAAGCCTCTCATCGTCCTCTGGGGCGTCGGCTTCGCCGGCAAGGAGGAGTACAAGACCGCTGACGTGAAGCAGCTTGTCGACAGGCTTAAGGAGATGGGCTTCAGCATCATGCTGGGTGTGCCCACCTACTGGCGCGAAGGCCGCAATGACACCGAATCCGGCAACTCCCTCAAGGAGCTCATCAAGACTGTCGATGTCATCATGCCCTGGTTCGTTGGACGCTATGACGAGTCTTCCTTCGAGAACTTCAAATCGCTGGTCACGTCCGATATCGCGTGGTGCAACACCAATAAGATCGGCTACGCCCCGCTTTGCTATGTGGGCTCTTCCGACAGGAACATGCACCCGAACAACGGCTTCGGACCTCGTAACAAGGGCTCGTTCTTCTGGAAACAGGTCTCTCATTGCATCTCCAAGGGTGCCAAGATGCTCTATATCGCCATGTTCGACGAGATAGATGAAGGTACGGCGATTTTCAAGTGCGTCAACCAGTGTGATGTACCTGACAATACGCCCAACCCTGATTACTATGTCACCTATAAGAACGGCAGCTATATGAAGAGCACCTCTCCCTATAGCGGCACTCTTGGCGCCAATGACTGGTGCAGGAAGGCCAGCGAGCTGAACATCAAGTTCGTCGGAATTGAGGACGATCTGAAGACTGACCATTATCTCTGGCTTACAGGTCAGGCAAGGCTCATGCTCAGGGGCGAAACTGAACTGACATCCACACTTCCTACTAGGAAATAATCAGAATCAAACATGAGTAAAACAAAGATATTGATGTATCTCATGGCAGGCGTAGCGCTTCTGGGTGCTGTGTCCTGCTCGTGCTCACCTCAGTCCAAAGAGAAGGAGGAGCCCGTCGAGGACCTTGTGATGCCTGGAAACCCTTTCATCACCGACCTCTTCCTCGCAGACCCTTCCGCTCACGTATGGGCTGACGGCAGACTGTATGTCTATCCCTCCCATGATAACAATCCTCCCAGAGGCTGCGACCTTATGGATGGATACCACGTGTTCTCCACCACCGACATGGTGAACTGGACAGACCACGGTGAGATCCTTCATTCAAAGGACGTTCCCTGGGGACGCGAGGAAGGTGGCTTCATGTGGGCTCCTGACTGTGCATTCAAGGACGGGACCTACTATTTCTACTTCCCTCATCCTACAGGAACTGACTGGAACAACACCTGGAAGGTGGGCATAGCCACCAGCAAGAACCCTGCATCAGGTTTCCAGTGCCAGGGCTATCTTGAAGGACTCGGCGATCCCTTCTCAATGATCGATCCCTGCGTCTTCATCGACGACGACGGCACTCCCTACTTCTATTATGGAGGTGGCGGCCGTATCATCGGTGTCAAGCTCAAGGACAACATGATGGAGATCGATGGCGAGGTCAAGCCCATGCAGGGCCTCAAGGACTATCATGAGGGTCCCTGGATCTTCAAGAACAACGGCAAGTATTACCTGATGTACGCAGACAACCATCAGGAGCCCGGCCTCGGTGGCCGCAACCAGCTCAGATATGCGTGGTCAGACAATCCTCTTGGACCTTGGGAGTACAAAGGCATCATCCTGAAGCCTACAGACTGTGACACAAGCCACGGTTCAATCGTGAAGTACAAGGGACAGTGGTATCTCTTCTACCACAACTGCTCAATCTCGCATAACGGCTGTCTCCGCTCTATCTGCGTTGACAAGCTGTTCTTCGAGCCGGACGGAACGATACGTGAAGTCGTACAGACTTTGGGTAAATAATTGAAAAGGCGCCTCGACCGAGGCGCCTTTTTTATGAGATTATCTTCTTGAATGGAGTCGCGAAATCTATTCCTATAGACTCCTTGTAGTCTTTGCAGAAGCTGTCGTAGGCACTCTTTGCCAAGCCTGCCTTGCCTTGCTTGTAAAGGGTCCTGCACTTGGCACAGAGGGCGTCCTCGTTGAGGAAGTCGTGCTGGAAGATGGTGTCGCAGGCGCTGATGAGAACATCCTTTGAAAGGTCTTCACGTGACAGCTGACGGGACAGGAAGTCGATTGTCGTATTCGAGAAGTCGCTCTTGAACTCGTCCACCCAGTCCTGCTCCATGTTCGGGAGCATCATGCCTCTGAGCAGGAGTTCGAGCATGTGGTCGATGTTCTCCTCACTTGATTCTTCCTTCAGCAGCCTCTGGACCTCAAGATAGTCGCAGATGACACCGTCGCCGAACTGCATTGTCCAGAAACGGTTCTGGCAGGCGATCTTTATGTCGCCGATCTCTTCAAGTATCGGGCGGAGCTTGCTGATATAAACGTTCCTGTTGTTGTTTGCCGTGTCTTCCGGCTTGTAGGGCCAGAGGATTCTGTTCAGCTTGTTGCTGATTATGCCGCTGGGCTCCTTTGCAGAATAGAGGATGAGAAGGGTGGCGAGGGCCTTGAGCGTAGGCGTGAACTTGGATGTGATGTCCTGCCCGTCCTTGTCCTTGACACAGAAGCCTCCGAAGAAGCATATACTGCCTTTGTCGAAGTTGTAGTACTTATCCTTCTCATCGCCTGATGACAGGATGGGGGAGGCGTGATCTTTCTTCTTCCTGGCCTTGCTGCCCAGCAGGAATCCGACGATTGCGGCAAGCAGAACGCAGACTGCCACGATGAACAGCAGAGGGCGTCCACCTGCTTCCGTCGGCAGCGTCTCTTCGGCTATGCTCTGGCGAAGGCTTTCGACGTTGATGGGAGGATAGTTCATCTCCATGACGTCCAGAGTGGACTTGCCATCTATCTGTGACATTATGATCAGGCCATAGAGCTTGCTTCCGTCAGCGCTTCTCCAGAGTGTCCTGTCCTTGTATTGCGACGCGTGAAACACTCCACAGGGGAGGGACATCAGCTCGTAGCCGGGCTCATCCTTCGAGATGCTGATAAGACAGCCCTGATCAAGATTGGTGAACACGTAGAAGCGTTTGCGCTCGCTGTCATATACCATGTTTCCTGCCGGCATGAAGTCCTTTTCCTGGCTCTGCTCGAACTCCCATAATTTGCTGACGTCATAAGTTTTCAGGTCGATGGCGTAGAAGTCGTAGTAGTCTCTGGGTGACAGTTCCTGCTTTCCGGAGACATTCCCGCGTCCGCCAAAGATGTACAGAGTGTCGTCTACGATTGTGGAGGCGCAGCTGAACCTTGGATGAATCTCGTTGATTGCCAGCCTTATGTCCGGCTTGTTGCCATAGGGGTGCTGTATGAGAAGGTTGTTGTTGTAGTGATAGAACCCGTATCCTCCGAAGCTGACCAGCGCGCTGTCAGCCTCCCACCACGATGAAGTCTTGTTCCAAAACGAACTTTCCGGCACTGAATTGTCACCGTCAGTCCATCTGTTGCGTTTCTCTTCGTACCTGGCGAACGACGGCATGTCGACGTTGTAGGCAAACAGTTCGCCGTTTACATACATCAGCTGGCTAGGCGCGTTGATGGGGCAGATTCCTGATATCCCTTCGACTTTCTTTACCGTGCCGGATGCCAGGTCGTGTGTTTCTGTCCAGGTTCCGTCAGAGGTGACGATCACGTTGTCGTTCCCGTCAATGGCGAAGGATGGTCCTTCTTCATAGTCCAACGAGAGTATCCGGTTCCAGATGACATATTTGTCGATTATCCAAGACGGGTTCTTGACCAGGGCCGGAGACTTCTTGACCTCGTCGAGGCACTGATCATCGTCGTGCAGGGACATTGTCCAGTGTCTGAGAAGTTTGTTGCCTCTGTGTATGCTGATTTCCCTGAGGCTTATGGATGCCACGTCTTCAAGAACGTATCCGGCAAACTGGCATGAGCCGAAACTGATGCGGAATCCTGATGCGTTCGCAGTTCCCTCGTCACTGACGGATATTCCGATCTCGTTGTATTTAAGGTCTATTCTGCCCGTCTTTGTGTCGAGAGAGATGCTGACCGGTATCCACTTGTCAAAAATGATCTCTGACGGTATTGCGGTGACTTTGTCGTCGCAGACCAATATGGGGTAGCGATTGTCATCGCGGTCGGCAGTGTACATAAGGTCGATGTTGTGACCTTTGTCGCTTATGATCCTGAATATGCACCCGAAGACGTTATCTCTTCTGGTGAGCATTTCGAAGTTCATGGTGATGGTGCTGTTCTTGGACGGGATGAGCTTTCCGTTTTCAAGCGCGACGCCTGTGAACTCCTCGCCTGGTGAGGGGTAGGTGACTATCTTTAGTCCATATTCATACCCATCGGCGGCAGCCTGTATGCCAAAACATACAAGTGCAAGCAGGGAGATAAGAAATTTTGAAGTTCTCATACTATCAAAGGTAAGCATCTGAATTGAAATTAAGAACATTTTTAAGGTGAAATCGTATATTAATTATTTTTTAATTCTTTATTGTTTCCAAAATTGATTAAAAATGGTGCGTTAATCTTAAATTTGTTAATAAACAAAAATCACTATGAAAAGATTGATTCTCACCATCATCTGCCTGACTATGTGCGCCGCCACATTCGCACAGTCATGGGAGCAGAACTATGCCGACAGGGGCTTTGCCGTTCAGGATACCACTATCTGCGGACGTCACGCCATCTTTGTAATACCCCAGAATGCCAATGGCCGCTGGATTGCACGCCCGGCGTTCATAGGGGCCTTTGCGCAGGTCGACGATGCTCTACTTGAACGTGGCTGGTCATTCGGACTTCTAGACCTGATGGACGAATATGCCAGTCCTCAGGCCCAGGCAGCGTTCACCGAATTCTGCAACTATGCCAGAGACCATCATAATCTGTCGGAGAAGGTTGTCCTTGAAGGGCTCAGCAGGGGAGGATGGTTCTCTCTTGTGTATGCCGAGAACAATCCTGACAGAGTCGAGAAACTTTACATCGACGCACCGCTGTGCGACCTTCACGGCTTCGAAAGAGTAGAGCCGGTCAATGTCGCAGCCAAGCTCTGGCAGGAGGCCGGAATCGAGCCTGAGCAGTTCTACTCATACGCGAAGGACCATTTCGACAGGATAAAGGACATTCCCATCTTCGTAGTCTACGGCTCGGTCGATCATGCGGTGCCTTTCGAGAAGCAGCTCGGCACCTTCGACCTTTCAGGCTGCAAGGAGATCTCGATCATAGGCAAGACCGGATGCGACCATCACCCGCATTCCCTCATGCCCTGCGACACCATAGTCAACTTCCTTACAAAGCCTCGCGCGCTGCCTCGTGAGAAGGTGACCTTCCGCAAGGCCCTGTGTTTCGAGAACTATCTGAACGACGTATCAAAGGCCGGCAACGACATCCACAGCATCATGGTGCTCCAGCATGGAAAGGTGCTGTTCGAGCAGTGGATGAGTGAGGGCGCTCCCGACAAGCCCCACGCCCTCTGGTCATGCAGCAAGACCTTCTGCTCTGCTGCTGTTGGATTCGCCATCACTGAAGGCTACCTGACGCTCGATACACGCATCATCGACATCTTCCCCGAGTTTAAGCCCCGCAAGGTCAGCAAGAACCTCAAGGCCATGACCGTCCGCGACCTGCTTACCATGACCTGCGGCCACGAGACCGACCCCACATACGAAATATGGAACACCAAGGAGGGCTGGATACGCCAGTTCCTCGCAAAGGAGGTCAAATATGAGCCCGGCACCGCATTCTGCTACAACAGCCTCGGCACCTATGTGCTGTCGGCTGCCGTACAGAAGCTTACAGGTCAGAAGATCGTCGACTACCTCACTCCCAGGCTGTTCGAGCCCCTCGGCATCAGCAAGCCCAGGTGGGACGAGAGCCCCGAGGGCGTATGCTGCGGCGGCTGGGGCCTCTATCTGAAGACTGAGGACCTCGCACGCATGGGTCAGTGCCTGCTGCAGGGTGGCAAGTGGGAAGGCCGTCAGGTCATTCCCGCATGGTGGGCCAAGGAGATAGGTAGCAAGCAGGTTGAGTCCATTCCCGGCGGACAGCCCGCAAGCAAGGCTCCCGAGTTCCAGTCAGAATACTACAAGGAGAACAACGACTGGTGCCAGGGCTATGGCTACCAGATGTGGCGCTGCCGCTTCAACGGCTATCGTGCCGACGGCGCCAGCAGCCAGTACATCATGGTATTCCCTGACAAGGATGCCGTGATCATCACCACTGCTCACGACGATGACATGCAGCGTGTCCTCAACCAGGTATACAACAACATTTTCCCCGCACTCCACTGATATGAAACGAATTGCAATAATCATTCTTGCCCTTGTGGCATGTACCGCAGCCCAGGCGAAGGTCACACTTCCTCATTACCTCTCATCTGACATGGTTCTTCAGCAGAGGAGCAATGTCGAGATATGGGGCACCACCGATTCAGGACGCACCGTGAAGGTGAAGACATCCTGGGATAAGAAGACTTATACGGCAAAGCCCGGCGCTGAAGGCGAGTGGTCCGTAAAGGTTGCCACGCCTGAGGCCGGAGGCCCTTACGAAATAAGCATATCAGACGGCAATGCCCTCACACTCAGCAATATCCTCATAGGTGAGGTGTGGTTCTGCGCAGGCCAGTCCAACATGGAGATGCCTGTTCAGGGCTTCGACCGCCAGCCCATGAAGGGCTGCGTCGACGTGATTGCCCGCGCTAAGGAATCCACCCCGATCAGGATGTTCCTTGCCGACCGCACCTCCGACGGTAGCGACTGGCTCCGCCAGCAGAGCCGCGTCCCCGAGAGCGACATCGAAGGCCGCTGGGTCACCAACACCCCTGACAATGTGGCCGTCACAAGCGCCGCTGCGTATTTCTTCGCAAAGTATGTGCAGGAGGTTCTGGAAGTCCCCGTTGGCGTGATCGTCTCCACTCTTGGCGGTTCCCGCATCGAGCCCTGGATGAGCCGCAAGGCCATCGAGCCCTTCGGAAAGGACCTCTCGTTCCTTGACGATGCCAGCCACAGGCTCGACCCTTGGAACGAGCCCACAGAGCTCTACAATGCCAAGGTGCACCCGTTCCAGCGCTTTGCCATCAAGGGCATGCTCTGGTACCAGGGCGAGAGCAACAGGGACAATGCGGCTGAATACGAGAAGTTCATGCCCGCAATGATAGCCGACTACCGTGCTGACTGGGGCGTGGGCGACTTCCCGGTATACTTCGTGGAGATCGCGCCTTTCGTATATGAGGGCAACGACGGATTCTCCGCTGCACGCTTCCGCGAGGCTCAGTGCCGCAACTGGAAGGACATCCCCAACAGCGGAATGGTCTGCACAGTCGACATCGGCAACCACAACATGATCCACCCCGTGGACAAGCAGACCCTGGGCATGCGCCTTGCGTGGTTCGCGCTGGGCCAGACCTACGGCCGCACAGGCTTCGGATACGCATCCCCGGTATACAAGTCGATGGAGATAGTCCCCGGCAAGATCTACATCAACATGGACAACGTGCAGAACGGTCCTTGCCCCATGTGGACCTCGCTCAAGGGCTTTGAGATTGCCGGAGCGGACCGCGTGTTCCATCCTGCCTTCGCCGAGGTCGAGGAGTCTACCTGCAGGCTTGCGGTTTCATCTCCCGAGGTGCCCGAGCCCGTGGCTGTCAGATACGCATACCATAACGTGCCCGAGTATTCGGTCTACAACATTTACGGCCTTCCCCTTGTGCCTTTCCGCACCGACGACTGGCCTTTGAAATAACACTGTATGAAGAGGATAGCACCAATTCTGGCGGCCATGATCATGGCTGCAGCCCCTGCTTTTGGCCAGGGCGTCGTATTCGACCGCGCTTTTTCTCCTGCCGAGGGTCTTGTGAAGCCGCAGGAAGAGGCATTCAGGTCTGAACTGTGCCTGAATGGCCTTTGGGAAGTGCAGTGCGTGGCCGTTCCTGAGGGCTGGAAGGCCGGCGAAGGAGCTGCCCCGGAACTGCCCGACCCTGCAGAGGGCGCATGGGAGTCCGCGAAGCTGAAGGTGCCGTCCCCGCTTAACGTAAACGGCTGGGGTGCCGGATTCAGGACTGGCGAGGGCACCGACAGGCCCTTCGTTCCCAGTTCGGTGTATTTCCCAAGCTACCCTGAGCATTGGGCACACGCGCGCATGGCGTGGATACGCCGCTCATTCAATGTGCCGGCGGAATGGGAGGGCAGGAGAGTAATCCTGCATTTCGAGGCCGTGGCCGGAGACTGCTCCGTGTATGTGAACGGAGAGAGCGTCGGCAGCCATTTCGAGAACCATCTTCCGTTTGAGATTGATGTCACCGGGAGCGTGAAGTACGGCCAGGACAATGTCATCCTGCTTGGCCTGCGTCACCATAAACTGTTCGATATCAGGCACGCCGACTATCCCTACATGGGGGCCACATACCCTACTGGTTCCAACACCGACGACCTCCTTGGCCCCTGGCAGGACATTTTCCTGGAAGCCGTGCCCGAGGTCAGCATCGAGGATGTTTTCGTGCAGCCATACGTAGAGAAGGGCGAGCTGGTGCTGGAGGTCAGCGTAGGCAATGCTACTGACAGAACCAGGAAGCTGGAACTCAGTGCCGACATCCACGAATGGCTGAACCTTGCCGGCAGCGGCACCACCGACGCCGCGGAGATAGCCTGGAAGCTCTCTGACAGGCTCATGTCGACAGCCAGCCAGAAGTTCACGGTCCGTCCCGGATCATCTGCGACGGTAAGACTTTCCCGTAAGATCTCGGAAGGTGAGCTGAAGCTCTGGAGCCCCGATTCACCGTCATTGTACACGGCGGTCCTGCACCTCTCTGACCGCGATGGCGGCATCGACGTCAGGACCGAGCGCTTCGGCTGGCGCGAGTTCAGGATAGTAGGCGACGAGTTCCGCCTGAACGGTAAGAAGATCCAGTGCTTCGGCGACATTCAGCACCCCTTCAGCGCATACGTCTGCTCACGCAGATTTGCCTGGGCGTGGTACAGGATGATAAAGGACTTCGGCGGCAACGCAGTGCGCCCGCATGCCCAGCCCTGGCCCCGCTGCTACTACGACCTTGCCGATGAGATGGGCCTTATGGTGCTTGACGAGACTGGCCTTTTCGGCAGCTCGATACGCTTGAACTTCGAGGAGGATCAGACCTGGGAACGCTGTACTCAGCAGCTTGAGAATCTGATACTTAGAGACAGGAACCATCCTTCCGTGATAGGCTGGAGCGCCGGCAACGAAACCTTCGCCATAGCCCTTCTCAACAAGGCGCCGCAGTCGGTTTCCCGTATATGGGACGACAAGCTGGTGGCCATGGCACTCCATGCTCTGGAGTGTGATCCTACGAGGGATTTCGTCACCTTGGACGGCGACCGCGACATGGATGGGAGGCTCCCGGTATGGAGCAAGCATTTCGCTCATGGCCTGAAGCTTGAGGACCTGCCCAAAGGACTCGGAAAGCCCCTCGTGGTAGGGGAGAACGGGGCCACATATTACGGGAAGCCTGACCAGCTGGTGCAGTTCGCCGGTATGCTGCCGTACATTGACTACAAGGGCCGCAACGAAGCTCTGGCTCGCGACCTCTACCAGAACGTGAAATACATGGCCATGCCGTATCTGGCATATTTCTCGCCTTCCGAGGTCAGCTGGTTCGGCATAGAGCATATCAACCTCGGTTACCACGATTTCAGCAGGCTGCCCAACCTCTCTGACGGTGTGTTCCCCGGACTTGAATATCAGGAGAACGTGCCTGGCTATCAGTATGAAAGGATACCGCCATACGTAACCACCTTCAATCCTGGCCTTGATCCTGAACTGCCTGTGTACAAGCCTCTTGCGATGTTCGAAGCATACAAGGCAGCCCTTGCGGGCGATGATTTCGCGGCGCCTGACCCGTCCTTCGAGCCTGCCGCGTTCGAGCCGGCAGAGCCCGTCTATTCCAGTGTATTCGTGGCCGGTGGATGTCCTGCACGCATGGCAGGCTTCCTTGGTGCTGTGGGTGCCCGGATAGCCGACAGTCCCTCTGACGATGCCCTAATCATCGTGGATGCATCCACCGTCACGGCTGAGCAGCTGGAGGCTGTGAAGGGCCGCACGACGCTGGCTCTAAGTTCTGACGGATCTCTCTCTGCCGACTTCCGCCGCCTGATAGGGAACGGGACATCTTCGATAACGTATCCTTGCACCGCGATGGAGTCTCCGGTGGGAGCGTACCTGCCGTCTGAACTCTATTTCGGCGACGGCCGCAGGAATGAAACGACAATTGCGGTGGCCGCCATCACTGGCGACATCCTTTCCGCCGCCGAGTGCATTCTCGTGCCCTCAAGAACCGACTGGACTCTCTTCAACGATGTCGCGGAGCACTGGAAATGTGCCCAGGTCGTACTGTATGAATCCTTGGAGAAGCCCGCGGCGGCATGCCTGCTCCGCATCTGCGTGGCAGGAACGCCGTTCACCGTCTCTACCATAGACTACAGGAACCATTCGGAGAAGGCGATAGCCCTCTGGCGCAAGATTCTTTCAGCTGAAGGTCTTCAGATTGAAGCACCGTCGGTCTCACGCCCTCATGAGTCCCGAATGTTCAATCTCCTGCTTGACGGCCCAGTCGACTGAGAGTCTCGTCAGCGGCCCATCTTCTGGTCGAGGATGGCTGCCTTGTCGGCATTCCAGTAGTCGCAGTCAAGCTCGAAGAACACGGTCGTGTAGGGGATGGTCAGCGGGGTCTTGATGATGACTACCTTGTAGAGCTTTCCGGCCTCGTCAAGGCGCTTGATCAGGTCCTCGTGGTCCACTGACTGAGCCTCCGGGCCGAGCACCTTCTCGATTCCCGCCTTGGTGGCGTCGATCCCGGGCATGAGTGACTCGTCGATGAATCCGAGCTCGCGGTCACGCCAGATGTGCGGATACACGTGTGGTGCGGCATCGATCGCGCCCTTGACCTTTGCGAGGACGTCAAGATAGTCCTCGTCGGCATAGATGGTGGTGATGCCGTCGCCTGACTGGAGCGGATACGCCATGTCGGCTACGACTATCCAGTTGCGGTGCCCCAGCAGAGGAAGCATCGATTCGAATTCATCGCTCCATGCAGTCTGTTTCGGAGCGCATGATAACAGAGGAAGACCTGCGATCATAAGCAATAACAGTTTCTTGATGTTCATTGGTTGTTAGTTTGGAAATTATACGTCGTACGGGTACTTGACACCCCACTCCTTGCGCAGGGCGTCCATCTGCTCCATGACGGAGATGGTCTCGGCGTGAGGCATCATGGGGGATTCGAGAAGGCCCTGCTCTATGCATCTCTTGCATTCGAGGACCTGATATTCATAGCCGTTCACGAAGCCGGGATCGGTGGTGTAGCGCTCCACGAGGCTATAGTTCCTCCAGACCTCGACCACTTCGGGGCAGTTTACGTTGTCGACGCGTATGTATCCGTCCGTGCCGCTGATGATGCCCTGTCGGTCATTCAGGGTAAGCGCGCCGGACTGGAGGTTCGCCATGCGCCCGTCGGCAAAGCTGAGGGAGATGCTTTCCATCATGTCCATGCCGCTCTCGCCGAGGTGGCAGTTCGAGACGGTCTTCACTATGTCGGTGCCGAAGTACATCCTGGCGAAGTTGAGCACGTACACTCCCACGTCGAGCAGGGCGCCTCCGCAGAGTTCGGGCCTGACTATCCTTTCCTTTTCCTCCATGTGGTAGCAGAGGGTTGCGGTAAGCACGCGTGCCTCTCCCACGGCGCCGCCGTCCACCAGCTCCTTGATCTTGTGAGACAGGGGCATGTATCTGGTCCAGATGGCCTCGGTGATGAACAGGCCCTTCTTCTCGGCGAGGCCGATCAGCTCGCGGGCCTGGGCTGCATTGGCGGTGAATGCCTTCTCCACAAGCACGGGCTTGCCGTGCTCGAGGGCTAGCTTCGCGTGCTGGAAGTGGTGCGAATGCGGAGTGGCGACATATACGAGGTCGATCTCAGGATCTTCGACGAGTTCCTCGTATGAGCCGTAAGCCTTTGCGACTCCGTGCTCTGCGGCAAAATTCCGTGCCTTTTCAAGGGAGCGGGAGGCGACTGCCAGCACTTCAGCGTCCGCAAGAGGGGCGAGCGCCCTTGTCATCTTGACGGCAATCCAGCCGGCGCCTATGATACCTACTCTTATTTTTTCCATGCTCTCTTTGTCTCTTCAAGCGTTGAAATGACTTTGTCGCACCACTGGTCGAATTCGGGGTCCTCCTCCTGGAGCTCGGGATGTGCAAGGATGTGCTTGAGCGCGGCCCTGCAGCCCTGCGAGAACCTTATCTCAGTGTGGAATTCGGGAACCGTGCGCTTGAGCTTTGAACAGTCGAATACCACGCATACGGCCTTGTCGCCGGTGAGGTTTCCTTCGAGGTCATATCCTTCCGGAGCAAGCGCATCCAGGTATGATGATGACACATAGTAAGGCTTGTACTCCACTCCCAGGGCATCGGCCACGGTCTGGTATATCTGGTTCCAGGTCAGGGTCTCGTCGCTCATTATCTGGAATGCCTCTCCTATGGCGTGCGAGTTGCCTATCAGGCCTATGAAGCCGCGTGCGAAGTCCTCATTGCAGGTGACCGTCCAGAGCGACTCGCCGTCGCCGTGAACCAGGACCTGTCTGCCCTCCATCATTCTCTTGATGACCTGCCATGAGCCCTTCCTTCCATGAACCGCGAGAGGAATGCTGCGCTCGCAGTAGGTGTGGCTGGGGCGTATTATGGTCACGGGGAAGCCGTCCTCCCTGTAATGGCGCATGAGCACATCCTCGCAGGCAATCTTGTTCCTGGAGTACTCCCAGTGAGGATTTGCCAGGGCGGTGCCTTCGGTGATGATGTGGCACTTGGCCGGCTTGTCGTATGCCGACGCGCTGCTGATGTACATGTACTGGCGGGTGCGGCCGTTGAACAGTCTGAAGTCGCGTTCCACCTGCTCGGGCACGAAGCCTATGAAGTCGCACACGCAGTCGAACTCCATGCCTTCGAGCCTGCGTGCCACTTCCTCCTCGTCGTTTATGTCCGCCTTGATGACGGTGACGTTCGAAGGAACCTCATCGGAGCGGTTGCCCCTGTTGAGGAGATAGAGACTGAATTCCGGCTTGGCGGCCAGCTGGCGGGTGATGGCGCTGCTGATGGTGCCTGTGCCGCCTACAAAAAGTACTTTCATTGGTTATGGTTGTTATATGGTCAAATCTTTACTGGAGTGAAGCGGATTGCGGTCACGTCGGCGCTCTCATAGTCACCGCCGACCGTCCTTATGCATACGCAGTGCCTGCCGGGATCGGTGATCTCCATCCATCCGAGCCTGTGCCAGTCGTAGGCGTTGGTAGCCTTCTGGTTGTTGATTACCAGTGGCTTGCCGTCAAGCTCCATCTGCCACTGCACGAAGTCGCCGCCCTTGTACTGGAGCTCAACGTCGTAGTATCCTGCCTTGGGAACGTCAACGGTCCAGTCGAACCAGCTGTCCTGAGTGAACTCGCTCAGCAGGTCAATGTACTTCCACTCGCCGAACTTGTCCATCCAGCCCCACCAGTCGGGCTCGCAGCCGCCATGGTCGCCGAACACTATCGACAGCTCGGTGGAGGTTGAAGGATCGAGCGTGATCATGTTGTTGACATCGATGCCGGCAACGTCCATCTCGATCACTGAGGCCAGTTCGTCGGGGCGGATGAAGGGAACTTCGATGCAGGTCATGCTGCCGTCTTTCGACCATTTCAGCGACTTGCCGCCGTACAGCCTGACATCGTTGACTGTGGACCTTACGCCCGGAACCCAGAGCTTGCCGTCCTCCGGCCAGTCATACACAATGAGATAGATTCTTCCCGGCTGGGTGACCGCGTCGCCCCAGGGCAGGGCATGGCCCCAGGGGGACGGACCCGCGCCATATACGGCATCGGGGTAACTGTGCACCCACTCGCCGGCGCGGCGCAGAGTCTTTGCAGCCTCGGGCGGAATCGCTCCGGTACCCGTAGGGCCTATGTTGAGCATGAGGGTGCCGCCCCTTGCTATGTGCGATGTGAGGTTGCGCACGATGCAGTCGGGGCTCTTCCACTCGGTGTCGTTGCTGTTGTATCCCCAGCCTACCTGGGTCGCGTCTATGGTCTCCCAGGGGCCCGGAGTGTTCCTTGGAGGCAGCTCCATGTCGCCCAGGCACTCGTAGTCGCCCATGCCGTTGCCTACGCGGCCTGATGCGAGGCAGCCGGGCTGCAGCTCATGCACGAGGTCCACGAGTTCCTTCGAGTACTCGGGCTTTATGTCGCCGGGCATGTCGAACCAGATGAGCTCCAGTTCTCCGTACTTGGTCAGGATCTCCCTGAGCTGAGGCACGCACTTGTTCCGGAAGTACTCGTCGTAGGTCACAGGGCGGCCGTTCCTGTCAGTCTTCGGACCGTTTGCGGCGCCCGGCGCTGTCCAGTCCTCGTATTGAGAGTAGTACAGGCCTATGCCGAGACCGGCGCGGTGGCATGCATCGGCCAGTTCGCCCACTATGTCGCGGCCGAAACCGCCCGCGTCGTGGATGTTGAAGTCGTTAACGTCAGAGTCGTACATCGCAAAGCCCTCAAGGTGCTTGGCCGTGATCACGATATACTTCATGCCGGCGTCCTTGGCGAGCTGCACGATGGCATCGGCGTCGAATTCAGAAGGCCTGAAGTCGGCGGCCTCTGCCATGTACTCGTCTATGGGAATGTTCGCCTGACTCATTATCCATTCGGCTATACCCCAGTAAGGCTGGCCCTTCCAGTTGCCCTCCAGCTTGGAGTAAAGGCCGAAGTGTATGAACATTGCATAGTTGCCGTCTTCGAACATTGCCATCTGCTTTGAGCGGGGCTTCTGTGAGAAGGCGGAGAACTCGGCGATATGCGGCTTGCCTCTGCTATCCTTTACGACGAGCCGCAATGCCTTGAGTTCCATAGAATTGAATATCTCTATATGCTTGTGGCCTATGTTGATGCCTGTCGTGACTAGCCTCCATTCTCCTGACTCGGTCATGCCCTGAAGCTCGTATGCGAGCACGCGCTCTCCAAAGCTGATGTCCTCCCGCAGCACGACGCGGTCGACGACGGTCGGTTCATCGAAAGTGAGCTCCAGCTTCTTTCCGGTGCCGGAGGTGGTGGCGCAGGGAGTGCCGTACTTGGCCTTCAGCGCTTCCCCGAACTCCTCCAGACGTGCCACGTCGCCTTCGGGTACGAGGCCTCTGTGGTCGACCACGAGGCCGAGCAGGAGGTTGGTGTTGCGGCCTACGCTGGTCTCGTACTTGGTCATGAGCTCGTCTACGGTATAGAGCCTGTCATCCTCGCCGGGAGCCCACATCCAGCCGCCCTGGCGGGTGTTGTTGTGGCGCAGGGTGCAGTCGGCTTCGCCGGGGCACCAGTATGCGCCGTCGGGATTGCCGTTCAGGCCTGAGATCTCCACGTCGCCGGCAGCGTTGGTGGTGGCGTCGGCCGTGGCCCAGCATGGATAGGGTGCGGTTCCGTACTCATTACCCACCCAGCGGATCAGGTTAGGATGCCCGTAGGGGCCCTGGAATGCGATTGCGCCGGGCTGGAGCTTATTCACAAGGCTCAGGACGTCCGCTCCGCCCATATCCATCGACAACACTCCGCCGTCGAACCATATCTCGAACAGGTCGCCGTAGTTCGACCAGAGCTCGGTAAGCTGCTTCTCCACCATGGCATTGTATTCCTCCTGGGTGAAGGGGCTGCCTGGCTGCACTAGACCCGGATTGTCCACCCAGTAGTAGCCGTTCGCGCTGGTGCTGGCGTAGATGGCGGGTTTGATGCCGTATTTCCTGCAGGACTCCACGAAGTCGCGGACTATGTCGCCCTCGCCGTTCTTCCACGGCGAGTTCTTGACGCTGTATTCATGGGCCTCGGTGGGCCAGAGGCTGAATCCGCAGCAGTGCTTTGCCACCAGGACGGCATACTTGGCGCCTATCTTCGAGGCTGCCTCGAGCCACTGGTCGGTGTCGAGTTCGGTGGGGTTGAAGGTGGACGCATCAGGGTGCGTGCCCCATTGCCTCCATTCATAATCAGGGTTGAACACCTGCATGTCGAAGTGGAACATGACGCCAATCTCGGCGTCGGCCCATTCCTTCTGTACTTCGTTTGGAACTGCTACCTTGACTGTGCAGGAAGATGCGATGCAGGCGAGGACTGCCGCGAACAATAGTTTTCTCATTCTGTGCTGCTTCGGGTTTGTGTAACTTACCAAAGTTAATCATTAATTGCCGATAATCTAACATGATTTGCAGATTTCGTGAGTTTGGAGTAAATTGCAGAAATATTTAATGACACATGAAAACTCTTAACGAAATTGCCAATTGCTTTGCCCTCGAGGGTGAGATACTTGAAATCGGCCCCCTTGGAAACGGACTCATCAACGATACATACAAGATCACCACTGCCGGTGACGCTCCTGACTACGTGCTGCAGAAAGTCAATCACAACGTCTTCAAGGACGTCGAGCTCATGCAGAACAACATCGAGGCAGTGACCCGCCACATCCGCGGCAAGCTCGAGGCAGCAGGGGAGACCGACATCGACCGCAAGGTCCTGAAGTTCATCCCTGTGAAGGGCGGCTCCAAGACCTACATCTACGATGCACCCGAAGACAAGTACTGGCGTGTGTCAGTGTTCATCCCCGACGCAGACACGATCGAGACCGTCAATGCAGAGTATTCATATTTCTGCGGCAAGGCCTTCGGCAACTTCGAGGCCATGCTTGCCGACATTCCCGACACCCTTGGAGAGACAATCCCTGATTTCCACAACATGGAGCTCCGCTCACGCCAGCTCAAGGAAGCCGTGGCAAACGACGCTGCCGGCCGCGTGAACGATCCTGAGGTGCAGGCTATCCTGAAGGATCTTGCAGAGTACGACGAGGAGATGTGCAAGGCTGAGAGGCTCTACCGTGAGGGCGTGCTGCCCAAGCGCATCTGCCACTGTGACACCAAGGTCAACAACATGATGTTCGACAAGCAGGGCAACGTCCTCTGTGTCATCGACCTCGACACCACCATGCCCAGCTTCGTATTCTCCGATTTCGGAGACTTCCTCCGCACTGCGGCCAACACCGTGGCCGAAGACAGCCCCGAGGTCGGGAAGGTCGCTTTCAAGATGGATATCTTCAAGGCCTTCGCGAAGGGCTACATCGAGTCTGCAGCATGCTTCCTCACACCTGTGGAGAAGGAGAACCTCCCTTACGCAGCCCTGCTCTTCCCCTACATGCAGGCCGTCCGCTTCTTCGCCGACTACATCAACGGCGACACCTACTACAAGATCAAGTATCCCGAGCACAATCTCGTCCGCACCAGGAACCAGGTGGCCCTGTTCCACAGCGCGCTGGCGTGCGTGCCTGAGATGAAGGCATACATAGAAAGCCTGTAACCGAAGTCACAGGCTTTCCGTAAAATATTCTGACAAAGAGTCTTATGAGAGGAGCTTCTGGCTCCTCTCAATGAATTCTGACAGAGCCTTTCCCTTGAGCATTCCGTTCTGCAGGAGTGCGAGGTCGACCACCTGCTTCAGGAGCTCGGCTGTACCTTCCTTGTCGCCCCAGATCCTGGCGACGAGGGGATTCTCCATGTTGACCTTGATGTTGTATGACTTGGGCATCTCGCCGTAGAAGTTCATACCGCCGCCCATTGCGCTCATCTCGCGCCAGCGACGCATGAATTCGCTCTGGGTGATGACTACCGGCGCGGCCTCCTCGCCAAGGTTCTCGGGCTCCACCTGATACTCGTTGCCCTCGGGCAGGACTGCCTTGAAGAGCTCTGAGAGGGCTTTCTTGTCGTCGTCGCTCATCTCGGGCTTTACCTTGTCTTCCTTTGCGATCAGATTGTCGACGGTGTCGGAGTCCACGCGGGCGAAACGGCTCTTCTCTATCTTCTGCTCCAGCATGTTCACGAAGTGTGAGTCAAGCTCACAGTCGCACAGGAGCACGCTGTATTCCTGGGCCTTGGCTGCCTGGATGAAGCTGTACTGCTCCTCGGCGTCGGTGGCGTAGAGGTAGACGACGTTGCCGTCCTTGTCGGTCTGCTTCTCCTCGATGGCCTTGCGGTAGTCCTCGAGGGTGTAGTACTTGCCTTCGGTGTCCTTGAGCAGGGCGAACTTGAGCGCGCGCTCGCAGAACTTGGTGTCGGAGAGCATGCCGTACTCGATGAAGAGCTTGATGTTGTCCCATTTCTGCTCGTACTGCTCGCGCTGCTCCTTTGCGATCTCCTCGAGGCGGTCAGCCACCTTCTTGGTGATGTAGTTGCTGATCTTCTTCACGTTGGCGTCGCTCTGCAGGTAGCTGCGGCTGACGTTGAGGGGAATGTCAGGGGAGTCGATGACACCGTGGAGCAGGGTGAGGAAGTCGGGCACTATGTTGTCGACGTGCTCGGTCACGAACATCTGGTTGCAGTAGAGCTGGATCTTGTTCTTGTCGATCGCCATACGCTCCTTGATCTTGGGGAAGTAGAGCACGCCCGTGAGGGTGAAGGGGTAGTCGACGTTGAGGTGGATCCAGAACATGGGCTCCTCGTCCATGGGGTAGAGCTCCTTGTAGAACTTAAGGTAGTCCTCGTCCTTGAGCTCGCTGGGTGACTTTGCCCAGATGGGTTCGATGGAGTTGATGACGTTGTCCTCCTTGGTCTCGACCTCCTTGCCGTCCTTCCACTCGGTCTTCTTGCCGAACACTACAGGTACGGGCATGAACTTGCAGTACTTGCCGAGCAGCTGGGCTATCTTGCCCTTGGTGCCGAACTCCTCTGCCGACTCCGCGTCGAGGTAGAGGGTGATCACGGTGCCGCGGGTCTGCTTGATGCATTCCTCCATGGTGAACTCGGGGCTGCCGTCGCAGGTCCAGAACACGGCCTTTGCGTCATCCTTCCAGCTCAGCGACTCGATGGTGACCTTCTGCGCCACCATGAAGGCAGAGTAGAATCCGAGGCCGAAGTGGCCTATGATGCTCTGCATCTGGTCCTTGTATTTCTCGAGGAACTCTCCTGCGCTTGAGAAGGCGATCTGGTTGATGTACTTGTCGACCTCCTCGGCGGTCATTCCTATACCGTGGTCGATTATCTTGAGGGTCTTGGCCTGCTCGTCAAGCTCTATGCTGACCTTGAGGTCGCCGAGCTCGCCCTTGAAGTCTCCGCTGGAGGCGAGAGCCTTCATCTTCTGGCTCGCGTCGACTGCGTTGGCTACAAGCTCGCGCAGGAAAATCTCATGGTCGCTGTAAAGAAACTGCTTGATTACCGGGAAAATGTTCTCGGTGGTTACTCCGATGTTGCCTTTCATATCTATACTGTTTTATAAATCAAAAAATACCGCCCTTGCGGGCAGTATTCATTGAATCAAATCGCGTTCCAGTGACAATTTGTCAGGACTATTTGTAAAGGAAGCGGCGTATGCTCATCTTGGGAGTCTTCTCGAAGGGCTCGAGCACGACCTCGACCTTGGTTATCTGGCTGTAGTTCGGGAGGACGCGGTTCGCGTTGATGCGCACCTTCTCCGGAATGTCTGACACTGCCTCCTCGTCCAGACCGTCCTTGCGGATGGCGTCCTTGTCGAGGTAGACGAGGGCCACGAGCTTGCTGTTGCGGTCGACGACCACCGATTCTGCCACGTAGCTCTGGCTGTTCACGATGGCTTCCATCTCCTCGGGATAGATGTTCTGGCCGTTTGCCGAAAGGATCATGTTCTTTGAGCGGCCCTTGATGAAGATGTTGCCGTCCTTGTCAACGATGCCGAGGTCGCCTGTGCGCAGGAATCCGTCGGGAGTGAATGCATTCTTGCTGGCTTCAGGATTGTTGTAGTAGCCTGAGCAGATATTGGTGCCCTTGGCCTGAATCTCGCCTGCGATGTGGAGGGGATCCTCTGAGTCTATGCGTATCTGGGCGCATGAGACCACCTTGCCGCAGGAGCCGATCACATATTTGCTGGGATGCTCGTATGCCAGCAGGGGAGATGCCTCCGTCATGCCATAGCCCACGGTGTAGGGGAGCTTTATCTTCTTGAATACCTTCTCGACTTCAGGGTTCATAGCAGCTCCGCCGAGGATGAACATCCTGACCTGACCTCCGAAGGCATCCATGAGCTTGCTGCCTATCTTTCTGTAGATGATTGTGGACACTCCCGGAATGTGAGTGGCAATCTTCATGTACCATTTCCTGAGCACGGGCTTGAGTGATGACTTGTAGACCTTCTCCATGACCAGAGGGACTGCAGCCACCAGGAAGGGCTTCACTTCCTGCATTGCCTTCAGCAGCAGGGTGGGGGAAGGGGTCTTGCCAAGGAAGTAGACCGTGCATCCGAAGCACAGAGGGTAGATGAACTCGAACATCAGCCCGTAGATGTGTCCCATGGGGAGCATGGAGACGAGGCTGTCGTTGCTGTCGACGTAGTTGTTCTCGATGGCGAACTCAACCATCGAGCTGAGGCACTCGTAGCGCAGCATCACACCCTTGGGCGCGCTTGTGGTACCGGAGGTGTAGTTGATGACGCAGATGTCCTGGTCGTTGCCGATTGGCAGCGACACGTTCTCTCTCGTGAATCCGAGCGGGAACCTGGTGTTGAACGTCTCAGGTATGCTGTCGAATGCTGACTTTATGCTTTCGTCGCGTGCGTAGAGCAGAGTGAAGTCGGTCACTGAGACCACGGCTTTCAGCCCGGGCATGGTGCTGATGTCCATCTTCGTCCACTTGTCGGTGTCGGTGAAGAGAACCACTGACGACGAGTGGTTCACAAGATGCTGGAGGCTCTCGACGGTGAAGTCGCTCAGGAGCGGAACCACCGTTGCCTCGTATGTGTTGATGGAAAGGAAGCTGATGCCCCATCTTGCGGTGTTCTTTGCGCAGAGGGCGATCTTGTCCCCCTTCACGATCCCTGCCGATTCAAAGAAGATATGGAACTTCTCCATGTATGTTGCGAGGTCCTTATATGTAAAAGTCTCGCCATGGTAGTTGGCCAATGCAGGGAGTTCCCAATCACGCTTGATCGTTTCCTCGAGTCTGGTGAAATAATGTTTCATATTGCAAAATTACCGGTAAGGTCACATTCCCCCAAGCGTTTTGGAAAGAATGTGGCGAATTTGGACTATATTTGGGGTGAAATCCCGATATATGGGGTGAAATAATGAGTATGCGTAAACCTATAGTTGCACTTATCTACGATTTCGACGGTACACTTTCTCCCGGCAACATGCAGGAGTTCGGTTTCATCCAGGCCGTAGGCTCCACTCCGGAGCAGTTCTGGCGCATGAGCGACAGCATCGCCATAGGCTATGATGCATCGAACGTGCTGGCCTACATGAAGCTTATGTTCGACGAGGCGAAGGCGAACGGCATCAAGCTCCGCAAGGAGGATTTCCGTGGCTTCGGCAAGCATATCGAGCTGTACGACGGCGTGCGCCAGTGGTTCTCGATGGTGAACGAGTACGGCAAGCACCATGGCGTCATAATCGAGCACTACATCAACTCCAGCGGTCTGAAGGAGATCATCGAGGGCAGCCCTATCGCCCATGAGTTCAAGCACATCTTTGCCGGTTCCTTCATCTACGATGAGAAGGGCGAGGCCGAGTGGCCGGGCATTGCGGTCGACTATACTGCCAAGACCCAGTTCCTCTTCAAGATAAGCAAGGGCATCTTCTCCTCACGCGACGCCAAGCAGGTGAACGCCTCCATCGCCGACGACAAGAAACGCATCCCCTTCAACCACATGATCTACTTCGGCGACGGAGACACCGATGTGCCCTGTATGAAGATCGTGGGCATGTTCGGCGGCCACCCCATAGCCGTCTACGACCCCAGCAACGAGAAGAAGCGCGCCGCCGCGGCCAAGCTGAAGCGTCAGGGCAGGGTGGTGTTCGCGGCTCCGGCGGTCTATACGGCCGATTCGCCCGCCTTCAAGGTCGTGTGCGCTACCATAGACAAGATCAAGGCTGACTTCACTCTGAAGCAGCTCTGTAAATAAAGAAAACGTCCCGAGGTCATCGGGACGTTTTCTGTTATGTAGGTTCTTTCTAGAACAGATATCCGAGGTTGATGTAGAATGCTCCGGTGCCGTCCTGGTTGTAGATGGGGCTGTTCTTCATGAAGTGTGAGAGGGGTGTGCCGTATTCTGCGGCCACGATGAAGTTCTCGTTCATGATGAAGCGGAAGCCTGCACCCACAGTTGAGTGGAGACGGTCCTTCTCGACCTCCGAGTTGGTGAGAGCGGTGATGGTTCCGAGGATGTTCTTGATCTTGCTGATGTCGCGTCCGCGGGTGACCATGGTACCGTCGCTGAATGCGCTGAGGCCCAGGGCGATGTTCTGGTTGCCGATGTTGAACTTTGCGAAGCGCCAGCGGAACTCGGCGTTGTAGGTTGCCATGTCAAGGCCGACTACGCGTGTACGCATGATACCGCGGCAGGTGAAGAATCCACCCATGCCCTCGAGGTCCTGCTTCTCGCCCATGACTGACATGTAGGGGAGTGCATAGAAGGGAGCCTGCTTGCCGAAGGTACCCTCGTAGTTGAGGCGGTATGCGAAGGTGAGCACGTCGTTCTTCACGATGGGGAGGTACTGCCTCCAGGTGAAGGAGTAACGATAGAAAGGAGTCTCTGAGATGCCGGGAAGAGCTGCAGTGAGGTGGCCTTCAGCCCAGATTCCGTGGGTAGGAGCGCCTTCCTTGTCGCGGCTGTCGTAGACCATGCCGGCGCGCAGTCCGCTTGCGAATCCGCCGTCAGCCTCCTTCTCGTCGAGCAGGCCGAGGGCCCTGTACTCGTCGTACATGGTGGTGGGGCAGGTGTACTTCTTTACGTCATCCTTGCCTTTGTTGATGCTATCGCGATTGATGGTGCCTATCTTGTAGTAGTTTGCGAAGACGCCGGCTTCCCACTGCCAGTTGTCGTTGATCTTTCCGAGGAAGTCAGACTTGAACAGGAACTCGTTGCGGGCCATGCGGTAGAAGGGAGTGAACATCTGGAAAGCGCTTTCCTTGTCCTTGCCCTGAGCCACCAGGTCCTGGTTGTAGTAGCTCTCGTATCCGTTGAAGCCGTAGAAGTCGTAAGCCTTGTCGAGGTTTGCACGGAAGGCTGAGCTCCAGCGTACTCCGGGAATGAGCTCCTTGTTGTCGTAACGTACCTGATAGAGCTGCGATCCCTTTGTGAAGAATGAAGCCTCAAGGTAGAGCTTCGAGTCATAGTTAGGGTAGTTGTGGCCATCGCCATAGTCGAAGATCTGGAGGATGGCACCTGCCTGGAATCCCTTGTCGGCATCGTATGCGATGGCAGGGAGAGGTCCGAAGTTCAGGCCGGTCTTTGTGATGTCCTTCTTCTGTGCGGAAGCACTGAAAGCCAAGAGGGCGAGGACTGCAATGACTGTAATCTTTTTCATTATTGTTTCTGTAAAATTGATCTGTAGAAGTCCTGGAGGTAGTAGAATCCGCTGTGTGAGAACAGCAGGGCTATCAGGATGAGCAATGCCCAGTACCAGGGCAGGAATATGAATGCCGGTATGCCTATGGCGAGTGCCAGGATGGGCAGGAACACGACCTTGGTCACCATTCTGAGGGAGTTCATCCACGCGTGGTCCTCGACCTTCTTGCTGAGTATCCAGGCAACCAGCCACATGGGAGCGCAGAGTACGCCGAACACAAGGAAGAAGGGCAGGCTGAGTATGGCCAGCAGCACGCGGCCTATCTTCTGGAAGGTGCTGTACTTGGGAGTGTGCTCCTCGCGCCAATGCTCGTATGCGACCTCGTAGTTCTCGTCGTCGGGGAAGTAGGTGATAAGCGACGCGATCCTGTCGTGGAGTGTCTGCAGCAGTTCGGCGCGGTCTGTGTCGGGGTAGACCCTGATGGGCTCGCCGAAGCGCACGCGCGCATGTTTCATATAACGGAAGTAATCGTCGTAGTCCAGGCCCACGGGAACGATGTATACGGGCTTGTCGAGGCGCTCGGCGGCGCGGGTGGCAATCCTCCATATACCCTTCTTGATGGGCATGAGGGAGTGCTTGGTGCGGTGCGTGCCCTCGCTGAAGATGCAGAAGGGAACATCGTGGTCGAGGCACTCGACCACCTCGTCGAACACGGCCTCGTTGCTGCTGACGGCGTCGCGACCGTCTCTCTGACGTGCAAGAGGGAGGATCCTGAGCCAGCGCAGGGCCGATGCCATCATGGGCTTGCGGAACATGTCGGCACGGGCGCCGTAGCCTGAAGGGCCGCGGTCTGCCTGCAGCACCAGGAGGGCGTCCATGAGGGTGTTGCAATGGTTGGGCGCGAGGATTATCGCACCGTCGGTGGGGATGTTCTCCTTGCCGGAAACTTCGAGGTAGCTGAAGCTGGTACGGGTGCACCAGTCGATATATGGACGCAGCAATGAGTATGCTGCATTTCTCTGCCAGATCTTGGTTTTAGCCATCAGAATGTACATTTGGTCTTGCAATATAGTGATTTTTTAGAAAAGTTGTATATTTGTACGTGGTTTTACTAATTTACTAAGCCTTATGATACGTGAACAGCTCGCGTCACTCGACGCAGTGAAACTGAACCTCGGTTCCGGTACCGGTGTGGTAATGAGCATAGTCCTTGCTCTCATAATGTTCGGAATCGCCCTCGGCATCGATGCCAAGACCCTCAAGAACATTTTCCTCAAGCCCAAGAACCTTTTCACAGGCCTTGTCCTGCAGTGGTTCGGTCTGCCTCTGGTCACCTTCCTGCTTGTGATGATATTCAACCCCATGCTCACTCCTATGGTATGCCTCGGCATGCTTCTGGTGGCCAGCTGTCCCGGTGGAAACATCTCCAACTTCATGAGCTCGTTCTCGAAGGGTAACGTCGAGCTGTCAGTGTCCATGACCGCCGTGTCGACAGTTGCCGCTCCGGTCATCACTCCGTTCAACTTCTGGCTGTGGGGCAATCTGTACCTCAAGTTCGCGTCACTCCGCGGAACCATGACCATCCCTCATCTTGAGATTCCTTTCGGTGAGATCTTCAAGACCGTGTTCATCATCCTCGGCATTCCCATCGTGCTCGGTATGCTCTTCGCACACTATTTCCCGAAGGCGACCGCAAAGATCCAGAAGCCTTTCAGCATCTTCAGCATCGTCGTTTTCATCGTGATGGTGCTCGGAATGTTCATCCCGAACTGGCAGCTCTTCATCAAGTACATCATCTTCATATTCATCATAGTGCTCATCCATAACGCCAGCGCGTTCACTCTCGGATACACAGGAGCAAGCCTGATGAAACTTCCCCGCAAAGACCGCAGGTCAATCACCATCGAGGTGGGAATCCAGAACTCCGGTCTTGGTCTGACTCTGCTGCTCAATCCCGCGATCTTCAATCCCGAGATATGGAACAACCCTGCAACAGGCGTGATGTACGGCGGCATGCTCTTCGTCACCGCATGGTGGGGCATCTGGCATATCATCTCCGGACTGACTCTTGCCAGCCTGTTCAGGAAAAAGGACATTGCAGACTAAAAAAGTTCAAATATTTTTGGATAATTAAAAGAAAGATTCTACCTTTGCAATCCCAACGAAACGGAGGACTCGTTAGCTCAGTTGGTAGAGCATCACACTTTTAATGTGGGGGTCTCGGGTTCGAGCCCCGAACGGGTCACAAGAGGATATTTAGTTCTTATAAAATATTGCTTCCCTAGCTCAGTTGGTAGAGCACCTGACTCTTAATCAGGGTGTCAAGGGTTCGAGCCCCTTGGGGAGCACGAAAGGCGGTCGATTTTGACCGCCTTTTTTCGTATCTATTGGTATCTTATTCAATGCGTCCTCGTTATTGTTGGTATAATGGACATTTTCGGTTGGTAAAATCCTATATAACAATTTGACACATTG
>JAKSKK010000028.1 GCA_024401745.1 Bacteroidales bacterium
GCTGTCACCAACCACTTTTGTCACTATCACCAACCATTTATGTCCACATTACCTTCACACGTACCGCTTCGCCTGCAAATACAACATAGCAATCTGTGATCATCCCTGTGGTAAAATCAGATTTTCGGCGTGCAATATACTTTGACAGTTCAAAAGCTCTGACAGCCAGGATATGCTCATCAAGGTCTATCACGACCACTTTGCAGCCTTGTTTCTTGGCGGACTTGAATCCAGCAGTGACTCCTCGCTCACCCATAATGCCTTTCCTATCGCCAAGTTGTTCACAGATTGTATATTCCGGATTCTTATGCCCGAATTCCATTCTATGAGGATTTATCCTGATTACTACTTCAGGGAAACTGTTAAGGATAGCCCGCGCCGCACGGATATTGCTTTTCAGATCGGACTTATCAGCAGAAGTGCTTATCAGGAGACGTTCTCCATACACCTCATCCATCAAATACTCTGTCTCCATATTATTACCGCCATTGTTGACGATGTACAAATATAATAATTATCTTCTCTTTTGATAATCTTCAACCTGGCATCAAGATCGTATAGGACTTTCAGTTCCTTATGGTAAGAGTGTTTGAAAAGAACAAGCAAAAAAAGCTATTTATTTGTGCAGGAACTTTATCTATTACCGCATGAATAAGGATTTCTCTCTGTTTGCCAGATTGGGAAAAGACGTTGGCTACTTGACTCGCAAGCCGATAATATTCTCTATTCTTTCTTGTTTTCTCTTCTGCCAAACCGCATTCGGTTATGGCGTCGAGCTTGGCATGCCAAAGGAAACGTTCATCGATACCTTCGGCAATCCAGAAAAAGAAGTAATAGCAGATAAAGGCGAGAAGGTGAGAACGATGCTGTTTTATGGCGACGACTGGATGACGATAGTCGCTAATAGGCTGAACCATACTCAAGCCTTCTCCAAAGAGCGTAGCGAGGCCTACTTTAAGGCCGAGAAGGACAAATACACTTTCCTGAGCACGATGACGGCACATTCGCAGCCTACATGAACGTACATGACGCTCGTGTATTCCCCGGAGACTTCGTGGAGACAGGTCAGATGATAGGATCCTGCGGATTCGGGAAACTGTCCAGAAGCATTTTCTATCTGGATTCGAACAAGATTCATAGCAATTCCGCAGATGCTTTCACTCACATGACGCCATACATCATGACTGGCAGCGGAGCCGTCAAGCTTGAAACAGGCGTGAAATATGTTTCATACATCGACACCGATATCATCACCAGAGAAATGAGCACTTCAGAGAAGAAGAAATATTTGAAGAGTACCTCAAAATGAAAAGAAGCCTTGCAATATTGGCCTTGATGATCGCAGCCTCCCTTACGGCAGGCGCGCAGAGCCTCTGCATCAAACATTCCGGCGAAGCCATCCCTGCCAGGTTCGGAATCCAGATCGACAGGACTCTTCTCAAAGAAGTCGAATTCTACGGACCGTTGGGGCTTCAGGACACCTTGAACGTAAATCTTCAGGTTTTCGCAGACAACGAATCGGCGAATGCCTTCATACGGCAATATGAACCCACGGCTTATGGGAATTATTGCTCAGGAATGTACATTCCCCTAATCGAAACCGCCGTGCTTGTGGCGTCGGATGATATGGAAAAAGCGGTGAAGACTTTGTACCACGAGATGAGCCATTTTCTGTATCAATCCGCAATAGCCTCAACATACAACTCCGTCAGTCTCAATGAAGGCCTTGCCTGCTATTTCGAATTCCTAAAGATCAAGAATGACGGAAGTGTCTGCCAAAGGCCTGACGCCATTTACGTCAATGCGATGAAGACACTTATTGAAATTGATGAATTCGACCTGTCGGAATATCTCAGAATGACCCCTCGACAGTTTACCGACAAAAGCCGGCACGAAGGCCATGCATCCTACTATGCTTCATACGTCATCGTAGCCACTCTGTTCGACAGACTGGGAACAGATCAGATGAGAAATCTGCTCACGATGATACGGTCAGGTGTCAGTTACGAGGAAGCCGTGGAAGCGTTGTATCCGGGAGGATGCAGCGCTCTTGACGAAGACATCAGAAGCTTCGTTCTCAGGCATTAGTCCGACAATGACACTGAAGCTCCTTGTAAAAAGCTATTCGAAAACTAAGGGATGGCGATGAATTCCTGATGTCCCTTATCTTGAGATTGATGTAGTTGTTCCGGCAGTGGTGTTGAATTCGATGAGCGACCCGGCGTCTTCCAGTTCCGCACAAGGGAGCACTTTGAAACTGACAGGTTTCCCGTTGCAGCTGAGCTTGAGCTCATCAGGCTGCATATCGGTCTGGAGGCGGCATGTGTTCCCCTTTTCGCTGAATACATCCACGCTGATGGTCCGGCCATCTCTGCGCTCAGCACTGACGAGGAATGCACCGGCAGCCCTCATGTTTCTGAATGTGACATTCTTCCAGGCCGAAGGACATCCGTGGAATACACGTATCCTGTCGCCCCAGTCCTGCATATAGAATTCGTGCAGAGTGGACACTCCGGCAAGTGGCGTTTCGATGACCGGACCTGACTCCGCATAAAGCGTATTGGGTTTCAGGAAATCGGTCATCAGAACCTCGAACTGCTCGAGCGCCCCGTCACCCAGACCTTCGCTGGCAAGCATTGCGGCCTTGCCCGTCCTTGAATATCCCTGGTCGCCCTGCCAGCGGTCTATGCTCAATTCAGCCTTCGCACGCTCGGCGGCATCGTTCCAGTCGAGCATGTGATAGGGGTAGATCATGAAGAGGTGCGAGTAGTGACGATGGTCGGTCTCGGTGAATTCAGTGGTCTCACTGACTTTGAATCCCGTCTCACAACTGTATTGGAAATCAGGCATTTTCGCCAGAAAATCCTTCCACTCAGGCAGCATCGGGTCGTTGATTCCGAACCTCGTATCTATCTCTATCAGTTCTGTCAGGGCCTGCCTCAGGTTGGCCAGATCGTAATTCGTGTCTGGTCCTGCATTATCGACAGGATACTCCGGCGATGCCGTGGCGGGCAGAGAATATGTCCCGTCAGGGTTGGTGATGCGTATGTGGAAGAAAAGGTTTACTGCGGATTTGAGCAGAGGGAACAGGCGGTCCCGCATCGCTTCGTCATCGCCGTACGCCAGGCACTGCTGATACCAGTAGAACAGTGTCCAGCAGAGGTTCCCCGCCTCGTATTGATTCGAAGCGGCCAGTGACGGAGAAAGCGGGCTGTAGAGGTCGTAGGAGCAGGTTCGGCCGAGGCATGCCGCATCCGTCCAAGCCTCCTGACCCGGAATGTCAGTCACGTTGCGGGTGAGATTCTCGCGGTGCTCCCAAAGGGAATCCCACAACGGCTGGGCGAATTCACCCATATTGGCCTTCGTCAGGAAACTGTAGGTCAGCTGGATGTTCAGGTTCATCCAGATTGCCGGCCATGGAGTATCCCAGGTCGGCCATACGCCCTGGAGGTCGAGTACGGGCTTGCCGGGACGCGCTGTGGATGCGAACTTGTAGTACTGCATCCAGTAAAAACTCTCGATTCCCGGGTCGGGGAATGTCAGGAATGCAACATCCTTGTAGAAATCGTGCCACCACCCGCGATGGGATTTCCTTAGGGCTTTCGAGGATGAAGAAAGGCCTTTTTCTATGATAGCGGCCGCTTCATCGACTGCATCCTCCTCGGTGTCCTTGAATGTGACCGTTGCGATTATCCTGCGTGACGCACCCTTGGCGGCTTCTTTCCATGCCACGGCATAATACTTTGCCATGTCGGTGAATGTGGTGTCTCTCGCGAGTGGCTGGATGAGGCAGTGCAAGTCTCCGCGGTCTGCCCGATATGCATCGGGGTTGGCCTTCCCTTCGCTGTTGAGATACCATGACGGCACTGTGGCACCGCTGCCGAACACGCGTGGCGATATCGCCTCGAACGGCACGAAATCCCATCTGTATTCCGTTTCCTCTCCTGTGGCGGACGTCTCGAATACAATGCAGTCGTTGACTGCGTGCACATAGGTGGCGAACTGTATTGTGCCTTTGTCGGTGGAAAGTGTGCCCGTGCTCTCGGCATCGTATATAGACAAGTCCATCTGCTCGCCCGTGACATTGCCGACGGTGCTCAATGTGAAATATCCTATCGGGAGCCGTCCTTTCTTATAAAGGTCATATCCAATACGCTGCTCTGTCACATCGCTACGTCCGACATTGAGGCGGTAGGTGTTGGCGGCCTCTGCCTTGTACATGTTGGTGCCCAGCAGACCGTTGCCCATGAGGGCTCCGGAGTAGTATCCTTCCTTGTTGCCTCCTTTCCAGCCGGATGGTCTGTCCGGCCCGGGAGTGTCGATGTCGCATCTGATCTCGGTCCAGTGGCTGCCGTGCCGGGAGAGGAACTCACGCAATTCCTGGTCTTCCGAAGCCGAGCATGCCGTCAGTACAATGACGGCTGCAATGGAGATAATGGTCTTTGCTGTCATATCGTCATGGTCAGTTTGCCTTCTTGCGCTGTTCCCAGGAAACTGAAGGGCCTCTTACGAGCTCGGAATCATCGCCTGGTTCACTCTTTACCAGCCCGTCGGGGCATGCGGTGCCATTGAGGGTGCTGGCGCTAGTGACATCGAAGTTGCGGAAAACACTGGCGAAATTATGTAGACTTTGGTCTGGTATGGATCAATCGGTCCTGTAATCAGTGAGCCTCTGACCTCAGCAGTGCTTCCAGTCCATACATCGAGAAGCTGATATCCGGCCGTTTCATCCAGATAGAGTTCCTTGAGAGGGAGCGTGACGGACTCCTGAGCCGTCGATGCGCGGTTGGTCACCGAAACCGCCATGCGGCCTCCGGCGAGATCCTTGACATACACGTCATATCCCTTGCCGGAATAGTCTGTCGAACCGGTGCTGAGGTGCTCGAGATACTCAGCCTGCTGCCCAAGAGGGTCCTGATCTATGCTGATCAGATATTTGTTGGTGACAGTGGCGATATCTTCTTCTGTAAGCAACGGCGAAGGGAGCACGCCTGCGGTCCTGTTGCCTTCGGCCCGCGGTTTCATGCGGAAGTCGCATGAGTGGAATATGGGGCTTGCCAGCATGCACCAAAGGGCCATGTTAGTTCTGGATTGCTCATCGGTAAGGCCTGGAATCACCCCGCCGTTCTCCAGATGTTCCGCCGAATTGTTGCTTGGACAGCCGAGACCATGAAGGCCGATCAGAGTCATGTCAAGATCGTTGAAACGGTTCACGCCAGCCCACATCCATGTATGTCTGGCTTCATCGACAATGGCAAGAACTCCAAGGCGGTTATGGTGACCTATCCAACTCTCGCGGGAATCCCCGGATGCACGCCACATGCTTCCACCGACCTCTGAAGCCCAAAGGTATGGATAGAAGTGTCCCCACTCACAAAGGTAGTAGACGAAGGGATTCCTGCCTTCACTCCTTCTCCTCTCATTCAGGGCGGTTATGACCTTGCCCATGGCTGCATAGCTGTCGTATGCTGATGCCTGGGAATTACAGAAATCATACTTCAACAGATCGACACCCCAACTGTCGAAGAGATCGATATGCTGACTCTCATAGCCGTATGATCCGGGCTGATAGTCCGCGCATGTCATCAGTCCGGCATCGGAATATATTCCCAGACGCATTGCAGGATTGATAGACTTGCAGTCTTTGACCAATCCGCTGATTCCTTTGGGAAACTTGAACGGGTCGTATGTGAGTCCGGCCTGATTTCTCTGTTTGGTAGCCCACGTGTCATCAAGTATGATGGTGTTATATCCGGCATCGACGAGACCACGTTTCTCCATGCCTTTTACAAGCTTGCATATTTTCCTATGCGAGATGCCACGTTCAAACCAATTCCAGGACAGCCATCCCATTGCCGGCGTGGGCGATTGGAGATAGTTGCTGACTGTCAGCTTGACCGGGACGTCTTCGATGCTGCCGTCAGCGTCCTTGACCTTGACTGTATAAGTGTAGGTGCCTTCTTCTGCAGGTGCCGATCCTTTGACATATCTGTATCGGTTGCCGACTGTCAGACGGTCTTCATAGAGCTTAAGCGTGGTAAGAGAGCCGAAGTCCACGTCGACGACCTCCATGCCCTCTTCCGGGATTATCTTATGGATAAAGTCATTCCCGGGGAGCGAGAACAGAGTGGTTGCACATGCGAGACTTCCGGTAGTATAAGGTTTGATGGCCCATGCCTGCGAGTTCTCGGAAGCGGAACCCCAGGAACTCGGAACGACAGCGACACTATTCCCGTCCTCGAGCAGGAAGAACCTCCATGTGTTTACCGGAGATGCAAGTTCCCGGAGATACTTCCCCCTTTCTGTCGCCTCCAGAGAACTTCCATCGTAAGGTGTGGAATATGTGATGTAGCATCTGGCATCCAGGTCGAATATATAATACCTGTCGGGATTCTCAAAGTCCTCGATGAAGATTATCCTGTCGGCATCTTTCTTCTTTTGCGAAAGCACAATCCCGTCCGGGCTTACCATGAGATACTCCTGTGAAGTCTTCATCAGATATTCATACTGCACCCCGACTTCTGCCGAGGGGGTTGGAAGAAAGCAGGGCTTGAACTCGATGCTTACCTCACAATTGTCATTGTCGATATCGACGAAATAGACATAACCCCCACCTGCTGTGACCAGGACATCTTCAGCTGTGACTGTGACTGCCTCGAAGTTCGTATCATACTGCGGGCAGCCACCCACAGAATCACCTCCGGGATATTCGTTGCTGAAGATCCTGACGAATGCCTGGTCAGGCATTCCCGTTGTGGTGAAATGATAATTCTTTGCAACTGCAGGACTCGTGAATAAGATAGCTGCCAGCAAAATAATAACGGGAAATATTGATTTCTTCATAATCGTATCTGTATTCGTAAATCCTCCCTACCTGGCAGCAGTGAATTTGGCGCTGACGTCGGCAGGCGACATGGCGCGGTCGCTCATGTAGGTGTCATAGATGCGGCCCTTGCCCTCGACCGCGCCGGTGAGCAGGGCAACATCGGCGCATGAATCAGAGAAGCCTGCGTGGAAGCCGTAAACCAGTGAATCGAAGGCGCCTTCGCACTCGATGGCGGTCTGGAAAGGCACGTTGCCGGTATACCAGTATGCGAAGCAGTTGACCATGTTGACCTCCACTCCGTCCGTCAGGACGAAGCCCTTGGCGAACTGGTCGCTGTAGCAGTAGTCGAACCAGTTGTTGCCGCACTCCACCACGAACGCCCGGCTCTCGGGATAGTTGCCGTTGCCCATGCCATACAGGGGGTGGATGTTCTTGAAGCTGTTGCCGGCCGACTTGCACCAGATGCCGGTATGGGTGTGGCAGATGCGCATGTTGGTGAAGGTGTTGTCGAAGCCCTCGATGAGCACGCCTATCGCTTCCTTGGTCCTGTTGCCGATGATGTTGACGTCGCGTATGTCGCTGTCGGACGAGCCGCTGTTGGCGCCGTGCATGATGTGTATGCCTATGCGTGTGTTCTTGATGGATACGCCGGTGATGCGCGTCTCGCGGCCGCTGTCGATGCTGATGCCGTCGGCAACGCCGCTGCCGTCGATGATTCCGCCCTCGATGCCGTAGTTGCTGCCGTTGGTGGTGATTTCGTTAGCCGGGCACTTTCCGCCAAGCCTGAGCACCGCGCCGTCAGTCCAGGCATCCTTGTCGGCCTTGAGGATGGCGAAGTTGCCCATCCTGATGTGCACGGCCTTGTTCGGGTCGGCAGGCGTTGCGATGGAATGCGAGAGCAGATATTCACCGTCGGGGAAGAATATGGTCCTGTGGGGATTCTCGTCTATCATCTTCTGGAGAAGGTCGGCGACGTCGGTAGTGCCGTCGGCAGGGGCATAGTCGGTGGCGACGACATAGATGCGTGAATCATTGGCAGGGGCGGCGGTGCCGGCAGTCACGCCGCAGCCGCATGAGAGGGCCGTGGCAACGACCAGAACAAGTATGTGGAATAATTTCATGTGACAAGATTCTTATCACACAAAATTAACAAAATCGTAGTAATTTTGCCATATGGAAAGAACTCTCCTCATCATCAAGCCGTGCGCCGTGCAGCGCGGACTCGCCGGCAAGATCATCACCCGCCTCGAGGAACGAGGCCTCAAGCTCGTAGCCATGAAGATGAAGCAGCTGGATTCAGCCATCCTCAGGGAACACTACGCACACATGGTCAGCAAACCGTTCTACCCCATCATAGAGGAATCCATGATGGCCGCTCCCGTCATCCTCACATGCTGGGAGGGCCTGGACGCCGTGGAGGTGGTGCGCGAGATGGCCGGAGCCACCAACGGACGCAAGGCACTGCCGGGCACCCTGCGCGGCGACTTCTGCGTCAGCCACCAGGAGAACATAGTCCATACTTCCGATTCCCTGGAGACCGCCGAGAAGGAGCTTGCACGCTTCTTCGAGCCGGAGGACTACTGCGACTACCCCTCCCCGCTCCTGGGCTTCATCTACGCAAAAGACGAACTCTGATGAAGAGAGCAGCAATTCTGGCAGCAGTGCTGTGCCTGGCCGCATCGTGCGGGCAGAACGCCCCCGTTTCCGAGAGCTTCGAGATGCGGTGGTTCACTACCGACGCCGCAGCCGACGGCGAGACCGACTTCCGCGGCGAAACGGAATGGCTGACCATCGGGCAGCGTGTGCAGGCCCTGGGCCAGTACGCCAGCTTCGCGTCTGAATTCTGGGGCAATCCCGGCCTTGACACGCCGGTCGTCAGCAATGAAGAAATAGCCGACGCCCTTGCCGGAATCAAGCCCCAGCCCCTTACTGAAATCCGCAGGACCATACCGCTCGACACTTGGAAGGCCACCGGCGAGACGTTCAGCTTCCCCGAACCCATCCAGAGCCGCTTCCAGCTCGACAGCGTGGACTGGCGCTTCCGCATGCACGCCACCATCAGCTGCCCCACCACGTTCCACTTCTTCGACAAGGATGGCACGGAGGCCTTCTGGGCCGATGTGAACGGGCCCGAGGTCACCATCTATGCCGACCTTGAGAACAACCGCCTCTTCGTCACCGACAACGGCAAGCTTACGGAGAGCAGGATACCCGGCAGCAGCATAGCCGAGCTCACCAGGACCGGAGAGCAGAAGCCGGAAAAGCTGGTGCTCTACTCGTTCCTTCGCGACCCCGGCAACGCACACACTCCATATCATACCAAGCTCGTGCTCGACATTGACAACACGTCATGGCCCATCCTGGATGGCTGGACAGAGGCCAGGTACGACGACTCCCTCTGGGATACCGTACAGCTGCCGTCGTGCCACGGAGGACTGACCGGACAGGAAGAGCACTACCACCTGCGCAGGACGGTCAGCGTCGGCAGGTTCGAGAAGGCCTGGCTCGACATCGAGACCATCACGCCATCCGGCAAGGTGTGGGTGAACGGGCAACTCGCGGCAGAGGTGCATTCACGCCACCCGCAGTACCTCGACATAACTGACTTCCTTGCCGAAGACCAGGAGAACGTCATTGCCGTGCAGGTGGATCCGCGGACCATCAGGCACCGCTCCATCCATGACCCTTCGGACGAGAACGTGGGCTGGTTCCTCGGCAGCACTTCGCTGATACTGACCAACGCCTGCAGCATACGCAGCGCCCTGGTACATACGGCATCGCTGCAGGACGGCAAGGCCACCCAGGCCCACAGCATAACCCTGAGCAACAGTACAGGCAAGCCTTTCAGCGGCAGCCTGGAAGTCAGCTACTACCCCTGGTTCCCCGAAGACGGACCCAACGCCGGAGCATGCACCGTGCCCGTCGAGCTTGCCGCCGGAAAGGACAGCGAAATTCAGATCGAGTTCACCATCAACAATCCCGGACTCTGGAGCGCACAGTCTCCGAGGCTCTACCGCGCCGAGATCGTCCTAAAGGACGCAGACGGCTCTGCCATCGACGACTACGCCCTCACCACGGGCATACGTACCATCAGGCAGGAAGGCGGAACGCTCTATCTGAACGGCAGGCCCGAGATGCTTGACGGCGCCCAGATAATGGGCTTCAGCCTGCCCCTGGAGGACATAGCCACTACGGCAGAATGCGCCACTCCCGAGACCCTGATGCGCAACATGCTGCTCATCAAGAAGATGGGCAACCTGCTCCGCATACACGTACATACCGAGAAGGACATTGCCGACGGAGTCAACGACCCCCGATACGCCAACATCGCCGACCAGCTGGGCCTCTACCTGATATGGCAGACCCCCGCCTGGCTGCGAGAGGGCGAGGCGAGCGGCATAGACTACGAAGGATACCCGCAGTACATGCGCCAGGTGTACAATCACCCCTCGATAGTGATGTGGGAGGCCAGCAACCATCCCAACCGATTCAAGGAACATCCCGCCGAGGAGTCGGTAGGATTCATCCGCCGCATATATCCTCTCATCAGCCAGGTGGACAGCTCAAGGCTGATATCGCCCACATCGTTCTGGCAGCACATGCACTTCGGCAACTACGACGGCAGCGTGGACTATCAGGGGAATCCCATGGAACCCGAGCCTCTGCTCATGGCGCCGCTCATGACCCGCGGCAGCCAGGATGCCTACACGGGATACGGGGCCACATGGACCAATCTCCGCAATGCCCCGAACGACTGGGCCCGCTCCTGCCTCAACGCGCGTGACAAGTGCTACTTCAACTTCGAGCACGAGGAATCGGCCGCCCAGCCCAACTGGGAGCTCGCACGCATGGAGCCCTGGTATCAGGTGCAGTCATACGAATGGGGATACGAAGAGGGCAGCATAGGCCGCAGGCTGCAGGCCGACGAATGGCGCGAGAGCCAGGCCTGGCAGGCCTTCTCGGCATGGGAGTCGATAAAGAAGCAGATTCTGCTGGGCTACGACGGCTTCTCATGGTGCACCATAGAGTCGGGTGCCAACATGATGACCTACCAGAAACCGCTGGTGGACCCGTTCGGAGTGCCCAAGCTGGCCTACTATGCCAACGCCATGGCCTTCCAGCGCTGCTGGGCCGGCAGCGACGACGTCGACACCGTGTATGGCCCCGGAGATGAGATCCATCCGGTGATATTCAACCTCGACGAAGCCCGCAGCGTGAATCTTACGGTCAAGCTGTGCGATGCTGACGGCAAGGTCCTTGACAGGAAGACATTCCGGCACGTCGCCCTGCCTGCAGGACGCAGCGTGACTCACCTGCAGCCATTCCGGTTCACAGCCGGAACCGAAGGCTGCAGATTCATTGTCTACGAACTGAACTAGTCGGGACTCCCCTTACAGCTTGGATACGGTGGCGATCATCTGGTCGCCGAGGCCGATCGTGTATCCCTGTGAGAAGTAGACCACGCGGTTGAACGTGTCTGCCATGAGAACGTAAGGCAGGGCGGCATCGTCCTTGAGCTTCATCTCAGCCACGATCTGCTTCTTTATGCTGCCGTCCTCGTCGAGGCCGAAGCATACGTTTGAAGGGAGCTTGTACTGAGCTGCGTTGAAGCGCTCGTAGTCCGCCTTTGTGGCAAATACCACGAGTATGGGGCGTCCCCATGCCTCGAGCTGGGAAGCTGCTGCCTCGATGTCCTTGAATGCATGTACGGTGGGCTCGCTGCCTCCGTCCACGAGAGCGAGAGCATAGTAGCCTCTGCCGGTAGTGGCAAGTATCGACTTGGGCTCCCCTGCGGGCTCGGTCAGGTACTTCGACTCGGAGTCGAAGCTGCCCATCACGCGGAGCTGGCTGGCGTCGTCGCTGAGAAGGAGCTCGACCTCGGTGGTCTCGTCCTTGCGGATGGTGAAGAAGCTGAGGTCAGAGCAGACCTCGCCGGATGCCATTCTGATGCCGCTGCATAGCACATACATGCCGGGCTCGAGCCTTGTTCCGTTCCTGAATGTGCCGGCCCAGGTGTCGCCCTCGCCGTATTCCAGCTGGGTGAACGAGCTGCCGTCGAATGAAGAAATCGAGAAGTGCACGTAGTACTTGGGATCGTCTATGCCCTTGACGGGCCTGTAGTTCAGCTTGAGGGTGCCGTACTCGGCCTCAACCTGGCCTGCTGCCTCGAAATCGACGTCATAGTCGCGGCCGTCGACAGAATACCTGGGTGAGCCTGAAACGAAGTCCTTCCATGCCGGCACGCCGAATGAGCGGCACATTGCGATGAAGAACAGCTCGCGTGAGGTCTTGTCGCAGACGCGGCTTTCCCATACGCGCACGGGGTTCATCGAAGTATAGTCGTTGTTGATGCTCTCGACTATGGTGAGGTTGTCGGCACACCACTTGATGAATCCTGCAGGGTTCGTGCGTACCATCTCAGCCAGGTCGGCATCGACCATCTGCTGAAGGGCACCGCGCCAGGGGCGGAGCAGCTCGGTGTACATCCTGGGGCTGAGCACATTCCACTCGGCATCGTCGGCGCAGTTGTCGAGGTGGTCCTGAAGAATCTCTGCGGGAGTGTCGTGCAGGTCCTTTGCCGAAACGTAGCGCAGCATGCGCAGGGCGGTCTCGCCACGGCCCTTCTCGGCTGCGTATGCAAGGAACTTCTCGATCTCCTCGTAGTTTCCTGCACTGCCGACTATGGCGCGTACGGTAGCGGGAACGTCAAGACCATGCTCGGCGGCAAAGGCCTCGGCCTGTTCCTTGGTACGGAAGGTGCCGAGATATGCCGTCCTGATGGCATCCTCCTCGGCCATGCGCCTGCTGTTCTCGGCACGCTCGCCCTCTGAGACCTCAGGCATCGTCGGCTTCTCCGGAGGAGGAACCATGCTGAAGCTTGCGGCGGGAATCTCAGTGCCCTCGTTGTATTCCAGCTTGACCATCACGGTCTCGCCCTTGCCGGCAGATGCCTTGGCAAAGCCGAAATTGCCCTTGCCGTCGCTCACCTGGACAAGCAGGTCGCCACAGCCAGTGGTGATTGAAGACAGGCCCTCGGCATCGGCAGTGAGGGTAGCCACTGAGTAGAACTCGGCGTAGTTGTATATCTTGTACTCCACCTTTGCACCTGCAGCGGGAGTGCCGTCGGCATTCTCGACCTTGACCTGGACCTTGCAGGGATCGGGTGCATAGTTGGTGACTACATTGATGCGGGTATAGAGAGGTGTGACCTCGAGCTTCTCCTCGGGGCCGTCGTAGCAGCCGAATGCGTTGGTTGCCATGAGCATGCCGCGGCTTGCGGGAGCATTGAACCAGCCGAGGTCAAGCACAGCCTCGGGCTCGCAGGCGCCAAGGAAGTGCCACTCGCCGTCAACGAAGGCCTCGACCCATGCGTGGTTGTCGTCGGTATGAGCCCAGCGCGGGGTGTACACCTGCCTTGCGGGGATGCCAACTGAGCGGAGTGCCGCTACCAGGAAGGTTGATTCCTCACCACAGCGGCCGAACGCCGTGCGGATAGTGGAGAGAGGAGCCGAAGTACGTGAGTCGCTGCCCTTGTAAGTGACCTTCTCGTGGCACCAGTGGTTCACCTCGAGGACTGCATCCTTCATGCTGAGGTCCTTGATGCGGGGTGCCAGTTCCTCGTAGAACACGGGGCGGCAGCCGTCAAGGTTCTCGTTGTTCACCCTCGGAGGGAGCACGAAGTGCCTGAGCTCGCGCTCGGGAACAGACTTTCCCCAAGGCATCTCCTCGATGGCCTTCTGAGTGTAGTTGTAGCACTCGAGATAGAACTCGGGGCCATTGTTCATGATGTCGCCGAGAGACATGTACGCATAGAGAAACTTCAAGGCCTCTTCGGCCCTGGGATCCAGGTTCATGTCGTCTACGGAAACGCCTGCCGCGTCAAGGAGTTCCTGGCGTGAGGCATAGTCATTCTCCACCTTCTGGCGGAAACTGCGGTCTGAGATGAAGTGCTGGCTGCATGAACAGAGAAGCAGCGCGGCTGCAAGTATGTGGGCGAGATTTTTCATAACGTGCAAAAGTAACAATTTTAGGTGTTATGTTGTCCCTACAGGCGTTCAAGAATAATATTTCCGAACTCGAACGGACGCGAGAAGTCTTCTCCCCTCATCCTGAAGGTGATGGTGCTGTTCCTTGGCGTGATTTCAATGATGCCTGCTTCAAGGGTGTCAACCCAGTTGTCGTCATTGGAGTAGTCGGGAAGGTCTTCGGTTAATTCCACCGCATCCTCGGAGGCTGAGCTCGTCCAGCCGAGCAGCATCTTCTGGCGCTGCCAAAGCGAGAACTCGGCACCGTTCCTGCGTTTCAGATATGACAGGCTGATCTTGTAGCGACCTTCAGGCACCTTGTCCATCACAACCCTGATGAGATCCTCGCCGGGTGACCAGCATTCCATGCTCCCGACATGATTCTCCGTGCGCATCCAGTATGATGTGGTGATGGGAAGGCTCCTTATCTCGACATGGTACTTCTGCGGCACATATACCGTGCGCAGGTCATCGGTGGGCTCCATTCCGTCGGCAGAAGGGCTGTCAGCATAGTAGAATGCCACGGAAGTGTAGTCCACAGGAGCCTCATTGCCAATGCCGCCATGCTCGATGCCATGCCATATCTCCTTCTCGAACGACTGTTTGTCGCCTATGAAGAACCTGTATCCGGCGCTGCGGCTAGTGGCATGTGCATACTCCAGGCAGCCATGGGTGGGCAGACTGGTCGCCTTGTCCCAACGGTCAAGTTCGGAGTACCAGCCACCGTTGAGATAATCCTCAGAACCGGTCCCATGTACACGGGAGGCACCGTCCACGTATGTGGAATCGTCACCTTCGAAGAAGTCGGTGGACTTGAAGTCGAAGCCCTGACCTATAAGCACCGTGCCCACATAATGGCCACGCCCCTTATGGCTCAGGAACTTGTACGGCTGGCCCTTCTGAGGTTTCTCACGGCGCCAGCAAGCATAGAACTTGCCTTCCTTCTCAGGATCCCTCGCCTGGTTGCTGTAATGGACACGTGTCGTCAGCCGGACGGGAGCCTGCCCGGCACCAGCACGCTTGCAGTATTTCAGCGTA
Organism: Bacteroidales bacterium; assembly: GCA_024401745.1. Lineage (GTDB taxonomy): Bacteria > Bacteroidota > Bacteroidia > Bacteroidales > UBA932 > Cryptobacteroides. The sequence continues at coordinate 14,890 of JAKSKK010000028.1, forward strand.
AGCCGGGCACACCTGTCAAATGGAGCCGGGAAGAAGGAGTAATGTCTGCCATGGTCGGAACCGACGAACAGTCCTTCCATTGAGGGTTTTCCGTATGCGTAGCCGAAATAATCGGCAACAGGAGCGTTTATGGCAGGAACGGGGTCATCGTCCCAATGTGCTGTCAGAACTATGTCTTTGTTCAGACCTTCGAAAACTGTCCCACCTTCGATCTCGAATCCGAGGATGCGGCCGGCGTCGCAGGATTCAAAGAAAGTGTATTCCTCACCGGGTTCCAGAGAGAAACTGTCTTCCTTCTCCAATGGCAAGGTACCATCATTCAGGAACTGTGTCACGCCAGGGTTGTCGTTGGACCATTTCCTGCAGATTTCATCAATCAGTGAACTTTCCTCGGCTGAGAGTCCGGGCTTGAAGGTTTCCACATTGTAGCCCTCAAGGCTACGGTAGGAAATCTGATGAAACTGTATCATCTCACCCGAGAAGGTGATCTTGCAGGACTTGTTGAAAGTGAATGGGAAGAAGCAGAAGTATCCGCCGACCTCGTTCCCGCACAAGGGATATACGAAAGGCTTCTTTCCGCTTCTGAACAGGTCCATGAAGCAGATCTTCAGCCTGGGCTGCTGCTCGCCGTCGAACCAGAACTCGAGAGTGTCATTGGTCGCTGTGGGAGTCCAGATCCTATCGATGACGCCGGGGCCCTTGAAATCGGCTATGACAAGTCTGCCGTCTTCCTTGCGTATGTATGAATATGTTCCGTCAAAACCGTCATTGTTACCTCCGGTGGGATCATAGCTTGATACGCCATCTACGGCTCCGCTCCTGTATGAAGGCAGCAGATCAAGGCGCGAAAGCTGCCTCAACTCATCTGCCATTCTATATTCCGGCAGCCTGTTGCGTCTTCCGGCATTGGAAGAAATGCTCACTGCGACAAGAAGGACAATCGTCAGAATTCTTTTCATAATGCTATCTCTTTTCCTGATACATAACAGCGCTCGACGGGGATTTCTCCCGAGCGGACTTCGATGAAGGGCTTTCCTCCCTTGAGGCCGACGGTAGCATAGCCACCGTCAACGGCGAGGAAGGTGCGGAAGTCATCTCCCACGCGGGAATCAATGTACAGGGCATGGTCCACTGCATCGTAGCGTACACCTGTAAGGGCCTGGAGCATGCTGTAGCTTGACATTGCCCTTGCATACCATGACCCGCACTCGTATTCGTTGAACGGGTTGCGGATGCGACCGTCATACCTGTCGAGGCAGGTGCGCACGATGTCGAGCCCCTGCTCCACGTCGCCCTCGAACATCAGATGGGCGGCAACCTGGAACTCGATTCCGGTCCACACCTCATCGCTGTATACGAAAGGAAGGCTGGGCTTTCCGCCGTTGGGCCAGCTGCAGAGGAGCAGGCCGCCCTCATGGCCGAAAGCAAATCCGGGACGCTGAGGATTGGAAACATCGAACAGGTCTCTCCTGAGATTATACTTGTACACGGACTCCAGATGGCTCTTTACCTTTGCCTGGTCCACCGGGTCGTCAAGGCCTGCGCAGAGCGCCATCCAGCAGCCGATGATGCCGTCGGAAAGGCAACCGGTGCCATACTGGTACTTGGGTCCCTCCTTTTCAAGTATGGCCAGAGCCTCGGGCTTGTATTCCTGGCTGTTCTCATATCCCTCCGCCTGCATCACACGAGTCGGATCCTCGGCATCGAGGTCCTTCCAGCGGACCTTCTGGTAGAAGTACTCGCCGTTCCAGAGCTGTTCAGTCATGTAGTTGCGGCACTTCCCGAGCAGTTCCTCGTATGAAGATGCGTCGTCGCCGGCAGCCTTTGCCATCTCGACGAAAGCGGCGAGTGCACCGGCATAGAAGCTCGTGCACATTCCGTCAGGCCCCCAGAACTCAATGTCGTACGTATTGTGGTGAGGCTCCTCTATAGCTCCCTCATGACGGGGATCCCAGTTGCGTATGCACCAGTCCATGCTCTTCTTGACCTGAGGATAGAGGAAGGTCATCCAATCGGTGTCGCCGCTGATGCGCCAGTCGCGATATACCTTGATGATGCCTCCGAGCTGACCGTCAGCCGCAGAATAGAAGTCGTGCCTTATGGGGCTGATCGGAAGATTCGAACGGAAGGTCTGGTGGCCTTCGGTGTTCTGGTCCACACGGAATTCTGTCTCACGCAGGGTCCTTTCCATGCGGGGGAAGAGGTGCGGCATCGCCTGTGCATAGTTCCAGACGTGGTTGCATGTGCCATGGCAGCTGCCCCAGCTGTCGCCACTGCCCTCGTATGCCCAGAAACGACCGTCGTGCTGGCGCATGACAGTGGATGACTTGAGTATGGTCAGGTTGTCGGCTACGGCACGGACGACCTCGGTCGGCAGTGTAGTATCATAGAACGCCTCGGTGAAACTGCGGGTGGCAGCCTTGAGGGTCTCGTAGTTCTCAGCCCAATAATCGGCCACGTCGGCAATGGAGCCAAAGCGGGTGGCATACCAGGGACGGTAGGTCTCGGGGGTATCCTTGTACAGCTCCGGACTATAGCAGTCGCCGAAGTCCGACGCCTCCGTCGCGGGGCTGCCCTCCTTTATGTCGCTCACCGGCACGTACCAGGCCATCATCAGCTTGATTGTCCTGCTCTCGCCGGGTTTGACGGTGAAAGGCACATAGAGTGATGCTCCCGGCGACTGGTACAAGGAATCCACAGGGGTGGTGTCGCCGGCTGTGATCTTGTTCCACGCCATGGTGATGGGATCGAACCAGCCGCCGCGGAACCAGCAGCAGTCGACGCTCGGATTCTCTTCGGGAGCGAAGATGGCAAAATGTCCCTCCAGTTCGGGATTCGACGGGGTCGGCTCCTGATGCATCACATAGCCGCAAGGCATGGCGCCGGTTTCGGCATCGGCCTCGTCGGTGCAGTACATGATGTTCTTCGAGTTGTATGAGAACACAGCGCTCACCTCTTCCCTTGAGGTGTTGGTGAAAGTATATTCAAGTCCGGCTACAGGAAGGCCTGAGTTGTCCTCATCGCCGGGAATGAAAGGATTCCATGCCTCTATGGTTGCCGTCAGGGGCAGGTCGTCATCCTGCAGACTGACCTTGGCAAAGGGGAATCTTGCACTGAACTCTCCATGCTCGAAGCGGGGCAGACCATAAGTTGAGCCGGGGCTTCCCAGACCGCCTTCTCCTCGCCCGTACTTCTTGAATTCGGGCACCGGAGCCTCCACGACCTTCGTCCCCTTCTCATAGCCATCCACATGTATTGCGGCAAACATGCAGGGCTCGTTGAAGAGAGCCGGCCGGTGGTGCAACGACATGTGTGAAATGGCACCTGTACCCTCGATGGTGAACATGCCTGAACCAAGCCCGCCCAAGGGGTAGGCTATACGGTCAATCCTGTCCTCGGGAAAAACGGAATCATAATCTTTCTGCTCTACCGAGCATGACATCACGACGAACAGCGCCGATATCAACATAAATTTCTTCATACACAAAATTAACATTATATTTGAGAATATAACTAACGCAAACCGACCTCTATGCACACAAGATTGCTGATTCCTACACTTTTACTGTCATCTTTCATCTCCAGCGCGCAGATATCCTCCGACCACTATGTCTCAGAGGACAAAGGCGACATCAAGGCCTTCGTGGGCAGCACCGACTGCAAAGGAGAGCGCAAGGTCTACAAGGGCGACGAACTGTATACCATAGGTATGCCCGTAGGCGGAATATGCGCCGGCCAGCTGTACGTCAGAGGCGACGGCACCCTTGCCAACTGGTGGATTGCAAACAACGCCTACAACACCGGATATGGCATTGACTATCTGCTTGACTTCGACACGCCCCTCGGTCCCTGGCATGTCTGCTACCAGACCTTCGAGCCGCTCAGCTACATCGATCAGGGCGTGACGCTTGACGTCGACGGCAAGTCGTACGACCTCAGCAAGAAGGACTTCGACGACATCTCCTTCATAGGCGAATACCCCATAGCTTACGTAGACTACGCCCGCAAGGCCGCTGACCTTCCCGTAAGCGTGAGCGCAGAATTCTTCTCGCCCTTCATTCCTCTTGACGCCAGGCGCTCCGGCACTCCGGCTACCATAATGAACTATACTGTACGCAACACCTCTGATGAGTCTGTCGAGGTCAGGCTTACCGGCAGAATGCAGAACCTTGTATGCATCGACCTCAAGGACAGAGGATACGGCATACTCCGCAACAAGGTCATCGACGGCAATGGATTCAAGTCGGTCTATATGGACATGAAGCCCGCCGAATTCCCTGAAGCTACCGGCCCCATGCCGAAGGTCACCGTATTCGAAGACTTCGAGAACGGCAGATATGTCAACTGGACGGCAGAAGGCGATGCCTTTGGCGAAAAGCCGGCATCGGGAGAGCTCTGCAACCAGGACACATTCCAGGGCGATTACGGCCGTTATCTGGCCAACTCATACATAAGCCAGGACATCTCCACCGGAAAGCTCATCTCCAAGCCTTTCAAGATCACGAAGAAATACATATCGTTCATCATTTCAGGCGGAACATATTCAAAGACCACCTGCATGAACCTCGTAGTCGATGGCAACAACGTCAGAAACGCCACTGGCGACGGCAGCGAAGTCCTGGTCCGCAGGAACTGGGACGTAAGTGAGTTCATGGGCAGGACAGCGCATTTCGAGATCGTGGATTCCGAGATAGGAGACTGGGGCCACATAAGCGTCGACAACATCGTATTCTGCAACGAGCCTATAGCCGGCCCACGCACAAGCATAGACGAAAACCATGCATACTTCGGTAACCTTGCCCTGAGTGTGTTCGATCCTGCAGCCAGCGCAACTGCCGACCTTGGAAAGGATGCCGATTATGCCGAAGTGCCTCTCGGAGACAAGCTTGAAGGCGCCCTCACCAGCGGCATGACCCTTGCGCCGGGCGAGTCGAAGACGGTCACCTTCGTACTGTCCTGGTATTTCCCGAACAGGCCTCTCAGCTACAAGGGTTCAGTATGGAGCCGCCCTCTACCTCCCAATTCTCCCGCTATCGGCAACATGTACTCGAACTGGTACGACTCTTCACTTGACGTAGCCGACTACCTGAAGAGCAACTTCTGCGAACTTGCAGGGCAGACGAGGAACTTCCACGACACCTACTACAACAACACAACCATCCCCTACTGGCTGGCCAACCGCATCATGATGTCGGCATCCACTCTGGCTACCGAGACCTGCCAGTGGTGGGCTACCGACAAGTTCTGGGCCTGGGAGGGCGTAGGATCCTGCGAGGGCACATGCACCCATGTCTGGGGCTATGCACAGACCATGGCGGCGCTCTTCCCCGAGCTGGAGCGCAACCTGCGCGAAAAGACCGACTACTCTGTATCGCTGCAGCCCGACGGCAGCATCATGTCAAGGAACGGAGAGCACGGAATACTCATCGACGGCCACGCCTCCGTCATCCTCAGGATGTACAGAGAGCACCTAATGAGCCGCAACAACTACTTCCTCAGCCGCAACTGGGACAAGATAAAGCTGTCGCTGGACTATATCATAGGCGAGGACGGACCTGAGCCCGACGGACTCATCGTCAAGACCCAGCCCAACACCTACGACATCTCCTTCAACGGAGCGAACACATACGTGGGCGGGCTGTACCTCGCGGCACTCCGCGCAGGCGAGCAGATGGCGCTCATAATGAACGACACCGAGGCCGCAAAGCGCTACAGGGATATCTACGAGGCAGGCAGCAGGAACACCATGGACCGCCTCTGGAACGGCGAGTACTTCTATCAGGACGTCGACGCCAAGGAGTATCCCAGATTCCAGTACGGCCACGGATGCCTTGCCGACCAGCTCTTCGGGCAGACCTGGGCAGGCCTGCTGAGGCTCGGTGACATCTACCCTGCAGAGGCCGAGGACAAGGCTCTCCATGCAGTCTGGAAGTACAACTGGGCACGCGACGTGAAGGAACAGACCGAGGCCCATCTCCCCGAAAGATACTACGCACATTCAGGCGAACCGGGTCTGCTGATATGCACCTGGCCCCATGACACCCATCCCGGAGAGGACGGCGTACGCTACCGTGACGAAGTCTGGACCGGCATCGAGTATCAGGTGGCAACAGGCATGATACAGAAGGGTATGCTGGATGAAGGACTCGCCATCGTGCGCGGTGTCGACAGCCGTTACGACGGAGCAAAGCATAACCCCTGGAACGAGATCGAGTGCGGCGACCATTACGCCCGGGCCCTGGCTTCATACGGTGTGCTGAAGGCCCTGGAGGGCTACTGGTACGATGGTCCGAAGGGCGTCATGGCATTCGACCCCCAGATAGGCAAGGACAGCATCACAGGATTCTTCACATCGGCTGAAGGCTGGGGCAACCTCGGCCAGGAGCGTAGTGGTGAAGGCCAGAAGAACACGGTCAGCCTCAGCTACGGTCGTCTCAGCCTCAACACGTTCCAGCTCAGGAACGATGGATGCAGCACTGTGAGCGCAGCCCTCAACGGAAAGCCCGTGGAGGTGTCTCTGCGCGACTGCGGCGAGCTCAAGGAGGCCGTCTTCAGCGAACTCAGGATGAAAGCGGGAGACAAGCTCGAGATAATTACGAAATAAGCAATCAGACTTTATGGCAAGACTGCTCGAAGCATGCTGCGTGAATGCGGCGCAGGCCAAAGCCGCCCTCGAAGGCGGAGCCGGACGCATAGAACTCTGCGAGGACATAGCCGCGGGCGGTGTGACACCGGCGGAGCGGAACATAGCCGAGACCGTAGCCCTGGGCCTGCCCGTGAACGTGCTCGTCCGCCCGCGCGGAGGGAACTTCGTGTTCACGGCCGAAGAGGAGGCCAGGATGCTCGCCAGCATAGATGCCTGCCGAAGGCTCGGAGCCGCAGGCGTGGTCATAGGTGCGCTGAAGGAAGATGGCAGCATAGACATGCCCATGATGGAAAGGCTCGTGGCACGGGCCCGCGGCAACGATGGCGAACGGAGGCTCTCCGTCACGTTCCACCGCGCATTCGACGAATGCTCGGACCCTGCTGAAGCCCTGGAGCAGATAATCAGCCTTGGCTGCGACAGACTCCTCAGCTCAGGGCAGCAGCCCTCGGCAGGCGAAGGGCAGGAGCTGCTGGCAGCGCTGGTCAGACAGGCCGGCGGGCGCATCATAGTTATGCCGGGAGCCGGAATCACCCCTGCGAACCTTGATGAAATAGAAAAGAAAACGGGCGCCGTGGAATTCCACGGCACCCGGATATGTTCCATTCCGAAATGATTATTCGGCGGTGACGCTCTCGGCTACAAGGTCCTCATAGAAAGCAGCCCTTGCGGTCTTGATATAAGGAGACAGCCAGAAGAAGCCGATTCCCAGGGTGAACACGAGGCAGATCAGAGCCCAGCCGATGAAGCTGAGATCGAGGCAGAAGAGGTCCCACTTGTGGCCTGCCATGAGTTCGCGACTGCGATGGATGGTCTCGTCAGCGGAAAGATCAGGATTGTCGATGAGGAGATAATCCACGCAGGCATAAGAATAATGCTTGATGATTCCAGGAATCCAGAGCAACAGCCCCCAAAGGAAGATATATACGTCTCGCAGGAGATCCGTTGCAACCTTGTGGGTATAGTCATTGAATCCGATGTTGAATGCACCGCTGAACACATCGTTGTCCTCCCTGTGCATCAGCTTCCTGAGCGCATTGCGGAAACCCGTATTGAGCGGATTGAGCACAAAGATGTTGAGCAGAAGGCCTGCGGAAAGCAGAGTCTGCACGAATGCCGTCAGGGCAGATATGGCCCAATTGTCTTTCAAAGCTGCCTTGGCAGCTGTCTTGTATTCGTAATTCGATCTCATAATATAAAAAACCTTTGTGGTGTACTACTTAACTAATACACTACAAAGGTATGGATTAATTTTTAATATGCAAGAAATATTCTAGAATAATTTCAAAAATACTTCAATTGCCTGATACTCTGCCATTCCGAGCTCGTTGTACAGGCGGGCGGTGTTGGAGGTTCTCTCCTCTGCCCTCTGCCAGAACTCGCGAGGATCGTCGCCGGGGAACGGAACGATGTCCTTCTGAGAGAGGTGATGGTAGATGGCGTGACGCTTCTCCACTACCTCGTCGGGGCTCAGGGGCACTGCCATGTCAACGCGGCCGAGTTCCCACTCCATCCATGCACCGCGGTACAGCCATACGTTGCAGTGGCCTACCCACTCCGCACCTTCCTCGCGCAGCTGCTCAAGGGCTTCCAGAGCGGCTTCAGTACATACTCTGTGGGTGCCGTGAGGGTCAGCGAGGTCGCCTGCCATATAGATCTGGTCAGGCTTGAGCTCGTTCATCAGCTTCTTGATTATGTCGATGTCGGCCTGGGTCCTGGGGAGCTTGGTGACACCGCCTGACTCGTAGAAGGGCAGATTGAGGAAATGTACGTGTGAGTCCTCAAGGCCGAATGAACGGTCGGCTCCACGGGCCTCTGAGCGGCGGATGGCCGCCTTGATGGCCAGAAGTTCCTTGGGCTCGGGTGCGCCGGGCACCTTGGATGCGATGATCCTGCGCACTTCGTCGTAACGGTCCTCGAAGCCGAGCTCGCGGGCTGCATCCATGTGCTGGATGACTACGTCGTCGTGCACTGCAAGGTCACCTGAGGTCTCGTACGCAACGTGCACGTTGTGGCCCTGGTGAGTGAGGCGGATGAAGGTACCGCCCATCGAAATCACGTCATCGTCAGGATGAGGCGAGAAGATGAGCACTTTCTTAGGATAGGGATTAGAAGCCACCGGACGGGTTACATCGTCAGCGTTGGGCTTGCCGCCGGGCCAGCCTGTGATGGTATGCTGGAGGTCGTTGAACACCTCGATGTTGATCTTGTCGTAAGGGCCGCAGAGCTCGAGAAGCTCCTCAAGGGAGTTCTGGAGATAGTCCTGCTGGGTAAGCTTGAGGATAGGCTTGCCGACCTTCTGGCAGAGCCATACCACAGCCTTGCGGCGGAACTTGGGAGTCCACTCGCAGGGACCGATGAGCCAGGGTGCCACCTCGCGTGCAAGAAGGCTGCCTGCCGTCTCGTCGACGAACATACGGACGTTCGCATGGTGCTGGAAGAAGCTTGCAGGGCACTCGGAGGATGCCTCCTCCTCGACTATCTGCCTTACGGCCTCGGCCTTTGACTCGCCCCATGCCATGAGATACACCTTCTTGGCGCTGAGCATGGTGCTCATGCCCATGGTGATTGCATTCTTGGGGGTTGCAGAGAGCTCTCCGTTGAAGTTGCGCGCCTGGATCTTGCGTGAAGAGTAAGGCAGAAGCACCGTGCGGGTGCGGCTCTGCTCAGACACGCCGGGCTCGTTGAAGCCGACCTGGCCGTTCTTTCCTATACCTATCACCAGGAGGTCGAGCCCTCTGGCAGCCTTGTCGAATGCTGCGCAGTAATGCGATACCTGGTCACGGGGGGTGGTTCCGTCAGGAATATGGATGTTCTCGTGAAGTATGTCGATGTTGTTGAGCAGGCCCTCGTGCAGGCGGCAGTTGCGGCTCTGCTTGGCATCAGTGCTTGTGGGATAGTACTCGTCTATCGAATAGATTGCGACATCCTTGAACGACACCTTGCCTTCAGCGCACTTGCGGCTGAGCCACTTGTACAGCGACACGGGGGTGCTTCCAGTGGTGAGGCCGAGGCGGAAAAGCTGCCCGGGATTCTCCTCATGGAAGGCGTTTATCGTGGCGATGACCTTGTCGGCAACCACCTCGCTTGCTGAAGAAGGCTCTGAATATACGTCAGTGAATACTTTCTGATCTGCATGGAGCAGATCTGAAGGAAGACCTTCGAGGATGAGTCCACCATCCTTAGGTAAAGAAAAATGCTTCATCTATGTAGTTCTTGTATGTCTGACAAAAATACAAATTATTGACTATTTTTGTATCCCATGAAGCGCATATTAACACTCATTTTGCTACTTTCATGCATAGGTCTTGAAGCAGCAACCATCCCGGGTTCCGATTACAAAGCCGTCTACGTCGGAAGGACCCTTGTCGAAGGAAACACCGTCAGCTTCGACTGGAGCGGCACAACCATCCGCATCAGGTTCAACGGCACATGCCTGAAGCTCTTCTGCACCCAGGAGGGCTCCGACTGGTTCAATGTCTGGGTAGATAAGGCCCCTGTGGCAAAGGAGGACAGCAAGTTCAGGACAGAGCCCGGCGAGCAGACCGTCACGGTTTGCTCCGGACTCAGGAAAGGCAGCCACGAAGTCGTCATACAGAAGCGCACCGAGGGCGAGCAGGGCTGCATCACCGTGAACGGCTTCGAGACCGACGGATTGTTCCTGGCACCTGGCGAGCCAAATCTGCGCAACATCGAGTTCATCGGCGATTCCTACACCTGCGGATACGGCACCGAGTCGGCCGGCAGGGAGGAGCCCTTCCGCCCCGAGGAGGAGAACTGCAACCTCGCATACGCCGAGATCATTGGCAGATACTTCGAAGCCGACGTCACCCTCGTGTCACATTCCGGCCGCGGAATCGTACGCAACTACGGCGACTATGACGCCAGCGACACCATGACCAAGAAATACTCCCAGGTATTCGACCAGCACAGGCAGGAGATAGGGTGGGACGCCTCAGAAAGCGAGTACACCCCCGACATCGTGGTCATCTACCTCGGCACAAACGACTTCTCGACCGGCAAGCAGCCCTCGATCGAGAGCTGGTGCAGCAACTACAGTGCCCTGATAGGCAAGGTGCGCCGGAACTACGGCGAGCTGGTGCCGATACTCTGCGTGGTATCCAAGGCCAGCCCCATGATGCACGAATACGTCAAGACCGCGGCTGAGGGCTGTGGATTCGCGAACGTGCACTGGACCAGCATCCAGACCGACGCGCACAACGACGTGTCGGACCTCGGCGCCTCATGGCACCCCAACTACAGCGGTCACCGCAAGGTGGCCAGCTGCATGATTCCATACATCTCCACGCTCACAGGCTGGGACATGCCCTTCAAGGCCGTGGAGTAGAACGGCAGGACATACAAAAAAAGAGGAAGCCATTCGACTTCCTCTTTTCATTTATCGTAGCTTGTACTACTCTTCTGCCTTGGGAGCCTCCTCTGCGGGAGCCTCTTCTGCCTTCTTGGCCTTGCTGCGACGGGTGCTCTTCTTAGCTGCCTTGGGTGCAGATGCGAGAGCTGCCTCGTTGAAGTCTACCAGTTCGATGAGAGCCATGTCGGCTGCATCTCCCTGACGGAAACCAAGATGAAGGACGCGGGTGTATCCACCGGGACGGTCTGCAACCTTGGGAGCAATTGTGCGGAACAGCTCGCTGACTGCATTCTTGTCCTTAAGATAGCTGAACACGACGCGACGGTTGTGAGTGGTATCTTCCTTTGACTTTGTGATAAGCGGCTCCACGTAGCTCTTGAGGGCCTTTGCCTTTGCAACGGTGGTGGTGATGCGCTTATTAAGGATCAGAGAAGAAGCCATGTTGGAGAGGAGGGCCTTGCGGTGACCGCTCTTGCGTCCAAGATGATTTACGGCTTTATTGTGTCTCATTGTTGTTCAATTTTTTTGGGCTTCGGTTCAATATTATACTTGGTGACATCCATTCCGAACGACAACTTCATCTTATCAACCAGCAGGTCGATCTCGTTGAGTGACTTGCGGCCGAAGTTACGGAACTTCATGAGCTCTGCGCGTGAGTATGAGACAAGGTCAGCGAATGTGTCGATGTCAGCGGCCTTGAGGCAGTTGAATGCACGTACTGAAAGTCCCATGTCGGAGAGCTTGGTAAGAAGAAGGTGACGCATGCGGAGTGACTCCTCGTCAAGCTCCTTGCTCTCGGTCACCTCTGTGCTCTCGAGAGACATCTTCTTGTCGTCTGTGAAGAGCTTGAAGTGGTAGATGAGGATGCTTGCTGCCTCCTGGAGGGCATTGTTCGGGGAGATGGAGCCATCTGTCACGATCTCGAGGTTAAGCTTCTCGTAGTCAGTCTTCTGCTCGACGCGCCAGTTCTCGACGCTCCAGTTCACCTTGCGGATAGGAGTGTAGATGGCGTCAACGGCGATGGTACCGATGGGGGTATTCTCGTCGCGGAGCTCCTCAGCGGGAACGAAACCGCGTCCCTTTGTGATGGAGATGGCGATCTCGATCTTTACTGAAGGCTCGAGGAAGCAGATGTGCTGCTCAGGATTCAACACCTTGAAAGAAGACAATCCTTTGGAGATATCCTCTGCTGTGAACTCCTTCTTGCCACTGATGACGATGTTTGCCGTCTCAGAATCCACGGTCTCGACCATGCGGCGGAAACGAACCTGCTTGAGGTTGAGGATGATGTCCTGCATGCCCTCAATGACTCCAGTGATAGTCTGGAATTCGTCGTCAACACCTTCGATCTTGATCTGGCTGATGGCAAAACCTTCCAGTGAGGCCAGGAGGATGCGGCGGAGAGCGTTACCTATGGTCTGTCCGTATCCGGGCTCGAGAGGGCGGAATTCGAAACGGCCAACGGTATCGGTGCTTTCGAGCATGATGACCTTGTCAGGTTTCTGAAATGCTAAGATTGCCATAATTGTTGGGTGTTAAATTTTATTTAGAGTAGAGGTCGACGATAAGCTGCTCGTTGATGTTCTCAGGAACCTCTGCGCGGGTAGGAACGTTAAGGAACTTACCTGTGAGAGTCTTGGTGTCGAAATCGATCCAAGAGTACTTGGTAACTGAAGCTACGCTGTTCTGGATAACCTCAAGGCTCTTGCTGCGCTCGCGTACTGCGATGGTGTCACCGGGCTTTACGAAGGTAGATGCGATTGAGCAGATCTCTCCGTTGAGGGTGATGTGATGATGGTTCACAAGCTGACGTGCAGCTGCGCGGCTGGGAGCGATACCACAACGGTATACTACGTTGTCAAGACGGCTCTCGAGGAGGAGGATGAGGTTCTCACCCTTCTGACCTGCCATGCGGGCAGCCTTGTCGTATGTGTTGCGGAACTGACGCTCAAGCACACCATACATGTACTTGACCTTCTGCTTCTCCTTGAGCTGAGTACCATACTCCTTAGCCTTCTTGCGCTTTGAAGCGAGACCGTGCTGACCGGGAGCGTAGTTTCTCTTCTCGAAATATTTGTCACCGCCGAAAATGGGCTCGCCGAATTTACGGGCGATCTTGGTGCTGGGACCAGTATATCTTGCCATAGTAATTCTTCTTTAATTGATTAAACTTTACGACGGCCTTTAGGACGACAACCATTGTGAGGCATAGGGGTAACATCGATGATCTCAGTTACGATGATGCCTGCGTTGTTGATGGTACGGATGGCTGACTCACGTCCAGCACCGGGACCCTTTACATAGCATTTTACTCTGCGGAGACCAGCGTCGAATGCAGTCTTGGCTGCATCCTCAGCTGCCATCTGTGCAGCGTAGGGAGTGTTCTTCTTTGAACCGCGGAAACCGCACTTACCGGCTGAACCCCAGGAGATGACCTGGCCCTGAGCGTTGGTAAGAGATACGATTACGTTGTTGAAGGTTGATGAAATATGAGCCTCGCCATAAGCTTCAACCTTGACAACTCTCTTGGATGTTGTAGTTTTCTTTGCCATAATTCATCAATTTTTACTTGGTTGCCTTCTTCTTGTTGGCAACGGTCTTCTTCTTACCCTTGCGGGTACGTGCGTTGTTCTTGGTGCTCTGACCGCGTACGGGGAGACCTG
>JAKSKK010000029.1 GCA_024401745.1 Bacteroidales bacterium
CCTTCTACTTCCAATTCGTAGCTGACTGCTACCACTTTGTTTTTCTCTGCTTTCATATCTTTTTTATCCGTTGAAATCCACGTTTGAAAATGCTAAGGTAGGAATAAGTTTGGACATACACGAACGTGCGTCGTCCGCGATGCCGAGCAGCCCCTGCCACAGCTGCCTGAAATTGCCGGTCACGAGCATCTCGCTCACCGGCTTCACGATTTTTCCGTTCTCGAAGAGGAAGCCTTCTATTCCGTATGAGAAGTCGCCAGTCGCGGTGTTGGAATTGCCTCCGTTGAAGTCGGTCACCAGAATGCCGCTGCCGCACAGGTCCAATAGGTCCTGCCTGCTCATTCCGGGCCTTGGCCAGGGCATGACCTTGGGCCTGATGGCTTCCTCCACAGTGGGCTGCATTCCCAGCTTCTCGGCCATGTAGGTGTTGATGAAATACCGTGAGACCGTGCCCTTGTCGATGATGGGTGCCTCCTCGGTCGCCACGCCTTCCGAGTCGAAGAGCTTAGAGCCAGTCTGCCCAAGGATGTGGGGGCAGTCCATTATCGTGAGCCCTTCGGGGAATATCTGCTTCCCGATAGCATCCATCAGGAAAGAGTCGTTCAGCTGTATCGAGTACCCGCTGAGTGCCCTGAGGATGGGCGACACCATCTTCGAGGCAACGTCGCTTTCCACTACCATGTTGTATCTGCCGCCTTGGACCGCGTCGCTTCCTATGTGGGATGATGCTCTCCTCAAGGCTTCGGCTCCGCATGCCGATGCGTCGAAGCCTGCCCTGTCTGGGGCGGAATCCCACCAGTAGCCGCTGTACTTCTCGCCGTCCTCATCCTCTATGGTGACTTCCACGCCGTAGTCCAGGCACGTTTCGGTGTGGCGGCACTCAAGTCCTTGAGTGTCAGCCACGAACATGTCGTATACGGTATCGGAGTATTCTCCTTCCTCGCTCACGAGCTTCCAGGACTTTCCGTCGTCGAGCCCCTTCCCGAAGGCGGCTGCTCCCAATGCGGACGCTATCCTGTCCTCCGACCTGATGTTTTCGACGCCCGGGTCGAAGATCTGCATCTCCTGCCCGGTGACGGCGGCCCTGCACTGCCTGTCGGGAGAGGGGAGATGCCTGCAGGGATCCTCGGCCAGGAGCCTCGTGATGCCTGCTGCCTTGAATATGAATTCCCTCAGCGAGTCCTTCTCAAGCCTGTTGGTCGAGAAACTGCCATACCGTCCGTCGACGAAGAGGGAGAGGCTGAGCGACCTGTCTTCACAGTGCGTGACCTTGTCAACCTCGCCGTTCAGGGTCGCTATCAGGTCCTCGGTGCTCTTGTTGAGGGTGGCCCTTGC
Organism: Bacteroidales bacterium; assembly: GCA_024401745.1. Lineage (GTDB taxonomy): Bacteria > Bacteroidota > Bacteroidia > Bacteroidales > UBA932 > Cryptobacteroides. Next base: position 1,336 of record JAKSKK010000029.1, read on the forward strand.
ATTCTGTGCACCGGCCTCGCGGGCCGTCCTGAGCGCCTGGCGCGTCAGTTCGAGTTCTTCTGCTGTAATCATTCTCCTCCTACCGTTAATTTGCCGATGAGCACGCTCGGAATGCCGCAGCTCACTGCCACGCTCTGCTCCTTGCCGCAGGTCCATGTGCCGTTGTCGACCTTCAGGTCGCCGGCCACGGCGCGTATGTCGGCAAGTGCCTTGGGGCCGTTTCCTATTATGTTCAGATCCTTCACCGGCTGCGTCAGGCGGCCGTTTTCAATGAGGAATCCGCTCTTTACGTAGAATGTGAAATCGCCTTCGCCGATCTTGACCTGACCGTTGGAGAAGCGGTCGACGTATATGCCTTTCTTCACGCTTCCGATAAGGTCGTCGAGCGTGCCGTCGCTGCCGCTTTCCATGTATGTCGCCCTCATTCTGGGTATGGGATTGTATCGGAAGGACTCCCTGCGGCCGTTGCCGGTGGGCGCCACTCCATAGTACCCGGCGCTTATCCTGTCGTGCAGGTAGGAGTTGAGCACACCGTCGGCCACCATGTATGTCTTCTGGCCGGGCACGCCTTCGTCGTCGATGCTAACTGAGCCGCGGTTGCCCGCGATGGTGCCGTCGTCAACTATGTTGATGCCCTTGCGGCAGATGCGCTCTCCCATCCTGTCGGAGAAGATCGACTGGCCCTTGCGGTTGAAGTCGGCTTCGAATGCATGTCCCATTGCCTCGTGGAGGAGGATACCGGAAGCTCCGGCAGCCATTACCACAGGCATGCGCCCGCCTTTCGGACGGCTGGCCTCGAAGCTCTCGTCCATTCCTGCAACTGCCTCAGCGGCAAGCTCCTGCAACAGTTCTTCAGTGAGGAACTCCGCTCCTGTACGGAAGCTGCGTGACACGCTGCGGCTCTCGATTTTTTCTCCCTGAGCAGCCACCAGCTGTATGGAGATGCTGCCGAGGGGGCGGCTGTCGGTGCTGAGCTCGCCGAGCGAGTTGTACATCATGATGTCGCTCACGCTGGCTGAAAGCATTGCCACTACCTTGACCACGCGGCTGTCGCGCCTGCGGATTTCGGACTCGAGTCGCTCAAGATATGGCGTGAGCCCTGCAATCTCGACCGACATCCAGTCCTGGTCCATCCTGTAGCAGCCTGGCGTTCCGGCGAGCTGCCTTGTGGGTATAGCCTGAGCGGGTTGTGCCGGGGATGCTCCTCCGGCTATGCTTGCCGCTGCCTTTGCGGCGGCCAGAAGTGAGCTGTAGTCAGTGCTTTCAGCGTAGGCATATCCTGTCTTCTCGCCGCTCAGGACGCGTATTCCACAGCCGTAGTCAATATGATAGCCTGCCGAACCCACCTGAGAGTCTCTCAGGAGCAGGTCGAGGTATGCTGTATGCTCGAAATAAAGGTCGCACCAGCCGCCTCCTGTCCTCAGGCCCTCGGCCACGAGGCTCTGCAGCTGTGCGTCGCTTACTCCGAATATTTCTCTAATGTTCTTCATCCGGGTGTGCCTGATTCCAGATCAGGGCATATTTGTCATTGTCCTTTATGAACTTTACCTGGCCTATGCCTTCGGCGACGGTGCTGAACGGGCTGTTGGAATTGTCCACCAGAATCCAGCGCTCGCATTCGGGGATGTAGGTGTCGAACAGGTATCTGAGGCCCATGTAGTAGCGCCTTCTGACAACGTCGTCGGGGATGTTGTGCCCTCCGGACTGGACCCTGTCCCTTACGCGCGCGATCGCCAGTTCGGGGGAGCTCAACCAGAAGTACATCAGCACTATCTCGTAACCCTGGCTCTTCGCCGTCCTGATGATGCCCAGCAGCGACCTGGTTGCAAGGGTGGTCTCTACGCTGAAGGTCACGCCCCTGCTCATGAGATAGTGGATCTTGTTCACCATCAGGCGGCTTGCGCCGACAGAGGCTGTGGACGGGTCGAAAGGCGACAGGAACTTCGCGAACTCGTCAGAGTTGACGAACTCCCTGCATTCCAGGAACTCGGGAAGGATAGTGTACGACGCAGTGGTCTTGCCAGCGCCGTTGCATCCTGATATTATGAACAGTTTAGGCATTGTCTATGCCGCTGCCGAACAGTGCAAAATCTCCAATGCACGGGTCTTCAGGCCAGATTTCCTTGAAAGCGTCGGTTATTTCCAGAGCAGTCTTCAGGTCCTTGGGCCTGCGCTTGGTGAGTCCCAGGGCCTTGGCCTGGTCGTACACGTGCACGTCCAGAGGGACTATAAGGTCGGCGGGGGAACTGTTCTTCCATACGCCCAGGTCGACCTTGCCGTCGTCTCTGACCAGCCAGCGTCGCATCATGTTGATCTTCTTGTTCGGGGCTTTGGGGTCCTCCTTGCGGTTGAAGATTATGGTGCGCATCTCCTCGGCGCTGAGAGACTCGATGGAGTCGTGCCAGGTGTACCATTCGTGGAGGCGGCGGCATATTCCTGCTACCTCCGACCATTTGATGGTGCGGTGCAGGGAAGTGTCGTCATCGCGGTATGAGGCGGCCCTGACGTAGTCGGCGGGGCGCCATTCCATCTCATCGAACAGGCGGCCGCAGTCGCGTACGATCATCTCACGCCTGCCCCAGGCAAGGTGCGATGCGAACACGGCTGCAATCTCGATGTCCTGCAGGCTGGCACCACGACGCACGAATTCCCTGGGGAAGAATATCGGGTCTTCCTCGAAATAGAGCGGGTCGTTGTACTTCTCGGCCCACTCTATGAGCTGTTGTCTGGTGCTTTCCTTCATTATTCTGCCGTTGCTGCCTCAAGCTTCTTGAGCATTGAGAACATTACTGTACCTGCAATTGCGCACAGAACCATGAGGATGGTCCAGTTTGCCCACAGGGGAACGTTGTTCCAGAGCATTGAAGGGATGGAGCTGAGGTAGTTGCCGATGGCTGTTGCGGCGAACCAGCATCCCATCATGAGGCCCTTGTACTTAGGAGGAGCAACCTTGCTGACGAATGAGATGCCCATAGGGCTGAGCAGGAGCTCTGCGAATGTGAGCACGAGGTATGTGCTGATGAGGTATGCGGGAACAACGGGGTCGGGTGATACACCGCCTACGTTGACGAGTTCTGAAGGAGCGGGCTGGCCCTTTGATGCAAGGAGCATGATGAGGTAGCCGACGCCTGCCACGAACATTCCGAGACCGATCTTCTTAGGAGCAGAAGGCTCCTTGCCCTTGCTTGCAAGAGCGCCGAAGATAGCCATTGAGATAGGGGTGAGGGCAACTACGAAGAACGGGTTGAACTGCTGGAACTGCTGAGGAAGGATGCTGATGCTGTCAGCCATTCCCTTGTAGAGTGCGAATGCACCGGCCCAGAGGGCTATGGTTGCAGCTCCGCAGATTGCCTGTGCCTTCTTTGTCTCTGACTGGAACGCACCGAAGAGGGTGTACACTGAAACGGCGATGAGGAAGAGTGCCCAGATGTTGAAGCCTATCCTGGTGATGCCGCCGACCTCTGCCTGGGTGTAGTCACGTGCGAAGTATGTGAGAGAAGAACCGTTCTGGTGGAATGCCATCCAGAAGAAGATGACCACTGCGAACACGAAGATGAGCGCAACGATGCGGTCCTTGGTCTGCTTGGGAGTGAGCTCTACAACGTTCTCGCCCTTTGCTGCGGCAGTCTTGGCATTGACGTCGGTGTGCTTGAACCATGACTTGAATCCGAAGTAGATTGCCATCGAGAAGATCAGGGAGACGCACGCTACTGCGAAGCCGAGGTTGTAGGCTGTAGAGAGGTTTGTGATGTAGAAGTGGCTGAACTCCTCGAGGCCCATGCCCTGGGCTGCTGCACCGGGCATGGCTGCCTGCAGGCTCTGGAGGGTCGAAGGATCAGCGAGAGTGCCGTTGATGCACTGGTGTGCAAGAGCGGGGATGTCGGCCTTGTAGATGAGGCCTGCCTTGGCGAGATGGCTGTTGGTGAGGGCTGTGGCCGCTGTGGGAGCGAACATCGAACCGAGGTTGATGGCCATGTAGAACAGGCTGAAGCCGGAGTCTCTCTTTGCACTGAACTCAGGGTCGTCATAGAGGTTGCCGCACATTACCTGGAGGTTGCCCTTGAACAGACCGGTTCCCACTGCTATCAGGAGCAGGGCGCCGATCATGAGGGCAAGGGCGAAGCCGCGGCTTGCGAATGCGTCAGTCGGGATCGCAAGGCAGACGTAGCCTACGAACATGACGCAGATACCTGTCACGACGCACTTGCCGTAGCCGATCCTGTCGGCCAGCCAGCCGCCGATAACGGGCATGAAATATACTGCTGCCAGGAAGATTGCATAGAACTGGCCGGCTGCTGAAGCCGAGAAGCCGAACTTTGCCTGCAGGAAGAGCAGGAAGATGGCCAGCATGGTGTAGTAGCCGAAGCGCTCGCCGGTGTTGGCCAGAGCGAGGGCGAAGAGGCCTTTAGGTTGGTTCTTGAACATACTATGATTGTTTTTAGTTATTTCGCGAATAAGCAAAGATACGAAAATTTTGCTATATTTGTGTAATTCGTGAAACCGTTAAAACATAATTGATATGACAATCAAAGACCTGCAACCGGCAATCGTCTGGAACAACTTCTACGGCATCACACGCTGCCCCCGTCCGTCAAAACATGAAGAGATAATCCGCAAGTATCTCCTCGACTGGGCGGCAGAGCACAAGGTGGAGGCTTTCGCCGACGAGACCGGCAACGTCATCATGCGCATCCCCGCAACCAAGGGATATGAAAACCTCAAGGGCGTCGTTCTCCAGGGCCACATGGACATGGTCCCCCAGAAGAATTCAGACGTGAAGCACGACTTCCTCACCGACCCCATCGAGACCAAGGTCGAGGGCGAATGGCTCAAGGCATGCGGCACCACTCTTGGCGCCGACAACGGCCTCGGTGTGGCCCTCGCACTGTCGATCGCTGAATCCAGCGACATTCCCCATGGTCCCATCGAGATACTCGTGACATACGACGAGGAGACCGGCATGACCGGCGCACAGGCTCTCAAGCCCGGCGTCCTCAAGGGCGATATCCTCATCAACCTCGACTCAGAGAGCGAGGGCGAGTTCTATGTAGGCTGCGCAGGCGGTCTGGATGCTACTGCATCCGCCCGCTACCGCAGGAAGAAGGAACCGAAGAACCACGAGTGCTGGAGTCTCGCAGTCAAGGGCTGCCAGGGCGGTCACTCAGGAATGGACATCATCCTCTGCCGCGCCAACGCCAACAAGCTCGCTGCAAGAATCCTCCTGCCTCTGCTTACCAGGAACGACGTCAAGCTCATCGACCTCGAGGGCGGCACCCTGCGCAACGCGATTCCGCGCGAGGCATTCGCAACCGTATACGTGCCCAAGGCAAAGGTGGCCGCTGCAAAGCGCACCGTCGAAAAGGTGGCAGCCGCGCTCAAGGCCGAATACGCTGCAACCGACCCTCAGATGGAGATCGTCTTCGAGCCCTACAAGTGCGAGGAAGGCCAGTGCTGCGACCCTGAGGAGTGCCTCTACGTATCAGAAGCCTCTGCGATCAAGTTCGTCCGTACTATCCTTGCATGTCCCGACGGCGTGGAGAGAATGAGCGACAACCTGCCCGGAATGGTGGAGACATCCAACAATCTCGCAATGGTCAAGATTTACAAGGGCGACTTCTATGTGAAGTGCCTCATGCGCTCTTCAGTCGACAGCGCGAAGGCTGCGCTGGCCGACAAGTTCAAGAGCGTGTTCACCCTTGCCGGCATCAAGACAAAGTTCACCGGAGGATACAGCGGCTGGGCTCCAAATGCGGCATCGCCCATCCTTGCCACCATGAAGAAAGTCTATACCGGCATGTACGGCAAGGAACCTCTCGTGATGGCTATCCACGCAGGACTTGAGTGCGGCATCCTCGCCGGTGCCTATCCCAACTGGGACATGGTATCCATGGGACCGACCCTTCTGAGCCCACATTCACCCGATGAGCGCGCATACATCCCCTCTGTTCAGAAGGTCTGGGACTTCCTGAAGGAGGTACTTAAGAATATACCCGAGAAGTAAATTACTGATTTACAGTCTGATGGAAGAAGTCGAAGCTGGCGCTGCCCGCTTCGGCTTCTTCAGTTGAATAGCAGTAGAGAGCGCTGCGGTATCCGGTGAAGAAGTCAAGTGTGTAGCGCATCTGCAGCAGGCAGTCTGCTGTGATCCAGCTGACTCCGTCGTATGAGAAGCTGAACTTTGCGGTGTCGGTGTCGAAGTCGTAGTCTATCTTGAACTGGACCTTCGGCTGCTCGGCGGGAATGCGCATGAACTCACCCTCGTGCGTTCTTGTAACGATGTAGATGTCATCGTTCGTGCGCTCCACTTCGATGGCGCCGAAGTGGCTCTGGAATGCGCAGAGTCCTGCGTGTCCGCCGGGTTCAAGCTTTGCGGCATCGACGCAGGCTATGCTTGTGCACTTGGGGCCTACGGTACGCTGTGTCAGCACGTTGCGGGCGTCGAAGATGCCTGTTGCCGGCATTGCGTCGATGGTGAGATTGCCCTTGTCCCTGCTCAGCGACCATGCTCCGTCAAGAGGCTTGTGGTTCCACTGCCATATAAGGTCGAGCTCCGTGCAGTCGAACTCGTCGTGAGACCAGGTCCTGTTCCTTCCCTTTGGCCGCAGGTTTACCTCGAATTCCTTGACGGGAACGGTGTCGTCGCCGAGTATGGGCCATCCGTCAACCCATGTGAGCGGTTGCAGGGTAGGGATGCGGCCCACTGCACCGTGGTCCTGGAACATCATGGCATACCAGTCGCCCTTGGGGGTGTCGAAGATTGCACCCTGGGCAACTCCGTCGCGGCGCCCGTCGAATGCTCCCTGCAGGATTGTCCTTGCTTCGTAGGGACCGTCGATGTTGCGGCTGCGCCAGCAGGTCTCGGTGCGCACTCCGCCCCATGGCCAGTTGATGGTCAGGACATAGTACCAGTCGCCAATGTGGTAGAAGTGCGAGCCTTCGTCGCCCAGCATGTAGCCCTCAGGAGTGCTGAAGATGAGCTTGTCCTCGCTCCTGACTCCGCTGAAGTCGGGCTCGAGCTCGGTAAGGTAGATGTTCCTGTTGCCCCAGGCTATGAATACCCGGTCGCCCTCGAAGAGCAGGCCTGCGTCGTGGAACGGGCGGTCGATCACGTACCTGTCCCAGTAGGAAGCCTCGATGTCGGGGGAGTGGTAGATGTAGGTCTTGCCCTGGTCATTGGCTATGAAGAGCGCGTAGAACTCGCCGTCGTGATACTTCAGCGAGGCTGCCCACTGCCCCTTGCCGTAGGCGTTCTTTCCGTTCTGGAGATTGTAGATCTCGTCGTCTTCAAGGCAGTCGTAGACATAGCTTACGATGTCCCAGTGCACGAGGTCGCGCGAGTGCATTATGGGTGCACCGGGGCAGAAGTACATGGTCGTGCTTACCATGTAGTAGTCTTTGCCTACACGGATTACGTCGTTGTCCGGTATGTCGGTGTAAGTCAACGGATTGGTGCACGTGGTCGTCTTTGGACCAACGCAAGATAGGGCCATGAGCGCAGCCATGGCGGCAATGAGGGCATGTCTCATTCTGCTATAAGTTTTGAGGTGCTTCGAGCTTGACTTTCCTGTATCCCAGGCGCTGCAGTTCTGCGGCTGCGCCCAGCTTGTAGAATACGCAGTATGCACGGACGAGAATGTAGAATCCGTCCTTGGTCTGCGCCTCGATTCCCTGATGGCGCATGAGGCCCAGGGTCGACTCCGCACAGCTGTAGAAGGCGTCGGAGAGCTTGGTGGAGTATTCAGGCGTGAGGTGCAGCATGGGGCCGACTATGTATTCGTCCATGTCGTCCCAGCCGCGGGGTCCGTAATAGGCAGTGTAGGGGTCATTGCTGTGCGCTGCCCAGTCCTTGTCCCAGTTGTGGGCCACGCCCATGCCGAGGAATGCAGCCCAGGCTAGGGCGGCCTCGGGGTATTCGTTGAAGTTCTCCACTGCGTCGCCGACGTAGGGCTCCATGTAGGAGTTCTGCCAGATGTCGTTTATGTCGTCCGATTCCGGGAGTTTGTCGTCGTTGAGGATGGAACAGCCCCTGAGAACCTTGACAAGGCCTTCCTGAAGGACGGCCTCGAACTGATCAAGTATTTTTGTGTCTGCCATAGTGAGTGCAAAGTTAAGAAAAATCCTCGTTTTAGCCCGATTTTATATATCTTTGCAGGATATATGAAGATTGGAGTAATAGCAGCAATGGACAAGGAGCTCGTGCGCCTGCAGGCTCTCATGCCCGATGCGTGTGAAATCGCCCCCGGAATATGGCAGGGGACAATGGGCGGCAAGACCGTCGTGATGTGCGGCAGCGGCATCGGCAAGGTGAATGCTGCGCTCGCTGTGCAGCGCCTCATTGCCGTATGCCATCCTGACTGCGTGATCAGCACCGGTGTTGCCGGAGGCCTGAGCCCGGAACTCCAGCCCAAGGACGTCGTGGCAAGCACCGAGGTCGTCTATCACGATGTCTGGTGCGGTGAGCCCAACGAATGGGGCCAGGTCCAGGGCCTTCCTGCACGCTACAGGGCCGACGAGGGCATCCTCGCCAAGGTCAGCGTCCGTAAGGGCCTCTTCACTTCCGGTGACCAGTTCATCACCGAGGAACCCCGTGAGCGCGAGATACTCCAGAGGTTCCCTGAGGCTCTGACGGTCGACATGGAGTCTGCCGCCATCGCCCAGACCTGCCATGTGAAGGCCGTTCCTTTCGCGTGCATACGCGTCGTGAGCGACGTCTGCGGCAAGGACCGCGAGAGCCAGTATGAGAACTTCTGGTCACAGGTTGCCGACAACTCCTTTGAAGCCATCAGACAGATAATCACAGAAATTTAGACTATATGGACATCAGTGAAAGAGCAGTGAACATGCCGTCGTCTCCTATCAGGAGGCTCGCTCCGTATGCCGATGAGGCAAAGCGCAACGGCGTGCACGTCTACCATCTGAACATCGGCCAGCCGGACATCAAGACTCCGGAATGTGCCCTCGAAGCCCTTCGCAACGTCGACAGGGAAATCCTCGAATACAGCCCGTCAGACGGCCACCTCAGCCTCAGGACCAAGCTGGTGAAGTACTATGCCGAGTACGGCATATATCTTTCACCTGACGAGATAATCGTTACCAGCGGCGGATCAGAGGCCGTGCTCTTCGCCTTCCTGGCCTGCCTCAGCCCCGGCGACGAAGTCATAGTGACCGACCCCTTCTACGCAAACTACATGGCGTTCGCAATCTCAGTGGGTGCCGTTGTCAAGAGCGTCAAGACTGACATCGAGGACGGATTCCGTCTCCCGAGCATAGAGGCTTTCGAGGCGCAGATCACCGAGCGCACCAAGGCTATCCTCATCTGCAACCCCAACAACCCTACGGGCTATCTGTACACCCGCAAGGAGATGCAGCAACTGCGCGACATAGTCAAGAAGCACAACCTCTACCTGTTCTCCGACGAGGTCTACCGCGAGTTCATCTATACGGGCATGCCTTACATCAGCGCATTCCACCTCGAGGGCATCGAGGACAACGTGGTGCTCTTCGACTCAGTCTCAAAGCGATACAGCGAGTGCGGAATCAGGATAGGCTGCCTCTGCACCAAGAACAAGAAGGTGCATGACGCCGTAATGAAGTTCTGCCAGGCCCGCCTGAGCCCCCCGCTCATAGGCCAGATTGTCGCCGAGGCTTCGCTTGACGTGCAGAAGAGCTACCTGCAGGCCGTCTACGAGGAGTACTGCGACCGTCGCAACTACCTCATCGACGGGCTCAACAAGATACCCGGCGTATATTCTCCCATCCCCATGGGCGCTTTCTATACTGTGGCGAAACTTCCCGTCGACGATGCCGAGAAGTTCTGCATCTGGTGCCTCAGCGAGTTCCAGTACAAGGGCGCTACGGTGATGATGGCCCCCGCATCAGGCTTCTATACCGAACCCGGCGAAGGCCGCCAGGAGGTCAGAATAGCATACGTACTCAAGATCGAAGACCTGTCCAAGGCTCTCGAGTGCCTCGAGAAAGCTCTTGAAGCATATCCCGGCAGAACGATATGAGCGAGGAACTGAGGCTTGTAACCGAACTTGCAATCATCCTGATTGCCGCCGGCGTCTTCACCGTGATATCGAAGGCGCTCAAGCAGCCGCTCATTCTCGGCTACATCGTGGCCGGATTCCTCGTAGGCCCGTCGCTGGGCATCTTCCCGCAGTTCTCGCCTGAGTCGGTGCACCAGTGGTCGGAGATAGGTATCATCTTCCTGCTCTTCAACCTCGGACTCGAGTTCAGCTTCAAGAAACTGCTCAAGGTGGGCAGCGCCGCGCTGATCACGGCAGGAACCATCTGTGTGGGCATGTTCGTGCTGGGCATGCTGACCGGCAGCGCCATGGGCTGGACCTCGATGGAAAGCATCTTCCTCGGCGGTCTGCTGTCGATGAGCTCCACCACCATCATCATCAAGGCGTATGACGACATGGGCCTGAAGAACAAGCCCTACGCAAGCCTTATATTCGGCAGTCTGGTGTTCGAGGACCTGATCGCCGTCCTCATGCTCGTGCTGCTCTCGACCATGGCAGTCAGCAACAAGTTCGCCGGCGGCGAGATGCTCATGGCACTCGGCAAACTGGCGTTCTTCCTCGTCCTATGCTTCCTTGTGGGAATATACCTCATCCCCACCTTGCTCAAGAAGGCCAGGAAGTACATTACCGACGAGATCCTGCTCATAGTCAGCATAGGCCTCTGCTTCGGCATGGTGGTGCTCGCAAATGCTGTAGGCTTCTCGTCAGCGCTCGGCGCCTTCATGATGGGATCCATACTTGCTGAGACCATCGAGGGCGAGCATATCCAGAAGCTTACCTCAAAGATCAAGGATCTTTTCGGAGCCATCTTCTTCGTGTCTGTGGGCATGATGGTGGACCCGCACATAATAGCGCAGTACTGGCCTAACATCCTCGTGCTTGCGATTGTCGCCGTGGGTGGCATCCTGCTGTTCTCAACGACGGGCGTGCTCATTGCCGGCAAGGGCCTCGACACGGCCGTGCATACGGGATTCACCATGGCTCAGCTTGGTGAGTTCGCATTCATCATCGCCGGCCTCGGCTGCTCGATGGGTGTGATGCGCGACTTCATATATCCCGTAGTCATCGCAGTGTCGGTCATCACGACCTTCACGACTCCGTACATGATCAAGGCCGCCGACCCGGCACTGGCCTTCCTCAAACGCAAGCTGCCCGCAAAGGTTCTTGCAGTGGTCGATCCTCCTCAGGACGACACACCTGCAAATTCAATGGCCGAGCAGAGCGAGTGGAAGAAGCTCCTCAAGAGCTATGCTCTCAGGGTAGGCCTCTACTCTGTCATACTCTTAGCCATCATACTTGCATGCAATGCCTTCCTCGACAAGGCTGTCACCGGAATCTTCCCGTCAATAGGGGAGGGCGCCCGCAAGTGGATAGAATTGATAGTCACTCTGCTGCTGATGTCGCCGTTCCTTTACGGAATGACCATCCTCAACGGCAGCCTGGCAAAGCCTGCGAAGCACCTTCTTTCCGAGAAGCCGTCGAACAGGTGGCCTATTCTGTCGCTGATGACTCTCCGCATACTCATCGGCATAGCGTTCATAGTCGCCGTTGTGCAGCGGTACTACAACGTTGCCGGATGGTCAGCCCTGCTGCTTGTCCTGCTGTCGTTCCTGTTCTTCGTCATCATCAAGTTCACCCTGCGCAACTTCGGTGGACTCGAGGCCCGTTTCATGGAGAACCTCAACGCCAAGGAGAACCTCGAGAAACAGCGTACACCCGTTGCCACGGAGGTCAAGGCCAAGCTCGCAGGTTACGACATACACATGGCAGGCGTAAGGATGAGCCCCGACTCCGAGTTCGTTGGCAGGACCCTGCGCGAGATGCCTTTCCGCCATACGAGCGGAGTCAACATAGTCAAGATAATCCGCGGCTCGCGAAGTATACTCATACCGTCAGGAAACGAGCCCATCTATCCTGGCGATGAACTTCTTGCCGTGGGCACAAACGCACAGCTGGAGGCTTTCAGGCAGACTATGGCGGACTCACAGTCCGTTCCTGCCGTCCAGGAGAATACGGAAGAGTTCCTCGTGGAGCCCATTGTGCTGCAGGAGGAGTCGACCCTTACCGGGCAGACCCTTCGCTCGGCCGACATGCGCTCGAGCGGCTGTATGGTGATCAGCGTGCTTCATGGCAGCGAACTCATCACCAATCCCAGACCCGATTATAGATTCGAAGTCGACGATACTGTCTGGCTCGCCGGACTCGAGTCTTCTATTGAATGGTTCAAATAAGATTATGAAAGTACTTGTTACCGGCGCCGCCGGATTCATCGGTTCCAACCTCGTGCTCAAGCTCCTGCGCACCGAGCCCGACATGCAGATAGTCGGCCTTGACAACATCAACAGCTACTATGACACCAGCCTCAAGGACTGGCGTCTTGCAGAAATTGCAAAGGTCGCTCCGGAGGGCCGCTGGAAGTTCATCAAGGGGGACCTTGCCGACCGCGACCTCATCGACAGGCTCTTTGCAGAGGAGAAGTTCGATATCGTGGTCAACCTTGCCGCACAGGCAGGCGTGCGCTACAGCATCGAGAACCCTAACGCATACATCCAGAGCAATCTCATCGGTTTCTACAACATACTCGAGGCATGCCGCCACAATCCCGTGCAGCACCTTGTATACGCTTCCAGCTCAAGCGTGTATGGTACCAACAAGAAGGTTCCCTACAGCACCGACGACAAGGTTGACAATCCCGTGAGCCTCTATGCCGCAACCAAGAAGAGCAACGAGCTCCTGGCCCATGCCTACAGCAAGCTCTACAACATTCCTAGCACTGGTCTACGCTTCTTTACGGTGTACGGACCTGCCGGCCGTCCCGACATGGCCTACTTCGGGTTCACGAACAAGCTGAGGGCCGGAGAGACCATCAAGATCTTCAACTATGGCAACTGTCTGCGTGACTTCACATACGTTGACGACATAGTCGAGGGCGTTCAGCGCATCATGCACAAGGCTCCCGAAAAGGCTACAGGAGAAGACGGACTTCCGCTGCCTCCCTACGCAGTATACAACATCGGCAACAGCAATCCCGAGAACCTGCTCGACTTCGTGACCATCCTTCAGGAGGAGCTGGTACGTGCAGGCGTGCTGCCCGCAGACTACGATTTCGAGGCCCATAAGGAACTTGTTCCCATGCAGCTTGGTGACGTGCCCGTGACATACGCCGACACCAGCGCCCTGGAGCGCGACTTCGGCTTCAAGCCCCACACGCCCCTGCGTGAGGGACTCCGCAACTTTGCACAGTGGTATAAAGAATTTTATATGTAACAGAATATGAAGATTGACAATTTCCTCCAGTTATTCGTGGTGAAGGAAAAAAGGTTCTTCCCTCTTTTCATCCAGGCCGCAGAAAACATCGACAAGGCCGCCGACCTTCTGCTCGAGCAGGCAAAGTCTGACAATCCCGACCAGCGCAGAATGCTTGCACACCGCATCAAGGAGCGTGAGACAGAGGGCGATACCATCACCAAGAAGATTGTCGAAGAGCTCATGGCGGCATACGTGACGCCTTTTGACCGTGACGACATCCACGAGCTTGCAGAGAGCCTGGACACCTTCCTCGACACCATCAGGGACTCTTCCAAGCAGATTGCGATGTACCAGCCCAAGGAGCCTTCACGCAAGCTTATCGAGATTGCCGAGTACATCAAGCAGGATGCTGTGCTCTTCATCGAGATCACAAAGAAGTTCGACAATATGCGCAAGGAGGCCAAGGAGGTCGACGATCTGTGCGACAAGATCAAGGAGATCGAGCATATTGTCGACGACGTGTTCGAGAGCTATATGTCAAACCTCTTCGAATTCGAGAAGGACGCCATCGAGCTTACAAAGAAGAAGAACATAGCCCAGGCACTCGAGGATATCTCAGACAAGGCAAAGAGTACAGCAAAGGTAATACGCAGCATTGCTGTGAAGATGAGCTAGCATGATAACAATAGTGATCATAACGGCAGTCATCGCCTTGATGTTCAGCCTCACCAACGGCATGAACGACGCAGCAAACTGCATCGCGTCCGTCGTAGCTACCAAGGCACTGCCTCCCAAATATGCTGTCTGGTGGGCTGCGTTCTGGATTTTCATAGCGCTGTTCATCTTCGACATGACCGTCGCATCGACCATGGGCAAGGGCATAGTCAGCGAGAACTGCATCGACGTTTATGTGATTCTGGCAGCCCTGCTCGGCAGTGTGCTCTGGATATTCATCTGCACGCAGTTCGGCCTTCCCATTTCGGCCTCTCATGCTCTCATCGGCGGCCTCATCGGCCCTGTATGGTTCGTGTATGGCAGCGAGTACCTGATTGGCAGCGGCATCTTCACTGTGGTAGCCTTCATCGTGATATCGCCTCTGCTTGGCATGATCATGGGCTTCTTCCTGAACTGCCTGTTCATGGCCATATTCAGGAAGTGCAACGGCCAGAAGGTCGAGAAGGGTTTCAGACGCATGCAGCTTGTCTCCAGCGCCGCTTTCTCGCTTGGATTCGGTGGCAACGACGGTCAGAAGACTCTCGGTGTCATCGCCATCCTCTTCGCGACAGCCTTCGCTTCCAACCCTGACAGCAGTCTCATGCAGTTCCTGTATGGTAATGGTGCAGTTGCAGCGGGAGCATATACAGCAGATGGCACTGCAGTCGCAGGCGCCGAGTTCTTCATCCCCATGTGGCTGAAGCTCCTCTGCTACGGTATCATTGCATTCGGAACCCTGGTCGGCGGCTGGAAGGTCATCCGCACCCTTGGCGACGGCCTCAGCAAGCTCTATCCCACCCAGGGATTCTGCGCAGAGGCTTCCGGCGCTTTCACTCTGATCCTTACAGCAGTGCTCGGCATCCCCGTCAGCACTACCCATACCATCACCGGTTCAATCATCGGTACCGGCCTCACACGCGGATTCAAGCGCGTGAAGTGGCTCACAGCCAAGAACATCGTATGGGCATGGGTGCTTACCATACCTTGTGTGATCGTTGTTTCAGGCCTTATCTACCTGATGATGGTCAAGTGGTTCGGATGCCCCGTAAAGGCACTGTAGGCCCTTATCTGACAGACTTCAATGCGAGCGACATCACATAGTTGATGTCGCTTTCTTTTTTGAAGGTCTCGATCGGAACACCTATCGAGAATACTTTGTAGCCCTTTCCTCTATAGACGACTGCAGCAGGCTGGAGGGTCTGTGCATAGCGAAGGACGGTCTTGCCCATGAGGTCGGCGGGGGCGATGGCTCCTGGTGTCTCCACACAGTAGCAGTCTTCGTTCGGCATGGAGTGGAAGGGGAGTTCCCTGACTTCGGAATCCTTGCTGCGAAGGAACCTGCTGTCCTGCCCTGTGGCTGTGGTGACTGCGCCTGCAGAGGTGCCGAAGGTGCACACATACTTGTACCCGAGCACATCCTTGATGAAGTCCTGGGCGCTTGTCCTGGGCATTATCCTGGTGGGGGTGGGGTACACGCTGTCCCACGCGTCGGTGGCGATGTAGGCTCCGCTTATTATGATGTCGGTGCCGGCTTCAGTGACCTTGCCTATAGCTTCCTGCAGCTTCTTGGGGAACACCTCGAAGTGCACGCCCTTCCTGCCGGTTCCCTTGAGGGTGCTGACCTGCTTGCCGCAGATGAGGTCGACTATGTCGAATGCGGGAGCGGTTCCCGATTCCTCGAGTGTGCAGAAGGCATCCCTCGACATCGAGCAGAAGCAGCGTCCCTGGCCCATAAGGGCCTTTCCGTGAACGAAGGGATAGTCGAAGCTGTTGCCTGCAAGCCTGCGGCCTGCATAGTCATCCCAGCTGGCGCCGTGGCCGGGGTCGTCGTCGGTCACCCATTCGCGCCCGCGGCGGAATTCGTAGTTCTCTCCTATGTAGCTGTAGTCGCAGAGGTAGGGCACGCCGCTGTCGACCTTGCCGTAGAATCCCGCGAATTCCTCAGTATCGGCCCATACGGGAGCGGCGACCCTGTCGAAGTTGTTGACTACCAGCACGATGTTCGTGCTGTCAGGCCTGACGCCGGAGGGGGTGCCCAGGCTCAGTATCTCGCTGGGGAAACTCTCTCCGCCATCGTTCCATGCGCTGACCTTGTAGCTGTAGATGTGACCTTCACTAATGGGAAGACTGCATGCTGTGCCTTCGCAGTCGGTTCCGGCGTCCCATCCGCCACCGTCTATCCTCGTGTAGACCGTGTATCCCTTGGGCTTGGCTGTCGGCTCCTTCTCGTCATCGACCGGCACCCACCTGAGCCTTGCGGAAATGCCGTCCTCGCCGAACTGCACCGAGAAGCCTGACACGGGCAGAGGCTGCACTTCGTACGGGCAGGCGTAGAGGTCGCTCAGGAACTTGAGCACGCCTTTGTACACGGCCCTGCTCACGGTGAAGCGGAAGCCCGGATCCAGGCCGTACTTCATGTCAGCGAAGTTCTGATGGCTGAGAATTTCCAGAAGCATTCCGGGGACGTCGGTGGTGCGTGACTCGCTGTATGAACGGTCCCAAAGTTCGCGGCGGCTCCATTCCGGGTCCCAGTCGGAGCGTATATCGTTCACAATCTGAGTCTGTACGTAATCGGCCAGCAGTCGGTTGCCCATGCGGTCGTAGCCGTTGCTGTCGTTCCGGCTGCCGTCGCACTTCAGTGTATAGATTGCCAGCGTGCCCACGATGGAATCGTTCGGGGTCAAGCCCGCGTCGGAGTGGAAGGCGAGCGATAGGTCGAAGGGGATGTGTCTTACGTCCTTCTGTTCCTTCACCCATGCACCGCGCCCGGCATAATCCCTGGTGTAGTCCCCGGGCCACTCTGTCCATATGGTGCTGTCGGCTCCTGACCAGCTCATGCTATAGAGAGCTCCTTCCGCGAATGCAGGCATTCCGGATATGCTTCCGCCTCGATGGACCTTTCCCATACCGCCGCCGAAGCGCACAGCGTCGGCCGATACTAAGCAGCCTTCCTTGCCTTCGTTGCTGAGTTCCACGAAGTTGTCCCAGTCGGGAGCGAACTCGAAACTGCCCAGGTATATCCATGTGCCGCCGCCCCTCTTCTGGTTGACGGTGAACTTGGTCAGGCCTCCAAGATGGCTGACCGTATAGTGGGCCTCCTCCGTGCTTGAAGCGAGGCTGGCGTAGCTGATATAGACAGCGTACGTACCTCTTTCCAGAATCGCAGGCGTCCACCTGACTGATGCATCGGCCTCAGTTGAGCACTCGGTCATGCGGGCGGTGCCCATCTTGAAAGGGTTCTGGTCGGTACGGTAGGATTCATACCTGTCGGCGAAACCTTCGCCTGCGTTTTCCCATCTGCCGCTTTCGCGGTAATAGCCTTTCTGGCGCACGAGCTCGTCACGCTCTTCCTTGAATGCAGGGTCATTGTCGCAGATGCTTTCGAATATCTGCGGGTCCCTTTCTCGTGGGGTCATCACGTATGCTCCGGCATTCTCAAGCATTGGCATAAGGTAGGGGAGAACGTAACTCTGGGTGAACATGTCCTCTACCGTACGGTGAAGCTGGGCTCTCTGCCAAATCCATTCTCCCTGTTCTTCGTTCCAATATCTGCCGTGGCTCTGCCATAGGGCTATGTATCTGTCTGACAATCCTTTGGAATAATGCCTCGCTCCCTTCCTGAGAATAAAGCGGCTGCCCGATGAAACTCTTGAGTCATGCAGAAAGCCAGAGAAATTGCCCGGTATGCCGCTGTTGCCCACAGCGGGCGTGGGCAGTTCCTCGAATGCAACTCCGTTGGCATATATCCTTCCGAGCTTGAAGGTAGGGGACACTTCTGCCAGGGCGTGGGAGAGTTCCGAACGCAGCCAGCTGTAGTCGCTGCTTCTCCATGGCCAGTCGGAGAACTCCTTGTCGAAGTAGAAGTCAATCTCGCTATCTCGTCGGACCAGCCTCTTTATCTTTACGGTCGAGGTTACGCCTGTGCGGCGCTGCAGCCTTGCCGAAAGGCTGTCGCATGCTACGTTGAAGTCGTTTCTGACGGGTACCTTCTGGGCAGAGGCGCAAAGGCAGAGCGCAGAGGCCAGGATGGTGGCGGTTAATCTATTTAAATGCATGTTCAAGCGAGTTTTTCAGGTTCAGGACGAGAGTCACGACGCAGGCGAGTGCCAGTGCAAGGATGTCTGCCTTGAAGTCGTTCCAGTCCCCGCTCCTGTATGATATGGTTTTCTGTATCAGTTCGGTAATTGCAGCGAATGAGGCCCCTATCACAAACGTGTCCAGCGTCCAGAATATCGCCTTCTTTGGCTTTCTGGCCAAGGTCTTGATGCTGAGGTAGTAGATGATGGGGAAGGGGAAGAACATGCAGAAGTGCACTATCTTGTCCGATGGGATTCCGAAAATGAACTGCGGGGCCTTCTCCACTCCGTCAAACTGCCCGAAGCACAGGAAGCATACGCATGCCGCATACAGCACGAGTATGAACTTGAAAAGACGAGCCCTCTTCTTATTGTTGAGTTTTTTCATCACAACGACTGCATTTCGTTAAGCTTCCTGTAGTAGCCGCCGAGGGCGATGAGGTCCTCGTGCCTGCCGCGCTCGACTATGCGACCCTCGTCCATGACTATGATCTCGTCGGCATTCTTGATGGTGCTGAGGCGGTGAGCGATGGCTATGGTGGTCCTGTTGCTCATCAGTTTGTCGAGAGCGTCCTGCACTGTTCGCTCCGACTCGGTGTCGAGCGATGCCGTGGCTTCGTCGAGTATGAGGATGGGGGGATTCTTGAGTATGGCCCGCGCTATGCTGATGCGCTGCCTCTGCCCACCGCTGAGCTTGACTCCGCGGTCTCCCACATTGCTCTGGTAGCCGCCATCCTTCTCCATGATGAATTCGTGGGCGTTGGCTATGCGTGCAGCCGCCTCGACCTGTTCCTGTGTCGCATTCTCCACTCCGAATGCGATGTTGTTGAATATAGTGTCGTTGAACAGTATGGGATCCTGGTTGACATTTCCCATCAGTGCACGCAGGTCGTTGACCTTCAGGTCCTTGAGGTTTATTCCGTCTATGGTCACCTTGCCGCCCTCGGGGTCATAGTAGCGTGGGATGAGGTCAACCAAGGTAGTCTTGCCTGCACCGGAAGCTCCCACTATGGCGACGGTCTTCCCCTTTGGAATCTCGAGGTTCACTCCCTTCAGGATCTGCTTGCTGCCGTCCCTGTAGCTGAACACTACGTCGTGGAAACATATCCTGTCGTTGAACTCCTTGATGCTCACGGCGTTCTCAGGTTCCGCAACGTTGTTCTCGGACTGCAGTATCGCGTCTATCCTCTCCATGCTGGCCAGACCCTTTGGAATGCCGTACGCAGCCCTCGAGAGGTCCTTGATGGGCTGGATGACGCTGTAAAGGATGACCATGTAGAAGATGAAGGTCGGAGCGTCGATCACCGTGTGCTCGCTGAGGATGAACATGCCGCCCACCCAGAGGACGATGGCTATCATCGCGGTGCCGAGGAACTCGCTTACGGGATGTGCCGATGCCTGGCGCGTCGCTACTATCGCGTTCTTGTCCCTCATGGCCGAGGTGACTCCGTCGAATCGCCTTTCCATCTTCTTCTCGGCTCGGAATGCCTTGATAACCCTGAGACCGCCAAGAGTCTCCTCCACCTGACTCATGGTGTCCGACCATAGGGCCTGCGCTTCAGTCGACTGACGCTTGAGCTTGCGGCCGATGAGGCCCATGAACCAGAGCATGGCGGGAGCGAACAGAAGCACGAACAGGGTCAGCTGCCATGATATCGTCAGAAGCATACCCATATAGAAGATGATGAGTATGGGGTTCTTTATCAGCATGTCTAACGCGCTTGTGATGGATGTCTCCACTTCCTGTACATCGCCGCTCATACGAGCGATTATGTCGCCCTTGCGTTCCTGACTGAAATAGCCGAGGGGGAGAGCGATGATCTTGTTGTAGAGTTCCATCCTCATGTCCTTGACGATGCCGGTCCGGATAGGAACCATGACGGCGCTTGCCCCGAAGTAGCAGGCTGTCTTTATGGCTGTCATGATTATGAGGAAGAGGCACAGGAGCATGAGCACCTTGTTTGCGCCGAAGTTGCCTATGGCGTCCGTCACATACCAGTAGAGGTTGTTCAGGATTATTTCCTTCTTGCCCATCCCGACGGCGTCCCAGGGGATGAACTCATACTGCATCTCATTGATGTTGAACAGTATCTGAAGGATAGGGATGATAAGCGAGAACGAAAAAATGTTGAATATGGCGCTGAGGATGTTCATGAGCACCGACCCTCCGAGATACTTCTTGTAGGGCGCGACATATTTCTTGATTATTTTCCAGAATTCTTTCATCAGGGGGCGTTTATAGGTTCATCAATGGCGACGCCGTCTGCCTGGGAAGGGGAGCGAGCCTGAACTCAGGCCGCCCGCCCAGGGCTTCGATGGCGGTGTCCATTGCAAGTTTCGGGGTGTTGTTGTGTTCGCTGAGGTGGCACATGAAGACGTTCCTGAGTCCTTCGTGCCTGAAGGCGCAGATCGCTGCTGCGCATTCGGGATTCGAGAGATGGCCGTGTCCGTCCCTGATCCTGTCCTGAAGCTCCTTGGGATAGGGGCCATGTTCCAGCATGTAGGGGTCATAGTTGCTCTCTATGACCACGGTGTCGGCCTGCGCGGCGAAGGCCGCAGCCTGCTTTGTCATACGGCCCAGGTCTGTCATTATCACGAACTTGTAGTCGTCGAGCAGAATGGCGTATCCTACGGTCTGGGTGGCATCGTGAGGGACTTCGAAGTACTGGGCCCTGATGCGCCCGGGAACGATGTCGTTCCATCCTTCGTCAAGAGCCTCGCGGCAGTCGTCGAAATAATCACCGGCACGCCAGGCCAGTGCGTTGCAGAGCTTCGGAGTCGCCCATACGGGGACGCTCAGGTGCTTGCAGTGTGAGGCGATCGAACGTATGTGGTCCATGTGGTCATGAGTGACCAGCATGGCCTTCACGTCAGAGAATCCCAGGCCCTCGGCGGCAAGTTCCTTCTTCAGCCTTCTCGGGCTTACGCCGGCGTCGACGAGTATGCCTGCCTCGCAGCGGCCGTCCTCAGCGAAGAGGCCCACGAAGTAGCAGTTTCCGCAGCTGCCTGACGAAAATGATTTGAACTTGACGCTTGCCATTGTGCTTATTCTTCTGTCTCGCAGTACTTGCTTATTATTCCGTATGCGTCAGCCACGCCCAGCTCGCCTGCACGCGACAGGTCGATGCATCCCTTCTCCATGTCCTTCAGGTAGATGAGGGCCAGGCCTCGGTTGAGGTAGGCGTCTCCCATGTACGGGTAGAGGCGTATGGCCATTCCGTAGTCCTCGATTGCGGAAACCAGCTGCTCTGACAGGCAGTGCAGGTTGCCGAGATTGAAGTACAGGTAGGGTATGTCGGGAAGTATGCTGATGGCCTCCTCGATGTCGGCGATGGCCTCGGAATAGTCGTAAGTGCGTGCCACCCTGTCGCTTACGCGGGCCCTGGTGGCGCCGTCGGTATCCATGCTGAGGGTCTGGACATTACCCTCGAGCGACGCGATGAACTCGATCATCTCAGCCTTGAGCACACCGCGGTTCATCAGGAAGAACGCCTTGTAGAAGTTGGCGTACTTGTCGAGCGACCCGTCCTTGCCGGCCATGTCGGCTGCGCGGTCGAGCCACATGCTGGCTGAATTGTACTGCTTGTTCTGCAGTTCCTGCAGCGCCTTTATGAAGCAGCCCTGGGCGGTGGAGGTGTCGGTAGGCTTGAAAACGAAGCCCTTTACGTCCTCGTTGGTGATGGTGATGGGCAGGCTTGCGGCATCGATGAACCTGTCGAGCAGGGCGTTCTCGAAGCGGCGGCTGAGTGCCACTGAACGGTCTTCGGCCTGCATGGTGAGGGTGAACTTGTACAGGGGACGCAGCTTGACGTCGATGTCCCTGTGCTGGAGCAGCTCGTTGTCGAAGTCCTTCTTCGCGAAGTCAGCGTCAAGGGCGAGCAGGGAGTTGTATTTCTTTGTAGTGTCGGCGAAGTTGCTGTCTCCGTTGGCACTCTTGCTGCGATATTCTGCCACCTTGCGCTGTGCCGTCTTGTAGTCGGCTTTCGACTCCCTGCTGCGGCCCAGCATGTTCTCGACGTAAGAGCGGTTGAGGTATGCCTTGGCGAAGTCGGGATACAGGTCGATGGCGCTGTTGTAGTCCGACAGGGCGTCGTACCAGCGGCCCATCTCGCAGAAGATGGTGGCCCTGTTGAAGTAGGCCAGCACGTTGCGGGGGTTGATGTTGATCACGCGGTCCATGTCCTCGAGCGCCTCTTCGTATGCCCCCACCTGAAGGTATATCAGTGCCCTGTTGTACAGGGTCAGGGCGTTGCCGGGCTCTTCCTCGAGCACGCGGTTGAGGTCGTGCATGGCGGCGTTGTAGTCGTTCTTCTCGTAGAGCATCAGCGCCCTGTTGAAGTAGGCGAAGGTCATCGTGCTGTCGAGCGAGATGGCGTGGTCCATGTCGGATATGGCCTCGTCGAGCTTGCCTCTGGTCGCATTCAGACGGCCGCGGCGGATGAATCCCTCAGGTTCGAAGCGGTCCAGCTTGATGGCCTTGTTGTAGTCGTCCAGCGCCTTGAGCGTGTCGCCAAGGAAGAGATGGCTGGCGCCTCTGTTGAGGTAGGCCGACGGGTCCTTGGGCTCTTTCTTGATGTACCAGTCGAAGTCGTCAATAGCCTCCTGGAAACGCTGGGCAAGGAAGTAGGTGACTCCGCGTGAGAAGTACAGGCCGGTGATGCCGGGGCGGAGGTCGATGGCCTTCTGCAGGTCTCCGAGCGCCTGGTCATATTCTCCCAGTCGGGATGCGGCTATGGCGCGGTAGTGATATCCGTTAGTGAACACGGGGTTGATCCTGACCGACCTGTCGAAGTCCTTCTGTGAACCGCGTATGTCTCCGAGGTTGTATTTCGCGATGCCGCGGAAGAAGAAGCTCCAGTAGTCGGTGGTGTCCAGCTGGGTGAGAATGTTGAAGTTCTCGATGGCGAAGGCGTATTTCCCGTCGTTCAGGGCCTGCCTTCCGCGCAGGTCGAACACGTCCTTGTCCCACTGAGCCCGGCATAGCACGGACGGGGCGACGCACAGCGCCGCCAGGATGAACAATTTGATTGCTGAACGAAACTTTTTCACTAATTTTGCAAAGATAATCATTTATCGTGCCCGATTTGAGGAAATTCCTAAAAATATTGATGCTTTGCATCATTTTTAGCGGACCGCACGCTGCAGGCCAAAGTTTGCAGGAAGAAGTCTGTTTCCTTTGCGACAGCGCCCGCCTCGGCAGACGCTTTGGCGACAGGGGAGTGGTCGATGCCGCATTTTATGTGCAGAGGGAGCTCCACCAGATGGGGCTGAAGACCTCGATGTGCCATTTCCGCAGCAGCGGCAAGGTGGGCCACAATGTGCAGGGGCTCCTCCGTTCTCCCGGTTCAACGAAGTACATAATCGTGATGGCATGCATGGACGGCGTGGGCGAGTACGGCGGCAAAGTCTATCCTGGCGCTGACGCCAACGCATCCGGCGTTGCGGCCATGATGTCGCTTGCACGTTCCCTCACGTCCGCACACCCTGGCAGGAACATACTTTTCGTCGGGCTTGACGGCCATAGCGACAACTGCGCCGGTGCCCAGGCCCTGTGGGACAATCTGCCTTCGCTGGGCATATCGAAGAGTGACATCGTGATGGTCGTGAACCTCGATACGATGGGCTCGAACCTGGCGCCTCCACAGCGCTACTGGAAGGACTACCTGATAGTGCTCGGTGGTGCAAGATACGAGAATTCCATACTCTCATGCAATGAGGGGCTGCGCCTTCATCTCTACTTCGACTACTACGGCAGCCGTGCATTCACCGACATGTTCTACCGCCGCGTGGGCGACCAGTCGGTGTTCGTAGGGCACGGGGTGCCTGCCGTCATGGTCACCTCCGGAATCACCGACAACACCAATAAACCAAGCGACGTCCCGTCAACCCTTTCGATGGAATTGCTGGAACGTCGCGTTGAGCTTGTAAGGCGCTGGATCCTGAAGCTTTAGATTCTCTTTAAGATCTCCTCTGTCTGCTTCTCGTAGCCGGGCTTGCGAAGAAGGGCGAACATGTTCTTCTTGTACGCCTCGACGCCGGGCTGGTTGAAGGGATTGACACCGAGTGTGTATGCACTTACGCCGCATGCGAACTCGAAGAAATAGAAGAGTGCTCCGAGGTTGGCCTCGTCTATCTTTGTCATGCCTATCTCCATCTGGGGAACGCCACCGTCGATGTGTGCAACCTTGACGCCAAGGCGTGCCATGGCGTTGCAGTGCTCTACATGCTGGCCTGCGAGGAAGTTGAGGCAGTCGAGGTTCTGCTCGTCAGAACCGATGACGACGTTCCTTGCTGCGTTCTCGACGTTGATCACTGTCTCGAACATGATGCGTGAGCCTTCCTGGATGAACTGGCCCATGGAGTGGAGGTCGGCTGTGTTGGTGACGCTTGCGGGGAAGATGCCCTTGCCGTCCTTGCCCTCGGACTCGCCGTAGAGCTGCTTCCACCACTCTGCCACGTAGGTGAGCTTGGGGTTGAAGGTCACGAGAATCTCCACTGCCTTGCCTGTCTTGCTGTGCAGGCAGTTGCGCATTGCTGCGTACTGGATGGCAGCATTGTCCTCTGACTTCCTGAGAAGCTCCTCGCGCTCCTCAGCGGCACCCTTGAGCATTGCGCGGATATCGAATCCTGCGAGCACGATGGGAAGAAGGCCGACGGGGGTGAGCACGCTGAAGCGGCCGCCTACGTTGTCGGGAACTATATATGTGCGGTAGCCTTCCTGGTTGCTGAGGGTCTTGAGTGCTCCGCGCTCCTTGTCGGTGATTGCGACGATGCGCTGTGCTGCCTCTGCTTTGCCGTAGCGCTCCTCGAGGTAAGCCTTGAAGATGCGGAATGCCACTGCAGGCTCGGTGGTTGTGCCTGACTTTGAGATGACTACGACTGCGACGTTACGCTGCTGGGCGAGGTCCATGAGCTCGGCGAGGTAGTCCTCGCTGAGATTGTTGCCTGCGAACACGACCTTGGTCTCGGGCTCCACGAAAGAGTGGCTGAGAGCCTCGATGGCGCACTTTGCGCCGAGGTATGAACCGCCGATTCCGATGGCGATTACGAGGTTGACGCCGCGGTCCTTCCAGTCGTCGCGGACTGCCTCCATCGATGCGATGAGCGACTCGTCGATGTCGATGGGAAGAGTCTTCCAGCCGAGGAAATCGTTTCCTGCACCCTGCTCTGAGGCAAGCACGTCATAAGCCTCGAGGGCTTTGTTCACATACTCATTGTATTCTGCACCGTTCACGAAGGAGGAGCATCCCTTGATGTCAATCTTTATCATTTTGTCATGTGTTTTCAAAAATCTCGCAAATTTAACTAAATTTGTCATTATGAAAAAGTTATTGGTCCTTATATTTGGCATTGCATTGATGGTTTCATGCTCTGCCTACAAGTCCACTCTCCCTCCTGACGGAGGCGAAGCCGTCAATGTTGGCTACGGCTCCGTAGCTAAAGACCATCTCACCGGTTCGGTTTCCAAGGTCAAGCCTAAGAAGAAGGAGGTTGTCACGTATAATAACATCTATGATTATCTCAAGGGACGGGTTCCCGGTGTGATGGTCACGGGTGGAGACCCTCCCAGAGTCATTATCCGTGGCGTAGGTGACATCAACGGAAACAACGATCCTCTCTTCCTGGTAGACGGAGTCGAGGTTCAGGACCTGTCCTACCTTAATCCGAATGACGTGGATTCAGTCGAAGTCATAAAGGACGGCACCTCCGCGATCTACGGCGTGAGGGGAGCCAACGGAGTGATTCTGGTAACGACGAAAAGATGATGAAAAGAGCGGTCCTGATGAACCGCTCTTTCTTATTTTATCAGATTCAGGAACTCGTTACGGGTTCGCGCATCGCTCAGGAAGATGCCGCTGAATGCGGAAGTTGTGGTGAGGGCGTTGGCTTTCTCGACACCGCGCAGCACCATGCAGCTGTGGCTTGCCTCGATCACCACTGCAACGCCGAGGGGCTGCAGTGCCTCCTGTATGCAGTCGCGTATCTGCACGGTGAGCCTTTCCTGCACCTGCAGGCGGCGTGCGTAGGTCTCTACCACGCGGGCGATCTTGCTCAGGCCGGTGATCTTTCCGTTGGGGATGTATGCCACGTGGCACTTGCCTATGAAGGGCAGCATGTGGTGCTCGCAGGTGCTGTATAGGTCGATGTCCTTGATGAGGACCATCTGCTGGTACTGCTCGTCGAAAACAGCGCTCTGGATTATCTGCACGCCATCTTCATCGTAACCTTTCGTAAGGAACTGCAGGCTCTTGGCAACGCGTTCGGGAGTCTTTACAAGTCCCTCTCTTTCAGGGTCTTCGCCAAGCAGGGCGAGGATTTCCCTGATGTGTTCTGCGATCTGCTCAGTGGCCTGCTCGCTGTATTTATCAACTCTTTTGTAAGACATGGTACAAAGTTACATTTTTTTTATATCTTTGCGCCAAATTCAAGGACTATAAAAAACACTATAATTATGTATTGGACACTGGAACTTGCAAGCAGCCTTGACGATGCACCATGGCCTGCAACAAAAGAAGAACTTATTGACTATGCCAACCGCTCAGGCGCACCTGAGGAGGTGATCGAGAACCTCGAGGAACTCGAGGAGGAAGGCGAGATCTACGAGGCTATCGAGGACATCTGGCCCGACTATCCCACCAAGGACGACTTCTTCTTCAACGAGGAGGAATATTGATGTTGTAACTTATTGATTTACAATACTTTGAAAGTTAGCCT
>JAKSKK010000003.1 GCA_024401745.1 Bacteroidales bacterium
GAATCTCCCAGATGCGGAAGAATCCGAGGATATGGTCGATGCGGAATGCGTCGAAGTACTGGCTCATCTTGCGCAGGCGGCTCTTCCACCATGCGTAGTCGTCCTTGGCCATCTCTTCCCAGTTGTATGTGGGGAAGCCCCAGTTCTGGCCGTCGACGCTGAAGAAATCGGGGGGTGCTCCGGTGCTGGAGTCAAGGTTGAACAGCTCGGGATGCCAGTAGGCCTCGGCACTGTCGGCACTGACGCCGATGGGGAGGTCACCCTTGAAAGAGATGCCCTTGGCGCGTGCGTAGGCCACCTCTTCTGAGAACTGCCTGTCGAGGTGGAACTGCATCCAGGCGTAGTATTCGGTCTCGAGATTGTCGCGGCGTGCGCAGAACTCGCAGTACTCGCCCAGCCACTCGCTGTTCTCCTTGTAGAACTTCTTGTATGCGGCGCTGGCAAGGTCCTTTGCGCCCTGGGCCTCGAAGGCCTTGCGTATGTAGGCCATCTTCTTCTCGAACACGAGAGGATAGTCAAGCTCCTTGAGGGCGTTGAGCTCCTTGCGCTCCTTCTTGAATGCGGCGGTCTCCTTGATGCCTATGCCCTGCAGGTTGATGTACAGGGGATGAAGGGCGAAGGTGGACACGGGGCTGTAGGGGTATGAGTCGGCCCAGCCTCCCTTGCGGGTGGTGTCGTTGATGGGCAGGAGCTGTATCATGCACTGGCCTGTGGCGGCGGCCCAGTCTACCAGCGGGCGGAGGTCCTTGAACTCACCTATGCCGAAGTCCTTCTCGGTCCTGAGCGAGAAGATGGGCACGGCGGTGCCTGCTCCGCGGAAGCCCGGACGGTCGAAGATGGCGGCCTGGTGCTCCCTCGGGAAGGGACAGCCTTCGATGGGGCAGTCGATCCAGGCGTCGTCGCAGAAGATCTCCTTCGCGCCGGTCTCGGCCTTGCGGCTGTGGTGCTTCCATTCGGTGCGGCGGATGAGTCCGTCCACCATCACAACGTATGTGTAGTCTTTGAGGTCTGCTGCGGTGCACTTGGGCAGGTTCACTGTCCAGTTGCCGCCCTCGTTCCATGTCATGGGATACTTCACGTCCCTGGAAATCATGCAGAGGCTTTCACCCCAGGAGGTCTGATAGTTTATCCTGAATGTTGCGTTCATATTCTGAAATTTGTGCAAAGATACTTAAAAATCCACGACGAGTGATGAGTGTGCGGGCACTACATAGCCCTCGGGGCTGACGGTCTCGCCTGTGATCACATTGGTTCCGGTGGTGAGCCCTGATGCGATTTCAGCATAGTTGCTCCAGGGGATGACCTTGCCCTCTGCCGAGTTGTTGAGGTAGACGAACACCGTATCCTTGTCAGTATAACGGAAGTATGCGTAGGTGTTGTCCCTTGTGAGGAAGTGCCTGGTCTTGCCGTTCTGCACTGCGTCGGAGCCCTTTCTCCACTGGAACAGCCTGCTTGCGTAGTCGAATACGGCGGAGCGGATGCCGGGCTTCAGGGATGAGCCGTCGAAGTCTATGTTGCAGTTCTGCCTTCCTTCAGGTGTGAAGAGGTCGAACTGGTCGCCCTCCCATCCGCCGGGGAAGTCGACGCGCAGCGCGCCGTCGCGGTGCCAGCCACCCTTGGTGATGAACATCTGCTCGTCGCCGGAGAATATCTGGGGATAGCCCCTGACGGTTCCCACGATGGTGAGTATCATCTTTTGGCGCTCAGGGTCACGGCCCACGATGTCGCCCACGCGCTCGGTGTCGTGGTTAGAGCAGAACACCATCATGTTCATGGGGTCTGCGTAATATACGTCGTTCGCAATGGCTCCGTACACCTTCACCAGGCCCTCGTCCCAGTTCACGTGGTCGCAGGGAACACCCTGGCACAGGGCTCCGTGCAGAGGGAAGTCCATGATGCTGGGCAGGTTGGAGTCGAAGCCGTCGCGGTTCAGGGCGCCGTCCTGCCAGTATGCGAGCTGAGCCACGTGCGAGGTGAAGACCTCACCCACGACGTTGATCTGGGGGTACTCGTCCATTATGCTCTGCACCCACTTCGCCATGGGCTCCTTGTCGTTGTAGGGATAGGTGTCGACGCGCAGACCGTCAAGGTCGGCCCACTCTATCCACCAGATGGCGGCCTGGGTGAAGTATTTCAGCAGATAGGGGTTGGTCATGTTCATGTCGGGCATGGAAGTGTCGAACCATCCGCCCACCATGTTGGTCCTGTCGAACTCCGATGAGTGAGGGTCATTCTGCATGGCGAAGTCGCAGTTTGAGTGTGTGTATTCGGGCCACTGGTGCACCCAGTCGGCGAAGGGCAGGTCCTGCATCCACCAGTGTGCTCCGCCGCAGTGGTTGGTCACGAAGTCCATGATCATCTTTATGCCGCGCGCGTGCCCGTCAGCCACCAGCGACCTGTACTGCTCGTTGGATCCGAAGCGGGGATCCACGCGGTAGTAGTCGGCGCAGGCGTAGCCGTGGTAGGACTCGCGGGGCTCGTTGTCGAGGAGGATGGGCGTGTTCCAGATGGCCGTGGCTCCAAGCTCCTCGATATAGTCGAGGTGGTTCCTTATGCCCTGGAGGTCGCCGCCGTGACGGCCGGGCAGGAGTGCGCGGTCAAGCTTGTCGGCGGTGTCGGGGGTGTTGTCGTTGTCTGGGTCGCCGTTGGCGAAGCGGTCGGGCATTATGAGGTAGATGAGGTCGGCGTTGCCGAAGCCCTTACGCTGTGCCGAACCTTCGCGACGCTCGGCAATCCGGTAGGGTATGCGCATGCTGTCGCTGCCATTGCTGAGCACGAGATGGTAGGTTCCGGGCGCTGCGTCTGCGGCTATGTCGACGTCGATGAACAGGTAGTTGGGGCTTTCTGCCTTTGCCGTTCCTGTAACCTTGACGCCCTTTTCCTCGAAGCTTGCGGTGTATGCGCCTATGCCCTCGGCGTTGACCATGATCTGCAGGGGCTGCTTCATGCCGGTCCACCAGCAGGGAGGGTCGACGTGGCTGATGCGGCTCTCGTCGGTGGTGACTGACCAGTTCCAGGGAGCCTCCAGCTGCACGCTGACGGTGAGCTCGTCATTGTCGCACGCACATTTGAACACTATGGTGTTGTTGTCGGCCGACACGAGCTCGAAGCTGCCGCCGTCGCCCGCGCCAAGAGCGGGATGGTTGTGCTTGAGTGCTGTCAGATAGCGGTAGAAGTCGGTGTAGTGGTTGTCGATGCCCTGAGGCATGGTGTCCTTCTCGAAGAACTGGAACCTGTGGTGCATGCCTATCTCCTGGCCCGTGTAGATGAGGGGCTGGGTGTTCGGGAGGGTCCAGCAGAGTATGGTCAATGCCTGCCATGCGTCGCCCATGCGCTCGAACTCGGTGCCGGCCCAGGAGTTCTCGTCGTGGTTGGAGGTGAATGCAAGGCGGAATGCGTCCTCGGGGTACTCCTTTGCATCCTCCTCGATATAGGCGGTAAGCTCGCGTATGCCGGCCTTGCCCTGTGCGATGTCGTTGAGCATGTGATGGAGCTTCCAGGCGTATGTGGCGTCGAAGCCGGATTCTGTGTGCAGGCCGGGCTTCTCGCCTTCAGCGAGCCAGTACTTGCCGGGATATTCCTTGCGCAGAGGGGTGATCATCGACTCCCAGTAGTCCAGGGGCATCTCGCCCGCAACGTCGCAGCGGAAGCCGTCGACCCCGCGGTCGAACCAGAAGCGGAAGTTGTCGCGCATGGCGTCCCTCATGTCCTCTCTGGAGAGGTCCATGGGCGCGATGTCGGTCCAGTCATACTGTACTACAAAGTTGCCGTTCTCGTCCCTGCGGAACCAGTCAGGGTGCTCCTGCGCCCATTCTGAGTCGGGAGACGTATGGTTGGCCACCCAGTCGAGGACGACCTTCAGCCCGAGCTCGTGTGCCCTGGCCACGAAGGCGTCGAAGTCTTCGAGCGTGCCGTATTCGGGATTTACGTCACGATAGTCCCTGGGGGCATAGTAGGAACCGAGGGTTCCCTTTCTCTCAAGCACGCCTATGGGGTGGATGGGCATGAGCCAGACTATGTCGACGCCGAGCTCCCTGAGCCTCGGCAACTGCTCGGCGGCAGCGGCGAATGTGCCTTCTGGGGTGATCTGACGCACGTTCATCTCGTAGACTACGCTGCTGCGGAAGTCTGCGTCATCAGTCTGGCAGTTCTGCTGCCGGTTGCATCCGAGCGCTGCGAGCGCAAAGATGGCAAGAATCAGAATCCTTTTCATTTGCAGTATTTTTGTATGCTTGCTTCTTTTGTGAGGAAGAAATTGGTGCCGGCCGAGCCGGACAGGAGCTTGTATTTCCTGGCGGAGCTCCAGTCGGGTACGTTGTCTGATATCGACTGGTCCTCTCCGGTGTCGTTCGCGGTCATGCCGGTGATCATGGCCTGCAGGTCCTTGACCCTCTGTACTTCATGCTTATAGTCTGCGATGCCGTTTGCCTCGTTCACGGTGCGGCGCAGCTCGGCGGTGTAGATCTCGCGGAAGTCCTCATATTTCAACAGCTTGACTACCAGCGGGTTGTCGGCCTTGCCCCAGTTGTAGGGGTCGGTGTCGGCAGGGTCGGCGCCGGCCGGCTTGCAGTCGGTGTCGCCTATGCCGAAGGTGTTGTCGCAGTCGTAGGGAATGAGGTAGAAGGTGTAATCCTCCGTGTCGGTGGAGTTGAAATAGACGTACAGGTTATTGTTGTTGTTCCAGTAGTCGTCCCAGAATCCCACGGCCACGAAGGCGGCGTAGGTACGGAGGAACAGCGGCACGTCCATGTGAGTGCTCACCCAGTCATGGAACTCGTCGCCCTGCAGCTTGTTGTATTTATTGATGAAGTCGTTCATCTGGGCCTTGGCGGCGTTGTACTCTTCGTCGGTGTCCTGGTTGGTCTTGAGCTCGTAGGTGTACTCCACGCCGTCGATGTTCCTGTCGGGGCCGAAGCTGCCGGACGTGCTCTTGAACGAGGCGCCTCCGCGGCACTTCCACAGATTGCCCTTGGCGTTGCCGAACAGGGCCTTCCTGCTCTTGAGATACTCCTCGTCGAGGTGCTCTATCATGTTGTAGATGCCCAGGTATTTCTCGCTGTGGCCCTCTCTCTGCAGGTAGAGCCTGCAGTAGGTGTTGAACGATGCCGTCCATATCTTGGCGGCCTTGAAGGTGTCGTATGCAAGGATCTCACGGACGTATGTGGGGTCGTCCTTGAACCACTTGAGGTATATCTTGCGGGTTCCGTGCAGGGTGTGCTCGTCGTCCTTCACCCACTTGCGGAAGTTGACCTGATAGTGGCAGTGGTGCAGATGTCCCCTTTCGTCCATGGGGCGTCGGCGGGAATAGGTGTTTCCCTTGAGCCTGAGGCCTATTTCAGGAATCTGGGTTACTTCGTCGCCCTTGACGTATGTAGCGTCGGCCTTTATCTGCTTTATGGTGCCGTTGAAGTGGTCGAATGCTGCCAGCAGCTCGTTCCACTGCTCCTCGGTGACCTTCAGGTGCAGCTCAGGCAGCACGCTGCGGTCGTAAACGTAGTCCAGGCCGTACTTCCCGAGGTCGAATTTCGCGTAGGGATCGGTCTCGTCGGGTTCGTATCCGTATTTTCCAGGGCTCGGCAGCCCGAGCAATGGGTTTAGCGCACCGGTGCTTGCTCCATCCTTGAATGCGCCGTAATCGTATCCGTTGCGGCTGTGCTCAGCCTCCGGCTCCCAGTAGAATATGCCCTTGAACCAGTTCATTCCGGCGGTACCGTCGAGCAGGCGCCTGAGGCACTCCGCGCTCTCGTGCGGCTGGCTTGCAGGCATGCCCAGCTCCACCAGCATCACAGGCTTGGAATAGCGGTCGTGCAGCTTTACGATGTTGGTCAGCAGGGCCTCGGCGGGGCCTTGCCAGTCGGGGTACTTCCCTGCACTGTCGTCCCAGTATGAAGGGTACAGCGACAGGCCTATCATGTCGTACCTGACGTTGCCCTTGCGCACGAGGTCGAAGAACCACTCGTTGTCGAGGTACTGGTGTCCGTTGGAATGATGGAGTATGACAATGGCCTTCGGGTACACGCTCTTGACGGCGTCGTAGCCGGCATTGGCCAGTGTCGCGAAGTTCTGGTACTTGTCAGATGAAAGCAGTCCCATGTCCCAGAGCATGCCGGTGTTCGTCTCGTTGCCCACCTGCACCCACGCCACGTCTATTCCATTGTCCTTCAGGAGCTTGAGGGTCTCCTTGGTGTGGTCGGCGAGGGCCTGTGTCATGGCCTTGAGGTCGTAGTTCTTCCACGCGGCCGGGATGTTCTGTTTGCCGGGATCGGCCCACCAGTCGGAATAGTGGAAGTCTATCATTATCTTCATTCCCAGCGCCTTGGCCCTGAGCGCCTTCTTCAGCACGTCCTCCTTGTTGCACCATCCGTCGGTGGGGTTGACCCATACACGGTAGCGGACGGCGTCGCATCCAAGTTCCTTCATGAGGGCGGTGAGCTCCATCTCGGTGCCTTTGGCATTGTAGAACTTGAGGCCCTTGGACTCCATCTCGGTCACCCAGCTGATGTCGGCTCCCTTGGCGAAGGGCAGGTCGGGAACAGGGTATTCCTTCTGTTCTTCTTCCTTCTTTTTTTCGGGATCGTCGTCCTTGCTGAAGTATTTCACCGGGTCGCAGGCCGCCAGGACCGCGAGCAGGCCTAGTATGGTCAGGAATCTTCTCATTGCACGAATATTACTGATGAATATGCTCCGAGTGTGAGCTTGCCGTCCTTGACTGTGACTTTTCCGTTGGCGCAGACCTGCTTGTCAAGCTTCGCATTGCTGAAGTCGACGTTTGCCGGGCTGCCGCCGAAGTTGTGCACTACCAGCAGCTTCTCGCCGCCTCCCTGGCGGAACCATGCTGAAACCTGAGGTACCTGCGAGGCGTTCGAACAGTACACGAGCTCTCCGTATGCGAGAGCGGGGTGCTTTGCCCTTGCCTGGCCGAAGGCCTCGTAGACCTTGAGCACCGAGCTGGCAGCCGCCTCCTGCGCCTCCACGCTCATGGCGTCGGAGAGCATGGTGTTGTCTATCTTGCCGCTAAGCTTTGCAGAAGCCACGTTGCCGCCCTTTGTCCATTTCACGGGAGTGCGCACGAATTCGTCGCCGTTTGACTTGTTGCCCCAGTAGCCGAGCTCCTCGCCCTGGTAGATGTAGGGCTGGCCCGCGCAGCTCAGGAGCACGGCGCCCGCGAGCTTCATCTTGTCGGTGCTGCGCATGAGGTCGTTGCCGGCGCGGTCCTCGTCGTGGTTGCTGAGCTTGGTGGCTTCGATGAAGTCCTTGCGGTACTGCGCGTACAGTTTCTGGTAGCTCTGGATGGTGCCCACGAAGTCGTTGCCCTTGCCGTTGTTGATGGCATCCTTGAGCCTCCACCAGAACGAGAACTCGAAGAATGCGGGGAGACCCTTGTAGTAGGGTGCCACCTCCGATGCCTCCGAGAAGTGCTCGCCCACCATGTAGATGTCCTCGCTGTGGCCCTGGGCCTTGAAGGTGGCGTTGCAGTGGTCGTAGAACTTCTTCAGGAAGGTGGGGTTCTCTTCGCTGGCTGCGTTGTGGTATATATGCTTGATGGCATCGAGGCGGAAGCCGTCGACGCCCATCTTGATCCATTTGTCTGCGGCCTCGGTCACGGCCTTGAAGGCCGGGGAGTTCTCGCATGTCGCCGCCGCACCGTAGTTGAGGTCGGCGAAGTATGAGGTCCACATGTGGCTGTGGTACCAGGTGCCCGTCATGTCGGGCAGCATGATGTCCTGCGCGTCGGTGTTCGACAGGGTGAGCGGAGTGCCCCAGCTGAGCTTGTTCTTGCCGCTGGGTGCTCCGTATTTATATGAATCCCACTGAGTTGCGCTGGTGCGTACCAGAACGCCCCAGGGAGAGTCGAGTTCGAGTGAGAGGGTGTAGGTGTTGTTGCCTGCGCCGTAGAATTCGGTGTTGCGGCCGGGGTCGCCCCACCAGAGGTACTTGCCCGTGCCTGTGCTTCCGGTGTTCGTCAGGTCGTCGGTCTTCTCGATCTTCAGGGTCTTGGGCTTGCCTGCGGTGTCGCACGTGAGGGTGAACTTCACCTTCTGCACGCTGCCGCCGCTCACGCACTGGAACCACTGGCCTGCGTCGTAACCGGTCTTCTCTATCATGGCGATCTTTCCGGCCTTGATGTCGGCCTGAGGGTCGTCGGAGAAGATGTAGAAGTCCCTGTAGGGGCTGTCTGTCCCTTTCTTTGCGTCCAGGAACCAGGGATTGTCCTTGGATGTATGGTTGAGCACGAAGTCAAGATAGATCTTGATTCCCTTGGCGTGGGCCTTCTCGATGAGGTTCCTGAGGTCTGCCTCGGTGCCGTACTCGGGGTTCACGGAAGAGTAGTCCAGGACGTCGTATCCGTGATAGGACGACGCCGGATGTATGGGCGAGAGCCACAGGGCGCTCGCGCCGAGGCTCTTCAGATAGTCAAGCTTCGACGTTATGCCGGCAAAGTCGCCTATGCCGTCGCCGTTCGAGTCGCAGAAGGAATATACCAGCAGCTGATAGGTGATGCCGGAGGACTTCACTTCCTCGACGGGAATTACGGGATCGGGACCCGGTTTGGGGTCGGGGTCGGGGTTCTGGGGCTTGCAGCCTGCAAGAAGCAGGAGCGCCGCAGCGAAATATGCCAGATAACGTTTCATGATAAAAAATAGATGCACCGGCACAGAGATTTGTGCCGATGCATCCGTTTAAAGTGAATTATTCGGTCTCTTCCTCAGCGTTGCTGTAGATGCTGATTGTCTCGTTGACTGAGTCGTACTCGATTGTGTATGAACCAGCCTCGAGAGCGATGTTGGCTCCACCGGGAACTGCCTCGAAAGGAGTGTTCAGGGCACTGAAAGTACCGCCGCGGTCCTGGCCATCGATCCAGGCGCGGTCCTTGCGGATCTTGATGCCACCTGCCTCAGTGAGGGTAAGAGCGCCATCATAGATGCCGGGCTCGGTCTCGAGCATGGGAACGTCGCCGCTCCAGCTGTTGAAGTCGCCGATGATACCCCAGTCTGCACGGCCTACTGAAATGCTGTCGTCAAGAACTGAGTAGGCTACGAATATGTTGCTGCATGCTCCGGCCGCGATATTGTCGCCATTGTGCGTTACGGGGAAGGGCACGCACCAGTCAGAGAAGGTACCGCCTCTGTTGACGTCCCAGCTGCCCTGGTAGCGGATCTTGAATCCCTTGCCTTCCTCGTATGCGAAAGCGTCGCTCACCCAGCCGTAGCAGCCATCCTTAGGATCGTACATGGGAACCATGACGAAGTCTTTGTCCCAGTTGCTGCCGCCGACCTCACCGATGACTGACCAGCCCTTGAAGAAGATGAGCTCTGCCGTCTCGCTGTAGACTACGGTATAGACGCCGTCTGCGGGAGCCTTGATGTTGCCGCCGCCGGCAACAGCATCAGATGACATATCGTACTCGAGGGTGCCGCATTCTGAACCGCGGTTGACGTCCCAGCTGTGGTTGAAGCGGATCTTGAACTCATCTCCGGCCTTCATCTCGAAGGGCTCGCTTATCCACATCCTGTAGGCGCCGTCCTGGAGTGTCATCTTCACGTCGTTGTCTCCCCAGTTGTTTGCTGCGAAGCTGCCGACCACTGACCAGATGTTCTCAGGGAATGAGGCGCTGACGGTTATGGTGCCTGCCTCGGGATCGTAGGTGACGATAAACTCGCCGGTGCCGCAGTCGATGTTCTCTCCATTCTCACTTACTGCTGCGAACGGTGTGTCAAGTGCCTCGAATGTACCGCCGACACTCAATGTCCAGTCATGGTTGTGACGGATCTTCCAGCCGGGAGTGAGGGCAGTTGCAGGGCTTACCCACTTGCCGTCGACGAGAGTCATGTCAACGTCGCCGCCCCAGCTGTTGAAGTCGCCGATGAGGCTCCATACTTCGCCGTCGGAAACGGTGATGGTGTTGTCGTTGGTGTTGAGCTCGATCTTGAAGAAGCCGTCTGCACCGACCTTGATGTTGTCGCCACCTGCTACAGCCGCGAAAGGCTCGCCGAGCTTGGTGAACGTTCCACCGAAGTTCTCGTCCCACGCGGCATCCTTGCGGAACTTCCACTCGTCAGCTGCTGTGAGAGTTGCATAAGCGGTCCAGATTCCTCCGTTCTCGGTCATCTCGATGTCCTTCTCCCAGTCGCCGCCTACGCCGATGAGGCCCCAGCCCTGGTATGTGACAGGCTCATCGGGCTCGTCAGGCTGGTCGATTGTAGGCTCTTCCTGTCCGTACATGGTAGCGTCGATCTCTGCAGTGAGAACTTCGTCGTTCATGTAGAAGTAGATACGGTACTGACCTGCCTCGATTGCGATGTTTGCACCGCCACCCTCAAGGCCGTCGAGGTTGCCGCCCCAGTTGTTGTCCCATGCACCGTCGAGACGGAACTTGAACTCAGTTGCGCTGGCTGCGTCGACGTCGGCCCAGAAGCGTCCCTTGTACATGTTGTAGGTCATCTCGATGTCGTTGTCCCAGTCTCCGTTGAGACCGATGACGCCGACCTTGTCGAATGACATGATCTTGGTGAGGAGGAGAGACTCCTTGTTGAATGAGAACAGGTAGTATCTCTTCTCGCCGTAGCACATGATGTTGTCGCCTGAACCGTTGGCGAGCTGGACTGCGTCTGCCTCTGCTGCGGGTGCTGTGCCGACACCCCAGTTGCCTGAGTCGTCATCCCAGTTTCCACCGTAGGTAATCTTGAATCCGTTTGCTGCGGTACCGTCTTCCTTTTTGCACTGGAAGTCGACTACGCCGCGGAAGATAGTGCCGTCGCCTGAGTAGTTGAAGAGCTTCGGATAGTCTGCAGGAGCCCATCCCTGGTAGTCACCGGGAACGTCGCAGACGTCGAGGACCTTCTCAGTCTCGTAAGGAGTGAAGACGGCAGTGACTACGTTGGAGCTCTGCCTTGTGCTCTCGACTGCGCCCTTCTCGTTCATGAGGAAGGCGTCGAGCCTGAAGTCGACTGCGAACTCCACGCCGGGGGCTGCGCCGAGGTTGCCCAGAAGCTTGTTGAGCTTGGGCTGCTCGATGCTGATCTTGCCGTCGCCGATGGTGGCGTCAACCTTCTTTGCACTGTCGAAACCTGCTCCGGCCACATTGGCGAGGAGGGTATATGTAACGGGAACCTGGACGTTGAAGTCGGCCTCGTTGTAAGTAGCTGTTATGGGCGTTCCGTCCTCTGCGAGGGCACAGCCGGCTATTTCGCTGAGAGTCTGTGCGGTCACATTGGCCGGGTCGTAGATAACCTCGAGATGCTCCTGCACGCAGGATGTTGCGAACAGACCTGCGAGAGCTATGAGAGATGTAAGAATTAACTTTTTCATATTCTTCTGCTAATAACCGGGGTTCTGTTCAAGATTGCTGTTAGAGTTGAGGTCGGCTGAAGGGATGGAGAAGAGGTTGAACTTGCTGTCAACGGCCTTTCCTTCTGCTGCACCACCCTTGAACTCCCAAAGGTACTTGTCAGTTGTGAAGAGTCCGAAGCGGATGAGGTCCTGGCGGCGGAAGCCTTCCATGTAGAGCTCGCGTCCGCGCTCGTCGATGATGTTGTCGAGAGAGAGTGCGAGGTGGTCGAGACCGGCACGTGCGCGTACCTCGTCGAAGTACTTCTGGCCTTCTGAAGCGTTGGCTGCTCCACGGGCTGCACACTCAGCATACATGAGGAGGACGTCAGCGAAACGGAATACGGGGAAGTCGGTGTCGACGAATCCCTGAGCCTGAGCTGCGCTGCCGTCGTGGTTGATGTTGGAGAACTTCATTGACTTCCAGCCCTCTGATGCGCCGTCGGCGTCGCGAAGGGCGTCAATGTACTGCTTGTAGCCGCCCTTGAAGAACATTGCGCGTGCATCGTTCTCCTCGAACTTGCTGGTGAAGGTTCCGGTGAGGCTGAGGCCTGACCATCCTGAAGATATGCCTACCTGGGCAACGTCCATGGTCTTCTCGGGCTTGCCGGTAACTGACCATGTGCTTGCGAACACGAGGAAGTTGGTGGAACCGTATGAGTGCAGCTGGTTGCCGTCCTGAGGTGCCACGAACATGATCTCGTCGCCGAAGAAGGTAGAGTTGCTTGTGCAGAGATGGTTGTCGGCACAGAAGAGGTCCTTGTAGTTCTCGTGGAGAGCGTAGAAGGGCATGATCTCCTCGCAGACCTTTGCGCACTTGTCATACATTGCCTCGCCCTTCCATACCTCTGCGTTGAGGTAGAGCTTTGCGAGTATCATCATCACGAGACCCTTGTCTGCGCGGCCGTACTCGGCTGCACCTGCTCCGCGGAGGAAGCCGTTCTCGAGAAGGTCGTTGCACTCGTCGACCATCCAGTCGAAGAGATCGGCGCGCTTCTTCTGCTCGGGAGCCTGTGAACCTACGCTGTTCTCCTCGGTAGCGAAGGGAACGTTGCCGAACATGTCGATTGCGTGGTAGTAGCTGAGGAGCCTGAGGGCGCGTGCCTCTGAAACGTACTCTTCCTTGTGGGGGTAGTCGCTGATTGTGGTAGCGTTTGACCTGCGGATGAACTCGTTGCACTGGCTGATCTGGAAGTAGATGCGCATGTACATGCTGAATACGAACTCGTTGGATGAGTTCCAGCAGAGGTTGTGCAGGTCGAAGAGGGTACCGTCGTTCCAGCAGCATGTCATCACGTCGGTGGTGACTTCCTGCATGTTCACGACAGCACGGAAATACTGGCCGTAGCCACCGTCAACACCGTCGATGTCGGGAGAACCGTCCTGACCGTATGAGCTTGAAGAGCAGAGACCCTGGTAGCACTTTGCGAGGAACTGTCCGAATGCCTCGTCTGAGTCGAGGACGTCCTCGGGAAGGACTGTATTGGGGTCGATAGGGGTAACGTCGAGGTCTTTAACACAAGAAGATGTGAAGCCTGCAACCATTACTGCCACGAGGGTTGATGCAATAAACTTGATCTTTTTCATATCTCTGTAGTGTTAAATTAGAAATTGTACTTCACACCAAGGATGTAGGTGCGGGGTCTGGGATACATGTTGTTGTCTATGCCTGAGAATACCTCGGGATCGATTCCCCTGTATCCTGTGAGGGTTGCAACGTTCTGGATGGTGCCGAATACGCTGAGGTTCATGTCACGGCCTGCTGCTTCCGCAAGCTTGAAGCGGTAGCTGAGGGTGATGTTGTCGATCTTCAGGAATGAAGCGTCGGTGACATACATGTCTGACCAGTACTGTGCGAAGTTCTGGAAGTTGTGCTCCTCTGCGGTTGCGTAACGGTTGTTGATGAAGCTGTTGGTGCTGAGGTCGGTGAGAAGGTCGCCGTTGCTCATCACGTTGTTGTAGATGTAGTTGCCTACGTTTGCGTGTCCGCTCATTGCAAGGGTGAGTGCCTTGTATGAAACCCTGGTGTTGAAGCCGAAGGTCCAGTCGGGTGCAGCCTTGTGGAAGCAGTACTTGTCGTTGGTGTTGATCACACCGTCATTGTTGCGGTCTACATATACGCCCTCCATGGGCTTGCCGTCGGTGTCATATACCTGCTGGTATACGAAGAATGAGTTAGGTGCCTGGCCGCTCTGGTGTACCTGGATGGTGTTTCCGGTACCGCCGCTGATGCCGCCCACGTCAACTCCGTGATAGTTCTCGCTCTCGTCCTCGTTGGTGAGGCGGGTAACAACGGTCTTGTTCCATGCTGCGTTGAAGCCGAGGGTCCATGACCAGTCCTTGGTCTGTACGGGAACGGTGTTGAGTTCGAACTCGAAACCGGTGTTCTCGAGGTCGCCGATGTTGGCGTTCAGATAGTTGGAGAGGTTGGCGCCTGCTGCAACGGGAGTGTAGTTGAGGAGGTCCTTGGTGAAGCGCTTGTAGACGTCGATGCTACCGTAGATCCTGTCGCCGAGGAAGCCGTAGTCGATACCTGCGTTCCAGGTAGTCGTGGTCTCCCACTTGAGGTCTGCGTTGTAACCCTTGGCGGTGATAGGAGTGATGAACTCGGTGCCGAAAGGATACATGCAGGCGTTGGTGTTATAAACATAAGTGGCGAGGGTAGGATAGTAACCGCTGCCGAGGTCCTGCTGGCCGGTCTGGCCGTATGAGAGACGAACCTTCAATGCAGACACGGGTTCCACATACTTGAGGAATTCCTCGTTCTTTGCGTTCCATCCGAATGCGAATGAAGGGAACAGACCCCACTTGTTGTTGGCGAAGCGGGAAGTACCGTCGGCACGGAATGTGGCGGTGAGGAGGTAACGGTTGTCGAAGCTGTAGTTCAGTCGGCCGAAGAATGAGACGAGGAAGAGTTCTCCCTTGCCCTTGTAAGGCGAGCTGAGGTAGTAGCTTGCGTCTGAAGAGGGAGTGTCGTCGGCCTTGAAGGTCTCGTTGAACGACTCGCTGTAGAAGTGCTGCCAGCTGTAACCTGCCATAGCCTCGAAGCTGTGCTTCTCTGCCCATGTGTGGCTGTAGTCAGCATAGAGCTCGAGAGTCTGGTCAAGCTTTTTCTGGCTGTAGTTGGTATGGTAGCCTGAAGCGTGGTTGTTGGCCTGCTGGTTGGTCGAGTGCATGCTCTGCTCGGTGTCGGGAGCCACGTCGACGGTGCCGTCTGAGGTGGTGTAGTCCATACCGAGGTTGAGGTTGATGCGGAGGTCTTCGAATCCGTGCACCTTATAGTCGAACTGAGCATTGCCGAGGAAACGCTTTGCGTTGCTGATGTCCTTCTTGTCGTTGATCAGGGCAACAGGGTTCTGGTTTGCCATGGTGTTGCAGTTGTCGACGGTGAAGGTTCCCTTTCCGTAGTTCCACCAGCTGTATCCGTTCAGACCGTTGGGGTCGTATACGGGGCGGGTAGGGTCATACTGGACAGCCTGGGTGATGGCACCGGTGTTGGCGAAGCGGGTGTCCATGTTCATGCCCTTGCCGTTGAGGCTGACGGTGAGGTGGTTGTCGAAGAACGTAGGGTTGAGGTTGACTGCGATGGTCTCACGTGTCATGTTGGAGGTCTTCAGGGTACCGTCGTTGTTGAGGTAGCCGAGAGCCACGCGGTAAGGAAGGCTGAACTTGTCGTTTCCTGCCTTTCCTGAGATGGCAACGTTTCCTTCGTAGGTCTGTGCGAGCTGGAAGATCTCCTTCTGCCAGTCGGTGTTGGCGGTGCCGAGGTTCTTGTAGTTGTCGCTGTCCTCTCCGTATACCTTGCCTACGAGGCTGCGGAGGCCGTCAGCGTCAAGCACGTCGATGTACTTGGTGTTCTGGCTGAGCGAAGCTGTGAAGTCGGCGTCGATGTGAGGAACCTTGCCGCTGCTCTGGCCCTTCTTGGTGGTGATCATGATGACACCGTTGGAAGCGCGTGAACCGTAGATTGCGGTAGCGGAGGCATCCTTGAGGACTGTGAAGCTCTCGATGTCGTTAGGGTTGATCGATGCGAGGGCGTTGCTTGTTCCGCTGATGCCGTCGTTCGATACGGGCAGGCCGTCGATGACTACGAGAGGGTCGTTTGATGCGTTGAGGGATGAGCCGCCGCGGATTCTGATGGTAGATGCAGAACCGGGAGCACCGTCACCGGTGGTGATGACGACGCCGGCTGATTTGCCCTGAAGCAGGTCGGTGGGTGATGTTGCGATACCCTTGTTTAGCTGGTCAGCCTTGACTGCTGACACGCTGCCGGTCATATCGCCCTTCTTGACGGTACCGTAACCGATGACCACAACCTCATCGAGGAAGGTGGTGTCGTCGGCGAGGACGATGGTCCCGGGCACCTCTGAAGCCTTGAAAGAAACTGTAGCGTATCCAATGCAGCTTACCTCGACGGTAGCGTCTGCAGAAGATACCTTGAGAGTGTACTTGCCGTCCAGGTCGGTCACGGCGCCGTTGGCAGTTCCCTGCTCGACTACCGTGGCTCCGATAACGGGGCCTACCTGGTCGGTAACCACACCCTTAACCTCGTATGCGCCCTGGGCGAATACGTTGGCAGACATCACGGCCGAAGCCACGATGCCAGCGAGGATGGTTAGGATTCTTTTCATAAGTTGGTTGAAAATGTATTATAATTGGTTTTGCTTGTTGTCTTTTGTCAGCACGACCGAAGCCGCTCCGAGCACGAGCAGTATGCCCGCTGCCATGAGCATTCCGGCCTGGTTGCCGCCGATGCACTTGATGAGAGCTCCGCCCAGCAGGGCTGCGATGATCTGCGGCAGGCAGATGGTGCAGTTGAACAGTCCGAGGTATTCGCCCATGTGCTCACCGCTGAGCGAGTTGGTGAGAAGGGTGAAGGGGATTGCGAGCATTGCCGCCCACGCTGCGCCTATGAGGAGGAACGACAGGAACAGAACCCACTGGCTGTGTATGAAGAACACTGAGATGAAGCCCGCTGCGCCTATGAGAAGGCTGACCACGTAGGCGACCCTGATGTTCCTGAACTTGGGTATGAACGCCGCCCAGATGATGGAGCCTACTGACTGCACTGCGAACAGCACGCCCACCCAGTTGCCGGCGGCCTGATATCCTTCGGAAGCCGCGTCGGTGGTGTTCCAGCAGTTCTGGGCCACGGCGCCGTTCGTGTATGTCCACATGAAGAGGAAAGCCGCCCAGCAGAAGAACTGCACGAGGCCTACTGTCCAGAATGTCCTGGGTGCGTGTGCGAGGAGCTTGAACAGGCCCTCCTTCTTAGGCTGCTCAGCCGTCTTGGGGTCTATTCCGTGGAACTCGGCATACTCCTGGGGGTTGAGCTCCTTGACCTTGACGAAGGTGAAGAGTACGCATGCGATGAGGATCGCCGCTCCCACATAGAAGCTCCAGATCACTGAATCGGGAACCATTCCCTCAGGTGCGGTGTTGGCAAGGCCTATCCAGGTGAAGAAGATGGGGAAGAGGTATGCCACGAACGAACCTGCGTTGCAGAGGAGGCTCTGGATGCTGTATGCCTTGGCCTTCTGCTCCTCATTCACCATGTCGCCCACCATCATCTTGAAAGGCTGCATGGCCACGTTGATGCTGGTGTCGAGGAACATGAGGCTGAAGAGCCCGAACCACATTGCGCCGTTCAGGCCGAGCAGGAGCCTGGATGAGAACCTGAGGCTGCCGGCGTTCGGAAGGAACACCATCACGAGCACTGCGATCAGGGCACCTACGAGCAGGTAGGGCTTGCGGCGTCCCATGCGGCACCAGGTCCTGTCGGACCATTTTCCGATGAGCGGCTGGATGATCATTCCCATGAGGGGAGGAAGTATCCAGAAGAAGCTCAGCTGATGCGGGTCGGCACCGAGCGTTGCGAATATACGACTGATGTTTGCACTCTGAAGTGCGTATGCGATCTGGACTCCAAAGAATCCGAAACTCAGATTGATGAGCTGTCCGAGAGAAAGATTGTTTTTGGCCATCGTTAGTGTTATAACGTTCACAAGGTATGAATTAAATTCGTTTTGTGTGCGCGCGAGCGACGGCTTGTCGGAAAATTATGACGAAATTAGTGTTTCCGCCGACGAATTTTTATATTTGTGCAATAACTTTTTGGATATGGCGACGAATCGGTATAGTAAAAGTATTCTTGTAATCCTCATATTCGCAGTTTTGCACGGATTGTGCTGTTTTTGCTGCCGAACTCTGGGCATTGAGGACTCCTGGGTGCTCACCCTGCTCACCATCGCGATGGTTTTCATACTGGGCTATCAGCGGGGAATGAAGATATATTTCATCATT
Organism: Bacteroidales bacterium; assembly: GCA_024401745.1. Lineage (GTDB taxonomy): Bacteria > Bacteroidota > Bacteroidia > Bacteroidales > UBA932 > Cryptobacteroides. Next base: position 17,632 of record JAKSKK010000003.1, read on the forward strand.
GCTGCCATCATCCTGGTGAACGTGCTTGCCTACCTCATGGGCAACGCCATACCCCTTTGCTTCGTTCCTCTCTTCGGGCCCAGTCTGTGGATCAATGTCTTCACCACAACCTTCACGACCCTGGTGCTCGGCTTCGTGTTCGAGCTCGCGGCAACCATCTTCCTGAAGAACGGCCATGTCTCCGCCACCGACGATCTCCAGCCCCGGGAGTTCAGGCATCGCTGGGTGGTGCGCGTCAACGACAGGATAGTCCCTGTTAAGACCGAGCAGATTGCCTATTTCTTCTCAGAGGACAAGTCAAACTACCTCGTCACCTTCGACGGCGGCAAATACATAGTGGATGCTACAATGGATTCGATCCTGGCCGATCTGGACCCCAGGACCTTCTTCAGGATAAACAGAGGATGCATCCTGTCGCTTTCCTGCATCGAAAGCGCAGTGGTCACCTCGGGACGCTACTCGGTCAACGTGCATCCGGCCCTCGGTGTCTCCATGGTCGTGGCGCGTTCCCGCGTCGACGATTTCCTTACCTGGCTGCAGTAACGAAGCCGAAGAACTCCTTCAGCTCGGTCTTGGTGCCGAACTTTGCCATGTAGACTGTGTCTCCCAGAGCGGAAGACAGCGCCTCGGGCATGCGGTCGCACATTGCGAGCCTGCTGCCGTATCTGGCGACTATCTCTTCGTGGGTGTGCTCGTATGAGTGCACGTCGCGCCTGCCTACGTATGCGCAGTAGAACTGCTCGCCCTGGCCTGTGCGGCACTCGTCGAAGGCCACCATGTCGGCCCATATCCTGTACACGTCGGTGCTGTGGGCAAAGTCCATCATGTCGGGGGTGTATCCTCCGGCGGGGCGCATGTTCACCTCCAGGCCCACATAGTCGCCCTTGGCTCCGAGCCCCTCGCGGTCGCGGTCGAGCTTGAAGAACTCAAGGTGCACGAAGCGGCAGGTGATTCCGAAGGCCTTCACCGTCCTGCGTCCTATCTCAGAGAGCTTTGCGGGCACCTTCTTGTCGGCATAGTAGCAGTTGTCGAGGTTGCCGTGCACCACGTCCATGATGGGTGTGGGGAATATGCAGGAATTCTCGAAGATGGGCTCACCCTTCGAGTTGATGACTGCGTCGTATGAGGTCAGTTCGCCTGTGATGAACTCCTCTACCACAAAGAGCTGCCAGTTGCCGGGGTGGGTTGCGAAGAACTCCTCTATGTCGGCCTCGCTGCAGAGCTTGAATGTGCCGTCGGCGCCCACGCCGTTGTCGGGCTTTGCGATGATGGGATAGCCGGTCATCCTTGCGAACTCCTTGACTTTCTCAAGCCCTTCGGCCGCTTTGATCTGGCGGGCTGTGGGGATGTTTCCGAGGGCATAGTACTTCTTCATCTCGGACTTCTCCTTGATGGATGCGATGCGGTCGGACTTTATGCCTGTGGTGATGTTGAAGTCGGTTCTCAGGCGGGCGTCCTGCTCGAGCCAGTACTCGTTGTTGGACTCTATCCAGTCGATCTTGCCGTACTTGAAGGCGAAGAAAGCCACGGCCCTGTAGACCTGGTTGTAGTCTTCGAGGTTCTCGACCCTGTAGTATTCCGTGAGCGAGCTGCGCAGCTCCTCGCTGATTTCATTGTATGGTGCATCTGCGATTCCTAGTACGTTCACGCCGTTGTTCCTGAGGTTCTTGCAGAATGCCGAATAAGTTTTGGGAAAGTGGGGGGAAATGAAGATGAAGTTCATGAATCTGTATGTTTGGCCGTCGTCGCAGATCTTGCGCATGCGGCAGTTTTCAATGATGTATGCTTCGCCGAAGATGGTCTCGCGGCCGTTTTCGCAAAGGATGTAGGTTCCGTCACGGAAGGTGTAGAATGCCCTCTGGCGGCTCTCGGGGATGATTATGTCTTCCATCAGGCGCCTGCCGTCGAGCATGGCTCCGCTGATGTCCTCGAGATGCGGCACGATGTTTATCTCCGTCAGGCCGAGGCCGTCGAGCTCCAGCCTGTAGTCAGGGTCGATGCTCTCGCCGGGCAGCTCGGGGTGGGAATACACCTTGCGGGCGCAGTTCATCGAGCCGGCGCTGCAGCCTATGATTACGCCGTCATAGTCCTTGAGGAGATCCTTCAGCCTCAGTTCATGGAAGAACCTGTTCTGGGTTGGCACGTGCCCGCCGCAGAGGAAGACGAGGTCAGCACCTTCTATAAGTTCCTTGGCCCTGGGCGCCAGCGAACGGTCCAGCATGGTGAAGCTGCGGTACCTGATGGATGAATTGTCGACGCATTCCTGCATCGATTCCTTCACCCACTTGTTGTAATCGGGGTCATCCGGCGCCGCGCTCACGAGAAGGATAGCGGGATTCCTGGGCAGCCGGCTGCGCACTGCCTGCGCAAAGCCGTTGTCCTCAGTGAAATATCCCTGCCCTTTCCTGCAGGGGCTGCCGGTTAGGAATAGCGTCATTTGGGCCGCAAAGTTAATCCGATTTCGGTTTCCGTGTACTATTTTTAAACGAAAATGACCAAATTTGCAATTGACACGCTAAACTGACATCTGAATTGAAAAAGATTATCCTGACAATCCTGTTCACAGTAGCCGCAATGGCCACGGCAGGCGCCCAGCGAGGTTATTACAAGGACCTTTTCATGGACAGCACCAGGATAACACAGGTTGACACAGTCATCCAGACCATGCTCCTTGGCGGAAACCCGCTCGACGAGAACGGCATCCTGCTCTACCCCGACGGCGTCCCGTACACGATTTTGGTGAATCTGAAATGATGAGACGCTTTTTCTTCATATTCTGCTGTGCCTTCATGGTGTCATGCTCAGCCGTGACCCCGGAACCCGGTGTGTCGCAGGCTCTTGCCAGGGAACGCGCGGCGAACATCAGCGATGTCAGCTATGGTCTGTGGTTCAACTTGCTCGGCCTTCCCGACCGGGTGAGGTCCAGTGAGGAACTGACCTTCACGGTCAGGCGCAGGGCTGATGTGGTCCTTGATTTCAAGGCTCCGGAGGGCAGCCTGCTCTGCGTGGTTGCAAATGGCGACACCGTCGATGTGGATGTCATGAATGAACATCTGGTCATTCCTCGGGAAAAGATTCTGAAGGGTGAAAACGAGCTTGTGATACAGTTCATGGCCGGGACGCAGTCCCTGAATAACCGGGGAGAGTTCGTCTATACCTTGCTGGTCCCCGACAGGGCAAGGACCCTTTTCCCGTGCTTCGACCAGCCTGACATGAAGGCGGTGTTCAATCTCTCTCTCGACGTTCCACAAAATTGGGTGGTGGTGTCAAACACCGCGGTCGGTAACCCCACAGGGCCTCTCAGCACCTACCTGTTCTCGTTCGTTGCAGGCAAGTTCGAACGTCTTGAGGCCAGCAGGGACGGGAGGACCGTATCGATGTATCATCGCGAGAACGATCCTGCCAAGCTGGCACAGACGGACGATATCTTCGACCTGGTCTTCGACTCTCTCGACTGGATGGAGGAGTACACCGGCGTGCCGTACCCCTTTGCCAAATATGATTTCATAGTCCTTCCTGATTTCCAATATGGCGGAATGGAGCATACCGGTGCCATGCTGTATAACGACAGACGCATCTTCCTGGGTCCCGCTCCCACTACGAACGAGCTGCTGAACCGCGCATCCCTCATAGCCCACGAAACGGCGCACATGTGGTTCGGAGACTACGTCACAATGGAGTGGTTCAATGACGTGTGGACCAAGGAAGTGTTTGCCAACTGGTTCTCCAGCAAGATGATACGTCCGCAGTTCCCCGAAGTGAACCATACTCTTTCTGACCTCCGCAGCCTCTACGCTCCCGCGTATGAAGAGGACCGCACCGAGGGCCGCTGCGCAATCCAGAGGCCCCTCGACAACCTGCAGAACGCCGGCCTCATCTACTGCAACACCATCTACGACAAGGCGCCTGTAGTGATGGAGATGCTAGCCGAAAAGCTGGGTCCCGAGAAGTTCCGTGCCTGCCTGCAGGAGTATCTGCGCCGCTTCGGATACGGCAACGCGACCTGGGATGACCTTATCGCAATCTTCGATGCGGCAACGGACGAGAACCTTTCCAGATGGTCCGACCGCTGGGTCAAGAAAGCCGGGATGCCCGAATATGCCGCCGGCCCCGATGATGAGCTGGTGGATGGCCGGTACTGGGTCCCGAACCTTGACGGAAAGGGCTACGGATGGTACCGCCCGGATGCGCCGAGCATGGACTATATCATGGAACACTGGAGCGGCTACGACGACACCGGCAGGATGTCGCTGCTGATGACGCTTTACGAGAATTCATGGCACGGAACCCTTGACCGCAGGCACTTTGTGGAGTGGGGCTCGTCCAGGATACTCCAGGAGCCGAATGCCCTTGTGCTGAATTCCCTCCTCTCATACGTCGGCTCGGAATACGACCGCCTGGACACTCCCGCCCCGGAGTTCTGCGAGGCACTCAGGGCCCTGGCCGCTGACGGCGCCCGTTCACCCGAGCAGAGGCTTCTGGCCTTCAGGCAGTATTACGGCAAGGCCTGCACCGATGAGCAGAAGGCTGAGGTATATGCGATATGGAACGCGCAGCAGCCTTATCCTGGGCTCGTGCTTGGCGAGACTGACTATACCGGCATGGCATACGCGCTGATGCTGGACTATCCCGAAAAGGCGGAAGAGACAGCCGCTCTCCAGCGCTCGAGAATCTCCAACCCTGACCGTCTGGAGACCTTCGACTTCGTCAGCCGTGCGGCTTCTCCGGATGCGGCCGTAAGGCAGGAACTTTTCGACTTCCTGCTCGCGGCGCCGCAGAACCGCCGTCCTGAATCGAGGGTGCTCAGCGCATTGTCTCTTCTCTGCCACAGAACCCGCACCGAAGAGGCCACAGCCTATATTCTACCTGCATTGGAGGCCCTTCCGGAAATCCAGATGACCGGCGATATCTTCTTCCCGGCATCATGGTGCCGGACCCTGCTGGCGAACCAGCACGACAACCCTGAGGCACAGCGGATCGTGGAAGACTTCATTGCCTCCCACCCCGACATGAATCCTCTGCTGGTAGTCAAGATACTTCAGGCGAAGTAACTACATCTCCCCGTAGCTGGGCAGGGCCTGCTGTGGCGTGAAGACGCCGTTTTCCTTCTTGTAGAGATATGTCCTGGTGCCGTTGGTGATGAACAGCCATCTGACGCCGAGCACCATGTTGTAGCGCATGGCCTGCTCGAGGACGGCGGAGCTGAGCTCCACCTCGGGGCGCTTGCATTCCACAATGCCGAGGGGCTGGCCGCTGCGGTCCCAGATGAGGATATCGGCCCGGTACTTCTTCTGCCCGAACTCGAGGGCGGCCTCACTCATCATGAGATGCTCGGGCACGCCGGCGGAATCGCGCAGCACGCTGATGAACCACTGCCGCACCTTCTCCTCGGGCGTGGCAGTGACCATTTTCTTTCTAAGCGGGTCCCAGTACTGCTGCATACCATGCAAAGATAGGCAAAGTAAAAAATAAACTGCTATCTTTACACCGAAACGTGCAATTGAATCATGTCAGCTTTCTCAAATTTTAAAAACAGCTGCAGAACTGCGCTGAAAGGAATGCTCTCACATCCGGTGCTGGTAGTCATTCTCTGCCATGCCTGGATCGTGAACGGTCTCGGGGATGCCGGCAATCCGGTCCTGGCTCCCGTCTTTGCCTTTCTTTCTGTCTTTATCGACAGGCTCTGCAAAGGCAAATCCAGCTGGTCCTGGATACTTGTTCCCCTGTATGTCGGAAGCAGCTACGTCAAGGCACTCGACGGGTTTGGCAACACCGTCGCATTCACCGTCATCTGTGCCGCGATCATCCCCTTGTGCTATCTGTGGGTGAAGAGAGCGAAAGAGGACGTTCCGTTCATACGTCAGGCCGGAGCAACGGCATGGTCGCTCATCATTGCAACTGTGACAGTATCGCTTCTTGCCGGCATCACGGCATTGATACTCCTTACCATAGAAACACTGTTCGGATCTGATGTGAATGACCTGATTGAATGGATGGCCAAGTTCTGCTTCACCGTCCTGCTGGCACCGATATTCATCTCCATTGACGAAAGCCGGCAGACTGACGGACATTCAATGACTCTGGAGACCATCCTGAACTGGGTGGTTTCGCCTGCGCTCATAATCTACACCATCGTCCTCTACGCCTATTGCGTAAAGATAGCCATTTCCTGGACGCTGCCCGACGGCCAGGTCGCATACATGACCCTCGCCTTCTTCATCATACTCTTCCTCTGCAGGGCATACAGGAACATCCAGGAGAAGAAACCCTTCGAATGGTTCTACAAGTATTCATGGGCCGCGTCCATCCCTCTCTTCATCCTGTTCTGGGTGGGAACGTTCCGCAGGCTCTCCGATTATGGATGCACGTCGGCAAGATACTATCTGCTCCTGTCAGGCATTGTCCTCATGCTCCTTGTCATAAGGAGGGAGAGAAAGGGCACTTCGGCTTTCTACCATTATTTCTGCATTGCGCTGTCCGCCGTCTTCCTGCTCAGCATCGCATGCCCGGGAATCAGCCACAGAGACATATCCCTACATTCTCAGAGGAACATCGTTGCACGCGAGGCGGCGCGGCTTGGCCTGCTTGATCCGGAAGGCCGATTCGTTGACCGGCTGTATGAATGCAATGATTCCCTTGAAGCTATGTCCTACAGGAAAATCTATCAGGCGATGCTGTTCATGGACAAGATCGACGAAGGCTCCATCGGCAAATCTTTCGGCATCGGCAGCCTTGAAGTATATTTCAACCGTCTCCCACGCAATGTCCAGCAGTTCTCATCGAGTGAAAGAGTGCATAAGTTTTACAATGATATCGAGAACAGGAACAGGATCTTGGGCTTTGACAGCGAAATCATTGAGACCGGTGGATTCAAGTACCTTATAGACATAAGCGTAACTTTTGATCAACTTCAGAAACTTGGCCTTGACTGCAACACGAGCAGCTTCATCTGGAATCAGGCCGTCAAGCATGGCTGGGAAGGGCCCGGCCAGCCGCCTCTCTCCTGGCTTCGAGATCACAGCGAAAAGATTCTTACCATAGAGACGGAAGATTTCAAGATGAAAGTTAGAGGTATGACTGTCAGTCTCGTTCATGAAGAAAGCACATGGGTCGTCGACGACGAATGGCTCGGGGGCAAGTTCCTTTTCAATGACAAGTGCATTCTGGACATCCTCGACAAGAACGAAGATAGCTTAAAATAGATTATCTTTGCAGCCGCTATGGCAAAAAGACTAATACTCGCAAGCAACTCTCCCCGCCGCAGGGAGCTCCTGAAGGGTCTCGACCTTGAATTCACCGTCGATACGGGCAACACCTTCGTCGAGGAATTCGCCCCCGAAACGCCGCACGAGGACGTGCCCGCCCTCATGTCGACCGGTAAGTCTCACGGCTTCCACCGCCCCCTTGAGGAGGACGAAATCCTCATAACCTCCGACACCATGGTCCTGCTCGACAAGACCATCATGGGCAAGCCCCATTCGCGTGAGGAGGCTCTTGCGATGCTCACGGCCCTTTCCGGCCACACCCATGAGGTGATCAGCGCCGTCACCATACGCGACGCCCGCAAGGAGGAGACCTTCTCCGACGTCACCAAGGTGACTTTCAGGGTGATGACGCCCGCCGAGCTCGAGTATTACGTGGATACCTACAAGCCTTACGACAAGGCCGGCGCGTATGCCATCCAGGAATGGATAGGCTATGTGGGCATAACGGGAATAGAAGGCTCATACTTCAACGTGATGGGCTTCCCCGTGCACCGCGTGGCCGAGGAACTGAAGAAATTCCTCTAGAAATTACGGGCTACCACCATGGCGCAGCTCCAGGCTGCCTGAAGGTTGAACCCGCCAGTGATCGCATCGACATCAAGAACTTCCCCGGCAAAATAGAGGCCGGGGTATTTTTTGCTTTCCAGCGTGCTGAGGTTCACCTCCTGGAGCGAGACGCCTCCGCAGGTCACGAACTCTGCCTTGAAGTGGCAGCGGCCCGCGATTTCGTAGGCGTCGGCCGTAATGGCACCCACCAGCCTGTTGCCGCCCTTGCTGCCCAGTTCAGCCCAGATTATGTCGTCCCTCAGACCCGCACGGCTGACTATGTGCTGCCACAGGCGGGCGCTTATGCCGTCTGGAGCCACGTTGGAGACTCTCTTCTTCCCGTTTTGCCGGGAGGCCGTGGAAATGAACTCACGCGCCTTGTCCTCGCCCCAGCCTGTCCAGTTCACGAGCAGCGTACCTTTGTAGCCGTTGCCTGCGAGATGGCGTGCCGCGTACGAACTCAGCTTGAGCGTAGCCGGGCCGCTCACGCCCCAGTCGGTGACCAGAAGAGTGCCGGAAGACTTGAACGGGGTGCCGGCAAGAGAAAGGATGGCGTCCGGGGCCAGCGCCCCCATAAGCGAGCGAAGGCCGTCATCGTATATTTTCAAGGTGAAGAGCGACGGTACAGGTTTCTCGATCTGCAGATCCAGCGGTTCCAGAAGCTTCAGAGCCCCGCCGCCTGTCGTGACTATCACTGAATCGGCGCTGAGCGTGCCTGCCGAAGTGTCAAGAGTGAAGCTGCCGTCCGTGCTGCTGACGGCGTTGACCCGCACCCCGCAGCGCAGCTCCACGCCCAGCCGGCGCATCAGGTTCTCGAGCGTGCGCACGATCTGCATGGCGTCCTGGCTCTTCGGGAACACGCAACGGTCCTCCTGGATCACGTATGGGATGCCCTCGCGCTGGAACCAGGCCATGGCGTCGTCATTGCTGAACACGCGCATGGCGCGCTTCATGAGCTGTGCTCCGCGCGGGTAGGCCTCTTCCAGGCGGACTATGCCTTCGAACGAGTTGGTGAAGTTGCACCTGCCGCCTCCGGTCACTGCCAGCTTGGCCATAGGCTTCGCTCCGGCCTCGAGGACGGTCACGCCCAGACCGGGATCTCTGCGCCTGAGTTCTATTGCGCAGAAGCATCCGGCGGCACCGGCACCTATGATCACGACACGTTTCATGTGGTACAAATGTATAAAAATTCAAGTAAAACTACTTGATTTGTCCCGTATTAGACAGAAGAATGCCCGTATTATTTGGCAAATGCTTAATTTTATCAATCAAAAATTACAAGGGTGCAGGTGACAATCTGAAGTCACCATGCATTAGGTAACAAAGGTGTGGTTGTTGCCGAGTGCCGGGTGGTAGTGGTCGATACTCTTTGAGTGTTGCTTGTACCCTTTTCTTGTTGGCTTATGAAAAAGGTATTCGTCATATTGTTCCTTGCTTTGTCATGTCATGTGCTCATGGCGCAGACTCCTTCTCTGAGCTTGGCGGATTCTCTTTCTCATGCAGGCCGATATTCTCAGGCCATCAAGATGGCGCAGCAGTTGGCTGAAGAAGCCGAAAAGGCCGGTGATACCAACACCTGTCTGAAGGCATGGTGCATTCTTGGCGAGGCGTATTTTGCAAGCGGTGACGAGGAAGTGGCGAGGGACTACTTATGTAAGTGCTATGTCAGATGTGCAGAAGACAAAGAGATGCGTGCCATCCCCGACATCATGCTGCTGAGCGCATCGCTTTCGTCCGCTGCAAAGATCTACAAGACCAGTGGTGAATACGAAGAGGCCGTAAAGTACCTGCGCCGCAGTATATGCATCGACAAGGCACTCAACCGCAGGGCCACCGTTGCCGTACGATATGGGGAACTGACCGACATACTGATTGCCCAGGGCAGATATGAGGAAGCACTTGCCGTCATCGACACGGCAAAGACGTACACGACGGCAAAGGAAAACCGTATCAATTCCAAGCAGAGCTATGATACAGGTCTTTGCATGGAGGCCATGGGTGACTCCATCGCTGCGGAGAAATGCTTCCGTGAGGCGGAAGAAACGGCATATCGCTATACAGACAACATGTTTGTGTCGGTCTATCTGTCGAAGCTGGCGTCATATGCTGAGGCGCGAGGTGACCGTGATGCTGCCGCGGAATATTATAGACGGATCGTTGGGTATGATACATCAAATCTTATTGACATGTCGCCGCATTATGAAGCCTATATGGCCCTTGCCAGGCTGTATGAGGGTGAAGATGATGCACTCAGTGCCATGTATGCCGCCAAGGCGGACTCGCTCGACTTCCACCCTGCCCTCAAGGTCCTTGCGGCGAAGCTCGCCCTGTACAACATAGACTTCCCTCTGAAGGAGCGTGAGCAGATAATACGCAACCAGCGTCTGCGTTTTGCCTTCCTTTGCAGTCTGCTGATGATCCTGATGCTGGTTGTGGTTTTCCTATGGGCGAACAACCGCAATCTCAAAAAGATTTCCCACATGCAGGAGGAGCAGAACGAGAGCCTCCGCAAGGCAAATGAGCAGAAGGACCAGCTCCTTGAGATATCAAAGGCCATAGCCGACGAGCATGTTCGGGACGAGGTGTCCCGCATCGCCTCCGAGCTAGTCGACGTGGCCAACGTCAAGCTGACAAAGCGTGAGAGCGAGATAGCCGCGCTCATTGCCGACGGCCTTCTCAACAAGGAGATAGCCGACCATCTGAACATCAGCGTGCGCACGGTGGAATTCCATAGGAACGCCATCTATCGCAAGCTGGGTGTGAACAATGCCGTTGAGCTTATGAACTATCTCAACGCTGTCAAAAATAATACTTAACCTATTGAATAATAATTATCAATGAAAGAGGCAGGCCGTCAGGACCTGCCTCTTTTGCTTTGTTCAGAGCTTGTTTTATTCAGCCCAGCACGCCGGCTTGGCTGTCAGGTTCTCCTTGAAATAATCTACCATGGCCTTGGCCTGCTCCTCGTTCACGGTGAAGTAGCGGTGCTTGCCGGCGGGGTCGGGTGTGTATCTGGTCACGCCTTCGTCGTCGACTGCTATGAAGCCGGGCTCGGTGAGAGTGCACATCGAATCACCTTCGATTGCGAAGAGGACGGCAGTAGGGTCGAACATATAGTTGTCGTAAGGCATCTCTCCGGCCCAGCGGATGTAGGACTCCTTCAGGGGATGGGCGCCGGCCCACTCGTAGTCGTTCAGGATGCTCTCGCCAGGATACCTTACTGCCTCGCCGATCTCCCAGGGGCTGCAGACGATCTCGCCGGGCCACTCTGCGAAGAGCTTCTTAGCCGAGGGAATGTTGATCATGACGTTGTACTCGGGCGCCTCGTCCTTGAAACGGCCGGCCATGATGCTGAGCATCTTCACCTTCTTCTCGATGAGCTCCTTTCCTGTAAGGGGAGAGTACTCGTCGGCGGGAGTGTCGAGCAGGCGTGCGAGGTTGGTCAGGAATCCTACGGAAACCACGATCACTGAATTGTCCTCAGCCTCGGCAAGGAGCTTCCTGTAAAGGATATGCGAGTCGGGAAGGTCCTCGTAGCCGATTCCGGTGGTCTTGAAGAGCGGGCTGCCGTCTTCGGCTGTGAGCTTCACAGTCTGGCCTGCATAGTTCTCCTCCTGGTCGGTGCCGTCACCGCCGTTGTTGCGTGCGCGGCCTACGGGAATCATGCTGGCATGGCCGTAGAATGTATTGACTATGTCTACGAACTTTGCGGTGTTCTCACCTTCCTTGTTGAGGCATACGCCAAGAAGGTTGATCTTTCCCTCGTCGATCTTGTGGTTCAGGAGGCAGAGGGCCTCGGTATCGTCGATGTCGTTGCCGATATCGGTGTCGAAAATGATGTTGATGCGCTGTTCTGCCGTGACTTCCTGCTGCTTGCAGGCCGATGCGCTGAGGATGATTGCTCCTGCGGCGACGATGAGTTTGAGATGATTCATTATGGTCATTGTTTGGAACAAAAATAGCCAAACTTGGTCTAAGAACAAAATTTTACGAAAAAATATTAAATAATTGTTGTTTTACGATAAATAATTTATATCTTTGCGAAAAACAAGGTACAATTATGATCGAATGGTGGACATCTCTTGATGCAATGATGAAGATTCTCTGGGGCATCACGCTCGCAGCATCCCTCATCTTTGTGATTCAGTCTATTATGACATTTATAGGTGCTGACACTGATTTCAACACCGACTTCGACACCGACTTCGACGCCGGTGGAGCTGACATCGACGGCACGGCCGGCCATTCCGGCATGGGCCTTCTGACTTTCCGCAACTTTGTGAACTTCTGCCTCGGCTTCGGCTGGACCTCAGTTCTCCTGAAGGGCCAGATAGCATCCCAGGGCGTTCTCTTCACCGTTGCGGCCATCATAGGTATAGGACTCGTTGCCGTGGTGATGCTCCTCTTCAAGTGGATCAGCGGCATGCAGGAGTCAGGCAACATCGACGTGTACAAATCGGCCGTCGACTGCACAGGAAAGGTATATCTGTCCATTCCCGCCGAGCGTAAGGGCGAAGGCAAGGTGCAGATAACCATCAACAATGCCGTGCGCGAGTACAATGCCGTCACCGACGGCGACGCTCTGCCCACCGGCGCCGACATCAGGGTGGTCGAGGTCGTTTCGGCCAGCACCCTTCTCGTGGAAGAAGTAAACACATTAATAATCTGATACTATGGACTTGTATTTGATCCTCATTCTCGTGGCCGTGGTCTTCGTGACCTTCGCCGCAATCCTCGCGCGCTACAAGCGCTGCCCCTCAGACAAGATTCTCGTAATCTACGGTAAGACCGGCAAGAACAAGCAGGGTTCCGTATCTTCAGCACGATGCATCCACGGTGGAGCATCCTTCATCTGGCCCGTATTCCAGAGCTATTCATTCCTCGACCTTACTCCCATAAGCATCGAGTGCAACCTTACCAACGCGCTGTCAAAGCAGAACATCCGCGTTGACGTGCCCTGCCGCTTCACCGTCGGCATCAGCACCGAGCCCGAGAACATGACCAACGCCGCAGAGCGTCTGCTCGGACTCAAGATCGACGACATCCGCAACATCGCCACCGATATCCTCTTCGGTCAGCTGCGTCTGGTCATCGCCACCATGGACATCGAGGAGATCAACGCCGACCGCGACAAGTTCCTCGCCAACGTCAGCACCAACGTGGAGGCTGAGCTCCGCAAGATCGGTCTCAAGCTCATCAACGTGAACGTCACTGATATCCGCGACGAGTCAGGATACATCGAGGCCCTCGGTAAGGAGGCTGCCGCAAAGGCAATCAACGACGCGAAGAAGAGCGTTGCCGAGCAGAACCGCTTCGGTGAGATCGGTAAGGCAGAGGCCGACCGAGACAAGGACATCCGTATCGCCGAGACTTCCCGCGACACCCGTATCAAGACCGCCGAGGCCAACGCTCTCGCAGTCGAGGGAGAGAACAACTCCAAGATCGCCATCGCCAACTCAGACGCTACCCGTCGTGAGAGAGCCGCTGAGGCTGAGAGACTTGCAGTCGCTGCCGAGAAGGTTCAGGCCGCAAAGGCCCTCGAGGAGGCCTACAAGTCAGAGCGTGACGCCGAGCTTGCCCGTGCCGAGCGTGAGAAGGCTACACAGCAGGCCAACATCGTGGTTGCCGCCGAGATCGAGAAGCAGAAGATGATCATCGCCGCCGAGGCCGAGGCCGAGAAGCTCCGCCGCGAGGCTCAGGGTCAGGCCGACGCAATTTTCGCAAAGATGGACGCACAGGCACGCGGTACCCTCGAGATCCTCTCCAAGCAGGCCGAAGGTTTCAACCAGCTGGTCGCTGCAGCCGGTGGAGACGCGAAGGACGCCATTACAATGCTCATCTCCGACAAGCTGCCCGAGCTCGTCAAGACTCAGGTGGAGGCTGTCAAGGGCATAAAGATCGACAAGGTCACTGTCTGGGACGGTGGCAATGCCAAGGACGGAAAGACCGCCACATCCAATTTCATCTCAGGCATGATGGGCGCTGTTCCCCCGCTTGAGGACCTCTTCAAGATGGCAGGACTCAGCCTTCCTAACTACCTGAAGGGCACAGAGGCTCCCGCTGCCGAGGCCGCTGACGAAGTCAAGGGAGAGTAAGCCATGCCGATAATAGTGAATGTTGACGTAATGCTCGCCCGGAGGAAGATGTCCTCCGGCGAGCTTGCCGACAAGATAGGAATTTCGGCCACGAACCTGTCTATTCTGAAGACGGGCAAGGCCAAGGCCATACGTTTCAGCACGCTGGCCGCAATCTGCAAGGCGCTGGACTGCCAGCCCGGCGACCTGCTCGAATATCAACCAGGAGACGATGAATAACAGGATTATCATTCTTGTGGCCGAAGAGGCCGAGGCCCGCATGGTGCAGAAGTATCTGCCTGAGGCCGAATGTGTGCGCACCGGAGTGGGTGCATCTAACGTCATAAAGACCTGCTGCGGAATCCCCGCCGGCACAAAGGTCTTCAACATAGGCTACGCCGGCAGCAATTCGCTGACAATAGGCACCGTTACCGCGGTCAGCCAGACCTTCCGCCTGATGAGTGACGCCTACAAGTTCGTCGACCATAACAATCCTCTCTGCCTTGGTGGAGAGGGTTTCCCTTGTTATACGAGCAACTCCTTCGTCACTGAATCCGACAAGGTTGAGCCCACCCTGTTCGACATGGAGCTCAATTACATGGCCGCCTTCCCTTTGGAGATGGTGGGCGCCATAAAGATCGTCAGCGACAATCTGAGCGTAGACGCTTTCCAGAACAACGCGATACGCGAATCAGGCATCCTCACCTCAGCAGAGGTCTGGGAGAAGGTTGCCGCACTTTACCGTTCAATCATAAATAAAGAATAAAATGAAAGTAAGAACCATCATCAGCGCAGCCCTGGTTGCAGTACTCTGCCTCAGCTCATGCGCAAACAACTGTTCAAAGAGCTGCTGCAAGCAGGACGAATGTTGCTGCCATCAGTTCGCAAAGAAGCTCCCCATCGGTGTACAGCTCTACAGCGTCAGGACCGACCTGGAGAAGGATTTCTACGGCACACTCAAGGCCGTACGTGAAATGGGCTATGCCGGAGTCGAGTTCTACGGCGAGTACTACGGAAACACTCCTACCCAGATCAAGCAGTGGTGCACCGAGCTCGGTCTCATCCCGTTCTCCAACCACGTTCCCTTCCAGGCAATGATCGACGACGTCGACAAGGTGATCGAGGACAACCTCATCCTTGGCGTACAGTACCTCGTGTTCCCCTACATGGACGAGGCGAGCCGTCCTGGCATCGACCCTAAGCAGTTCAAGAAGACCGTCGCCAAGATCGGTGAGATCGGCGAGAAGGTTCACGCTGCAGGATTCCAGCTCCTCTATCACAACCACGACTTCGAGTTCGTGACTCTTGAGGACGGCACTGTCGGATACGACTACATCTTCTCTTCAAACGACCGCGTGAAGCTTCAGAACGAGCCTGACGTATGCTGGGTAAGCTATGCAGGCTTCGATCCCGCCGAGGTCCTTGCAAAGTACGCAGGCAACATTCCCGTCGTTCATCTCAAGGACTACTATCTCGAGGGCAAGCTCAGCTCTGCACCCTACGCACTCATCGGCATCAGCACCGACAATGCCATGAAGGATGACGGCGGCTGGTTCGAGTACCGTCCCGTTGGAATGGGCCAGGTAGACATCCCCGCAGTCATCAAGGCCGCCATCGACGGTGGTGCCCAGTGGCTCTGCGTCGAGCAGGATGAGCCCAGCCAGGGTCTCGACCGCCTTCAGAACGTAGCCAAGAGCGTGGAGTACCTGAAGTCTCTCGACCTCATGTAAGTCTGAACGGAATATCGGAAAGCCGGCACATTGTGTCGGCTTTTTTTTATATTCTACCTATACAAAATTTCTCTTTCCGTATTTGTCGGTCCTCATACAAACTTAACATCATATTTTTTATATCTTTGCATAATAATGATTTAGCTGACCTTAACAAACTTTACAATCTTAGGCCTTAACCACACCTTAACACATACTATACAGTTAATATTCACCTATAAATGTTAAATTTGTTATGAATACTATGGGAAGAAACAAGAAATACGGATCTCTCTACGATAACATCGACAAGTTCTGCAACCTCGTCGACCAGAGCCTTCTGGTGTTCGAAGAGGGGTTCAAGAACTATCTTTACCATGATATGTCTGCCCTGAACGGGAACATCCAGACTATAGTGAAGCTCGAGAACGAGTCCAGCACTCTGCGAAGGGAACTTGAGAAGTCATTGTACAGCCGTCGTGGTTTCTCCAACACCCATGGAGACATTCTTCGCCTTCTCGACCTTCTCTACATCATCATCTCGGCCCTGTACAACGACATCTATCAGCTTGAGATCGAGACTCCTAACATTCCTGAAGAGCTCAATGCCGATTTCCTCAAGCTCATGCAGCTGAGCACAAGTTCAGTTGCCAATACCATTCCTGCATGCAAGGCTTTCTTCACATCCCCGGACACCATCCCAGACCTGGTGCGCCGGGTATATTTTTACCATAAGGAGGCCGACCGTCAGGCTAAGGCCCTCAAGCGCAAGGTCTTCCATGAGTTCGACAGGCTCAAGCTCAGCGAGAAGTTCCATCTGCGCTACTTCGCCCTACATATCGAGGAGATTGCCCAGCATGCCATCAAGGTTTCCGACCAGCTGTCGGTAATGACCATACGCTCCCAGAGCCGCAGGGACCTCATTGTGGAATCCCGCTCCCTTCCTATCATACTGTCATCCGCCGCTTTCATCGTTTCCCTTTTGTGCGGATTCATCATCCTTCCCGGCTCCGGACTCAAGTCTGCCCACGGATATGCCATACTCATGGTCGCCGCCGCAACGGTGCTGGTGCTCGTTATCTTCCTGCTGGTCATGATAGTGCGCGCCAGGAACAGCAAGCGCCGTTCCGACTCCCGCATGCTTGCCCAGGAAGATGAGCTGCTGAGCAACAACCGCAGGATCTCCGAGATGGAGGCCCAGATCATGAAGATGGAGAACGACCATCTCCAGAACCTGCTGGACCTCAAGCGCAAGGAGACCACGGGCGTGGTTGAGAAGATTTCCGAGCAGAAGGGCTTCATCGACAGCATCTATGACATACTCCAGAAGGCCGAGCTTTCCAAGGACGACGAGTCCCGCGACGCCCTCCTGCACGAGGCCAAGACCCAGTTGAGCCTGCGCCGCAACCTCACCGGCGACCAGAATGACTTCTATGCCCAGGTTGAGCAGCTTCACAAGGACTTTTCGGTGCGTCTCGCTTCCCGCTTCCCCAATCTGTCGGCCCAGGAGCGCAAGCTCGCCACACTTCTCAGGCTTGAATATTCTACCAAATACATAGCTGACGTGCTCAACATCTCTCCCAAGAGCGTGGAGGTGGAGCGCCATCGTCTCCGTACCAAGATGGGGCTCGAGCGCGGTCAGAACCTTACAGAATTCATCAAAAACATTTAACCACACGTTTAACACATTATGAAGAAAACATTGCTTGTTTTGGCCACCCTCTGCTGCTTTGGCGCATTTGCCACAGCGCAGGAAGAAGAGGAGGCACAGTACAATCAGTACGGAGTCAAGGTTGACTCCAAGAAGCTCGTGGCTGAGGCTCAGGACGGAATCCTCGTGCTCCGTTCCAAGGACAACAGCTACAAGATCTGGCTCGACAACCGAGTACAGGCCGATGCGGCCGTTTTCTGGGGAGCCCCCGACTATGCCGACGAGATAGGTAACGGTGCACAGATCCGCCGCGCCCGTTTTGCCGTGAAGGCACAGATCACCCCCAAGTGGTATGGTGAGGTCGACATGGACATGGCAAACGGCGTGTTTGAGCTCAAGGACGCCATCATCCGTTACGACGGTATTCCCTACACCGAGATCCAGGTAGGTAACTTCAAGGAATTCTTCTCTATCCAGAGAAACAACTCATCACGCTACCTCCAGTTCATGGAGCGCCCTATGGTTGCACAGGCCCTCGCACCTTCACGTCACATCGGTGCCAACATCAAGTTCGCAAAGGACTGGCTGTGGCTCTCCGGCGGTGCGTTCTTCCAGACCATCGACAACCTTGAGACCCGCACTTTCGTGGAGGATGCAAACAAGGACTTCGGCGTGAATCCCGGTATCAGCTACACCGGCAAGATCGTCGTGATGCCCGGTTGGGACCAGAAGGACTGGGGTCTGCACTTCGCCGCTGCCGGTTCCTACCGTACCCCCAAGGTTGACGACGAGGCCGTTGCAACTTCAGGCAAGCCTTCAGTCCGTTTCAGCACCCGCAATTCCAACGGCATGAACCGTAAGAAGTACATCGACACCGACGAGATCACCAACACCGACCACGACATCCTCTATACGGCCGAGGTTGCAGGTTACTGGAAGGGTCTCCGCTGGGAGGGCGCCTACATGGCAGATGACAACTACGTCATCGGAGCCAAGGACTGCTCACACCTCTGGGGCTGGTACGCACAGGCAGGCTGGCTGCTCTTCGGCGGCCGTCAGCGCTATGACAGCAACGGTGCAAAGTTCACACGTGTGCAGAGAGGCCAGAGCTGGGGCGACATCGAGCTCTGCGCCCGCTACGAGTTCATCGACTTCAACGGACTCCAGAGCGGCCCTGCAGGTGCAGCTGAGGCGTATGCCCTTGGCCTGAACTACTACATCAACAACCATTGCAAGATCATGGTCAACTACCAGTACAACAACAATGACCGCTATGCAAACGGCAAGGGCAACAAGTTCTATGTAGGAACCGATGCAGCCGGCCAGCCCACCAAGGACTACACCAAGGTTGCAAATGCAGCCGGCAAGTCAGGTGTTGACTACAGCATGCTGTCATTACGTATGGAAATCGACTTCTAAAGACAAAGAGATATGAAAAAGATATTTGCAGTTTTGGCAATGGCCCTTCCTCTGGTACTCTCTTCCTGCCTTAAGGACGAGGTGTACGGAGGTGCAACCATCAGCGACATAAAGAACACGGTGGCCTATACCGAGACCACCCCCGTGACAGTAAGCGCAAAGGTATCCTCACTCGTTGCAGTGAAGGAGGTGAACCTCTACTACAGCGCAGGTTCGGCTTCAGAGCAGAAGGTCGCCATGACCGGCGCATCCGAGCTCTACACCGCAGTCATCCCCGCACAGCCCCTCGATACCGAGGTGAGCTACTACATCGAGGCCAAGACCGCCACGGCAACTGCCAAGTCACCCGTCGTCAAGTACGTTGTCGGCGCCACTCCCATCGACTACAGCGGCCTCATCCTCAACGAGCTCAACGGTAACGACAAGTTCATCGAGCTCTACAACAAGGGCACCGAGGCCATTCCTCTTGCAGGCGTATACATCGCAAAGGACACCGAGGACAACATCACCTGGACCTGCGACGCACGCGACATCGCTCCCGGCGAGTACCTCCTCCTCTACAGCGAAGACGTATGTGTAAGCGGCGGCGCACAGGAAGGATATCCCGAGGCACTCATCTTCCACAGCGGACTCTCTGCTAAGAAGGCCGTCAGGATCATCCTCTTCAGCCCCGCAAGCGCAATCATCGACGACTTCAACCTGAAGGACTGCAAGAAGACAGCTCCCGCATCGTACAGCCGTAACTCTGACGGCAACTGGTATCACGCTGACGCTACTCCCGGCAAGCCCAATGTAGACGGCACCGAGGCTGTCGAGGGCCTTGTGGCAGGTGACGTTCCTGAGGAACCCGAGGAGCCCGAGCAGCCTGAGCAGCCCGAGGAACCCGACCAGCCCACGGTGACCGCATACAAGGTCTTCATCAACGAGATCAGCTGCGGCGAGAAGAAGATCGAGGTCTACAACGCCGAGAGCAAGGAAGTCGACATCGCCGGCTATGTGTTCACCAAGGACGGCAGCGACACCTGGACAGTTCCCGCAGGAATGGGCAACATCCCCGCAGGCGGCTTCGTGGTATATACCGCAAAGCAGGCTGACGCATCCACCGGTCCCATGTTCGGAATCAGCGGCACCAAGGGATTCACGCTCGCTCTTACGGCAGGCGACACTGCAATCGACGCCATCGACAATTCAGCCGAATCAGCAACCTTCACCACACTTGAGGATACAGAGACCCTCGGCCGCAAGACCGACGGCGCTTCAACCTGGGTTGTTTTCTCAGCAGGCACCATCGGCGCAAGCAACGCTGGCGGCACCATCAAGGGTGATGACCCCGAGCCCGCAGAGGTCAAGGTGTTCATCAACGAGATCAGCTGCGGCGACAAGAAGATCGAGATATACAACGCAGGCGAGGCTGACGTCGACATCGCCGGCTACGTATTCACCAAGGACAGCAAGGACACCTGGACCGTTCCTGCAGGCATGGGAACCATCCCCGCAGGCGGCTTCGTAGTATATACCGCAAAGCAGAGCGATGCTGCCAACGGCCCTACCTTCGGCATCAGCGGCAGCAAGGGCTTCGACCTCAAGCTTGCGAATGCTGAAGGCGAGGAGATGGACCACATCGACAACCTCACCAATGTCGTCACAGTCGAGGACAGCGAGACCTACGGCCGCAAGACCGACGGTGCTGACGAGTGGGTTCTCTTCTCAGCAGGCACCATCGGCGCAAGCAACGCAGGCGGTACCGTAAAGCCTGAGCCCAAGGGTGTCATCATCCTCAACGAGCTCAACGGCAACGACAAGTTCATCGAGCTCTACAACTGCGGCGAGGCTGCAATCGACCTTACGGGATACAAGATCCAGAAGGACGGAACCGACGTCTGGACTGGCAGCCAGAAGGTCGAGGCCGGTGCGTTCCTTCTTCTCTACAGCGAGGACGTAGTGGTTGCAGGCGCTGCCCATGAAGGATATGACGAGGCTCTCGTCTTCCATAGCGGACTTTCTGCAAAGAAGAACGTGAAGGTCGAGATCCTTGACGCAGAGGGTGCCTCAGTCGAGGCATTCAACCTCACCGCCATCGCAAAGACGGCACCTGCTTCATACAGCAAGAACGCTGACGGCAAGTGGTATCATGCCGAGGCTACTCCCGGCGCTGTGAACGCCGAGGGAACAGAACTCGTGGAAGGACTTGAATAACATTTAATCAACAAATAATAATGGCAAAAGAAGAAATGAAGATCGGCGAGATCAGCAAGCCTCGCTTTGAATTCCGCAGCTTCGGTCAGTGCTTCTGCGAAGCTCACAAACGTATGGCCCGTCTGTCTGTCCCCGTCCCTGAGAAGGTATGGGAGCGCAGCAGCGACGAGATCTATATCATCTCACGCAAGAACGATATCAACAACACCAAGATCCGTAACGGCAAGATGGACATCAAGACCTACGTCCAGACAGTCGACGGTCTCGAGCAGTGGAACCCCCTCATGAAGGGCGAGTTCCCCATCAGCCGCGAGGTTCTCGAGAAGGAAGTGTTCCCCGCATTCATGGTCGAGATGCCCGCCCTCACCAAGGACGAGTACACCTACGACGAGTTCATCGCCATGGTCAAGGCCAACCCTGACCTTGCAGCAGTGCGCGTGCACAAGCAGCGCTTCGGCTACATGGTGAACGACACCATCTGCGAGGTGGGCAACGTGCTCATCAACGGCGCAAAGGTCGTTACCATCAACTCAGAGTCAACAGAGATCGAGGACATCAAGAAGACCATCGCTGACTGCGGTCTCGAGGGTGTTGAGAACATCAACTACCTCCAGGCCATCAAGCGTGTGATCGGCATGTCAGACAAACCTCTTGCAAACGAATAGTCCATGGCACAGGAAATCGAGAAAAAGTTCCTCGTGAAGGGCGACTTCAAGGAGGCCGCCTTCAAGGCAACCCGCATCACCCAGGGTTATCTTTCATCAGTTCCCGAGCGTACCGTCCGCATCCGCGTGAAGGGCGAGAAGGGCTTCATCACCATCAAGGGAATCGGCAACGCATCAGGCGCAGCCCGTTTCGAGTGGGAGAAGGAGATTCCCGTCGAGGACGTGAAGGCGCTGCTTGAGATCGCAGAGCCCGGCGTGATCGACAAGACCCGCTACCTCGTCAAGAACACTGACGGTGTGCATACCTGGGAAGTCGACGAGTTCTACGGCGACAATGACGGTCTTACCGTTGCAGAGGTCGAGCTCGCTGACGAGAACGAGCCCTTCGACAAGCCCGAGTGGCTTGGCGAGGAGGTCACCGGCGACCCCAAGTACTTCAACTCAATGCTCATGAAGAACCCTTATAAGAACTGGAAATAATGGCTGATCAGAAGACGATGGGAGCGGGATTCGACCCGCTTGACATGAATAACTACCGTATCGAGAAGCTGCCCAAGATGCAGAAGTCGAAGTTCGAGACGTGGATGGCACGCCTCGGCGGTCCCATTGCTCTCTTAGTCTTCATCTGGATCAACTGGTTCAGTCACATTGGGTTCATCGACAACCTGAATCCCGACGGCCTGGCCGCCACAGCTGCAAAGCGCCTTGGCGTGCTGGGCCCCGAAGGGTTCATCAGAGCCTGCTACTCCATGCTTGCCATCTTCGTGGCGAGCCTCATTCTCTGGATGACCGAGGCCATTCCAAACTATCTGACCTCTCTGCTCGTCATCCTCGGCATAGTCCTCTTCAACGTCACCACGCAGAAGGAGGCCCTTGCCCAGCTCGGCCACCCTGTCATGTGGCTGAACATCCTCAGCTTCGTCCTGGCCAGCATGCTGGTCAAGACCCAGTTCGCCAAGCGCCTGGCGCTGGCCTTCGTCATAAAGTTCGGCAAGAGCGCCAAGGGAGTTCTCTGGAGCTTCCTTGTGATCAACCTCGTGCTGTCTGCCTTCATCTCCGCCACCACGGTGAAGGCTACCATAATGCTCCCTATCTTCATGGTGGTATGCGCCATCTACGGTGCCTCTGACGGCAACCGCAACAACTTCGGCCGCAACCTCGTAATTCAGAATCTGTTCCAGGTGAACATCGGCGCCAATGCGTTCTACACCGGTTCCGGTGCACACCTGCTTGCAATATCCCTTATCCTCGGTTACCTCGGATCCTGCAACTTCGGCTACTCGCAGTGGCTCGTTGCCGTCGGTCCCATGAGCGTGCTCATCCTCATAGTCGGCCTGCTGCTCGGCATGTACGTGTTCTTCCCCATGAAAAAGGAAGAGCAGAAGCCTCAGATCGAGGGCGGCCTCGACCGCCTCAAGACAGAGCTAGACGCCATGGGCAGGATGAAGCCCGAGGAATGGAAGGCAGTCGCAATCTTCATGCTCGTGCTCATCCTCTGGGTGACCAAGGGCACCTTCCATGACATTGATGAAACTATCGTAGCGCTGATAGGCGCCATCCTGGCTTTGATGCCTAAAATTGGTGTGGTAAAATGGAATGACGTAGACATTCCTTGGCATCTGATGCTGTTCTCGGCTGGCGCCTATACGCTCGGTAGCGGTCTGAATGCGACCGACCTCCCCAACACCATGGTGAATGCCGCGTTCGACGCCATGGGAATCACCTCCAGCACGCCTTACTGGGTGCTCTACATGATTCTCACCTTCCTCATGATGTACTCCGGCCTCGTGTTCCAGAGCAAGACCATACGTACCATGGTGTTCGTGCCCATCGCCCTGGGCGTTGAGACCCGTTTCGGCTTCCCGCCCATGAGCATCGCCCTTCCCGTCTCCATGCTCATCGAGCACGTATACGTACTGCCGTTCAACAGCAAGCCCGCGGCTTTGCTCTACAATACCAACATGTACAGCCAGACTGATGCGTTCAAGTACGGCATCACCATGATGACCATCTCCTGGCTTCTGATTCTGCTATGGGGAGGCACCGTCCTCAAATGGATGGGCGTGACTCCCGGTCTGTTCTGATGATAGAGGTAAACACAAGGATACACGACCGCTACTCCGTCGAGTTCAAGATGGGTTTTGTGGCAGACAGCCAGCCTGAGGAAAGCAATTTCAAGGTCGGCATGTGGATTTTTGTGCCCTCCTCGCTGGACATAACCCCGGCATCCTTCACACACGCCGAGTTCTCTCGCAGCGTCAAGTCGAACATCCGCCTCATAACCCCGCAGTTCCGGCTGTGCGACATAGTCGGCGGCGAGGCCGTGCCCCTGAACAACGTCAGCAACGCTGCCGACGCCGACCACGAATACCAGATGAAGCTTTTCTGCGCCATTGTCAAGAGTTCGATGAGGGCCCAGCGCATGCAGGTGCTTGAGGCGTCCGGAAACGAACGCAAGGCTCTCTGCGAGGCATTTGTGGCCGATGTCCGCGCCATCCTTGCCGCAGTCGACGGCATGCGTACATCCGAGATCGGGCTCAGACACAAGGAATGCCATGAATACTGCGGCGAGTTCCTGCTGAATGCGGTGGCGCAGAACTGCGTCGCCATCTACGCAGAAGGCAAGGACCCTTACGTCGCCGGCCTCCTGCGCGAGGTTGACGGCCGCCGCGAAGCCTGTGGGTATCCCAAGATAAGCGCAGACGACGACAATGCCGCTTTCCTGCATCGTCGTGGCGTGCTCAAGAAATACGTAGAAAGCCTGCTCTACCTACGCGTTCCCAAGAAACGCGATGGTGTGGTGGTGGAGCAGGCCTACTACAGTCTTGCCGCCGGTCTGGCGATGATCTTCGCGACCTTGGTCGCATGGGCCTTCCAGCGGCATTTCGGCAACCTCACATGGCCGCTGTTCATCGCGCTGATCATCAGCTACATGCTGAAGGACCGCATAAAGGAGCTCATGCGCTTCTGGTTCGCGCACAGACTTGGCGACAGATACTACGACAACAAGGCCAAGATAAGCATACACGACACCGAGATAGGAGAACTCAAGGAGGCGGTGGACTTCATCCCCAAGAACAAGATTCCCGCTGAGGTGGATGCCCTCCGCGGAAGTTCCCATCTTTTCTCGGCCGAGAACCATTTCACCGACGAGAACGTCCTCCTCTACCGCAAGAAGGTCAAGCTTGACCGCGCCCGCATGGAAGCGGTGAGCACCTACCGCTTCAGCGGTGTGAACGACATAATACGTCTGCAGGTGCGTCCTTTCCTCAGAAAGATGGACGACCCCGAGCAGACCTTCTACCTGCTTGACGGGCAGGATGAACTGCAGGCCGTGCCCTGCAGCAAGGAATATCATGTGAACATCGTGCTCCAGTACAGGTACGGCGATGTTACGGAATATAAGCGCTTCAGACTCAAACTCGACCGCGACGGCATCAAGGGACTTGAAGAGATATGAAGCTGACAGACAGATTATTACGTGTTCTGCTACTGCTCTGCCTGGCGGTATCCTGTGAAAAGGAGCCCGCCGAGAAGCAGGAGACTGTAAATGAAGACGTGACCATTTTCGGAGAGGTGACTTCCGATGGCAAAGGAATAAATGGTGTGGTAATTTCCGATGGCATCGAGGTCACCTTGACCGATAAGGATGGCAGGTATGCGCTCAAGTCCGACAAGTCACAGGGCAGCGTGTTCATGTCCGTTCCCTCAGGATACGAGCCTCTCAGCGACGGCGTCCTCCCGAAATTCTTCGCCCGCCTTACCCGCCGGCCCAATGAGCTGGAGCGGGTCGACTTCAAGCTCGTCCCGGCTGACCAGAGCAGCTACAGGATGCTGGCGTTCGGCGACATGCATCTTGCCGGCCGCAGCTTCTGCAGCGACATCTCCCAGTTCCGAGAGTTCGCTTCGGAGGTGAACGAGCTCGTCGCCTCGTCCGACGTACCGGTGTATGCGCTGACGCTCGGCGACATGACCTGGGACCTTTTCTGGGAGTCCAACAACTATGGCCTGGAGGAGTACAGGCGTGAGATTCAGCGAGATTTTTCAGGTTTTCAGATATATCACTCGATGGGCAACCACGACAACGACCCTTCCTTCGTGGGGGACGCCGCGGCCGAGAGCACCTACGAGCAGATGCTGTGCCCCAACCACTACAGCTTCAACGTGGGCGGGGAGCACTACATAGTGCTTGACGATGTGCAGTATAACAACACCAGCCAGGGCCAGCGCAGCTTCCTCCCGCAGATCAGCAAGGAGCAGCTCGCCTGGCTGAAGAAGGACCTCGAGCAAGTCGACAGGTCCACTCCCGTGCTGGTGGCGATGCACGTGCCCCTCTACCGCAACGATGCCAGCAGCTATATCTACAACTTCAGCGAAGTCATCAGGTGCTTCAGCGGCTTCGACTACGTGCAGTTCCTCACCGGGCACACCCACGTGGTGTACAACGTGGACATGCTGTCGCGCAGCATACACATCTTCGAGAACAACTCGGGTGCGGTCTGCGGAGCGTGGTGGATGACCGACACGGCCTGCAAGGCAGGGATGAATCTCTGCTCCGACGGTGCCCCGGGCGGCTATCGCGTACTCGACGTCGACGGCACCGGCATTTCCTGGAGGTACAAGGGTACCGGCTGCGCCGACGATTTCCAGTTCAGGACCTACGACCGCAACCAGATATGCATGGACGTTGACGGATGGGTGCCTCACGCCACCGACGACGACAAGGCCACCTTCACGCATTCAGTGGGCAGCTATGGTCAGAAATCCACGGCGAACCAGGTGCTCATCAACGTTTGGGACTACGACCCGTCCTGGAAGATCTCAGTTTCGGAGAATGGCAGGCAGCTCGATGTCAGGCAGCTGAAGAATGTCAAGGACCCTCTCTACCTGGCGGCATACGAGGCCTACGAATACGAGCACGGCTATTCTGTCAGCTATCCCTGCGGCACTACGGACCACATCTTCAGCGTCACCGCCTCGTCGCCGACCTCCACTCTGGAAATAAAGGTGACCGACCGCTTCGGCCGCGTCTACACCCAGCAGATGACCCGGCCCCAGGCCTTCTACGAGCCCCGCTGACGATCAATGCGCGATCATCCTTTCGACGGGGGTGACGGGGATGGACGGCACGGGCTGGTAGGTCCGGCCGAAGCTGCTCTGTGACATCTTCTTCTGTAGTTCAGACCAGTCCACCATGACTTGCCTGTATGTTCCGGTAGCTGCATCGTATTCAGTTTCAATGCATTTTGGGAACTGCTCAGAGGTGTAGGGATTGTCGTATGGTGCCATTCCCGGAGTCTTGGCGTAAATGAACGGGAATGAATGGTTCATGAGAGGAACATAGCCTTCCGGGAAGGCGTATTGATTGGACAGGAACAGCTTTGCCACAAAGATCACGGGCATCCACTGCTTCGGAATCTTTGGTGTCCTGTGCCAATACAGGTTCTGGTCGACCGAGAGCATGACTGCATCGTAAGTCTGCCGGTTGATGCGTGCGGCGCGCTGTTCCTTGGTCTCGAAGACAGGCATCAGCAATGTCGGGCTGGCCTGCATCATCTGGAAGCGTGGGAATGCCGGCATGGGCATGACGTCAGGCTTCGCAGACGGGTTCACAGACAATGAATCCAACCGCAGGTCCGGTCCGTCAAGTACGGTGACAGGATAGTCCTGCGCCTTCATCTCCAATATGCAAAGGCACAGCAGCACAGCAGATATGCACAGTCGCTTAAGCATCTTCTTCGTCTTCCAGAACTTGTATTCCTTCCGGATCCGGCTCGTAATCAAGGATATCACCAGGCTTGCAGTCCAGAACCCTGCAGATGGCATTGAGCGTAGTGAAACGGATGGCCCTCGCCTTGCCTGTCTTGAGGATGGACAGGTTCGTCAGGTTTACGTCCACTTTTTCCGACAACTCGCTCAGAGTCATCCGCCTGGTTGCTAGTACTATGTCAAGGTTTATGGTTATCATATAGCGAGATTGCTGTCTTCCATGGCAAGGGATGCCTGTTTGTAAAGAAGTCCGAAGATGACGATGATAAGAGGAATGAATATGCAGTTGCTGTCAAGGACAGAGCATTCGACTCCTTTCATGACATCATTGACATTGGCCTTGAAGAATAGCGTAACCCCGACCATTATGGCAGTCAGGATAATCAGGATGAAATTCCTGGAAGGAAAGAGATTCCCGGACTTCAAGCCTTTAAGTATGTTCACCTCGATGGCTGCACATAGGGCGAACGTGGCAGTTGCTCCTAAGACATAACCGATCAGAACGGTGATCTGCCAAGGTTTTTGCACTGTGCTCCAGATAATCCTATCGGGCGCATCGTTGAACCATAAACAGCAGATAGTTCTATAGTAAACAAAGAACAGGTATAAGGCTCCGATGGCAAGTGCAATAAGGCTGATGGTTTTGATTCCCTTTTGATTTGAAAGTTTCATATTGATTTTTTCAAAGCAAAGGTAATGCCAATTTTGCGAAAAACAATAAACTATTTTGCGAATATCAATAAATTCATGGTCTCCATTGAAATCAAGGAGGGCACTTTTGCTGAGTTTGGGCTGAAAACAATGGGGTTTTCAGTCGAAACCCCTTGTCGAAGGGGGGAGTCGGCTGGAAATCCCGGGAAATTCAGCCGAGTCTCGTCACAAAAAAGAAAAATACTTGAAAATGTGGCGAATGCTTTTGCTCAATCAGAATGCCAAAAGTATATTTGAATCAAAACCGAAACGTCTATGAACAACTCTCATTATTATCATTGCGCCACCAATGGCCTTAAGGACGACGTCCTGTTTCCGTCAGTAAAATCTTTTATAGCGGGAATGAATAGAATCGCAACCTGTTTTGTCAAATCGCAGAAATCATTTCCAGTATTGATTTTCGCCTTCTGCCTGATGGACAACCATGTTCATTTCATTCTCTATGGAACTAAAGAAAATTGCCTGAAGTTCATGACAGCTTATAAGACTTCAACTGAAATTTGGTTTTCAAGACACCCCGAGGAAGGATCTGGAGGTAAGAAATGGGACATTGGAACTTGGTTGATACCTGATAGAAACGCCTTGATTGAAAAGATAATCTATGTTCTGAGAAATCCTATGGCCGCCGCTCTGCCTTTCAGCCCAACAGGTTACAGATGGAGTTCGGGCTCTTTGCAGTTCACCGACAACTCATTAGTGAAAAAGTACGCCGTAAGGCTGGATTCGATGAGCCTGTTTGAACAAAGATCAGTCTTGAACTCTCACGAATCTTTGCCACAGGACTGGCTCGTTCTCCCTGATGGAACAATATGGCCAGGATGTTACACTGAATACGAACGTGTGGAACGGCTCTTCAGGACAGCCGCTGCTTTCACTTACGAGTTGAACAAGAAAGTCGAGCCGAAAGTGAACTCTGAAATGATGGAGGACTTTGTTTCCCTTCCCGACCAGGAGGTGAAGGAAAAAGCATTGGCCGTGGCTCAATCTCTTTTCGGCAAGAATCGCATTGCCGACCTCACCGTTTCACAGCGAAGAACACTCGCCGCCGTCCTGAAGAAGGAAACAGAGACGTCAGTCAAGCAG
Source organism: Bacteroidales bacterium (assembly GCA_024401745.1). Lineage (GTDB taxonomy): Bacteria > Bacteroidota > Bacteroidia > Bacteroidales > UBA932 > Cryptobacteroides. Next base: position 46,720 of record JAKSKK010000003.1, read on the forward strand.
ATAGCCAGAATCGTCCGAATGAAATACGAGGACCTGAAGCTTCTGATATGAAGAAAATGGAGTGAAACCCTATTCCTTGCAGGGAGGGAAGGCGGAGATGCGGAGTCTGGCGGCGCCCATGGGGACGAGGGTGATGTCATCCACCCTGTCTGACCTGGGAGCATCCTCGGAAGGAAGGACTGCCGTGAGCCCGTATTCGTCGAAGTCCCATGAAGGAACCAGGCGACCCTTTGTCTTGAAGCTCAGGGGGCATCCTTCCAGCGTGAATGGATTGTTGTCAGCGGGCCACTCTCCCTTTTCTACTGTGATTTCGGCATCGGTGTCGAGAGCATAGTTCCAGTCGGAATCGGCGTAGATCTCGAATGAGGGCCACTTTGACGCATCGGCACCGGCCTGCCACTTCGAATCTCCGATAGCTGTATCCTTGCTGTCAACCTTTCTGTATGCCTCTTCAATTTTAAGCGACAAGGTGAGCGGACCATAATCCACGGTCACGCTGTTCTTGTTTGCTGCCCAAACCCTCTTTGAGATGCTCTTGGGGAGATTCACCACAAGTTTGTCGCCTGTCTTCCAGTCAGCTTCAACACGTGCGAATGTGCCGCTTGCACAGTCTTCTGCAATAGTCTCTCCGTTCAGAATGATGCTGGCACCTTCGCACCAATCTGGAATGCGAACATACAGAGGGAAGCTTGCCCTTCCGGACTCTATGCTGATGGTGATGCTGTCGCTGAAAGGATAGTTAGTCTCTTCCTTGAACACGAGCTCGTCTGCCTTTGCGCCGACCTTTGCGCGCACCGTGCAGGCGCTGTAGAGGCCGAATGCGAGGCCGTTGTCGGGCGTCGCCATTGCGAGGAACTCGCTGTAGAAGGGCCATGCGAAGCCGTGGTTATGCTGGCAGCAGCGGCTGCTGAAGGGATTCATGGCAAGGAAGGGGCCGCCGTTGTCGATGCCGGGACGGTGGTTCTCGGAATCGCTCACGGTCATGTTGGGGCAGGTCAGGTAGCGCAGAGCCTTGTAGTCGGGCATGAACGCTGCCGGATAGTCGTTGAACGCTATGTCCTCGCAGTTGGCGAACCACTTCTCGTCGGCGGTGATGAGGGCCATGATCTCGTCGCTGGCCATCTGCTCGGCAAAGCCACAGGTCTCTGTTCCCTGGCGCGGGTCGATGAAGCCCTCGCGGCAGTTCTCGTCGCCACCGAACATGCCTCCGGGAACCTGTCCGAAGTCCTTGCGGCACAGTTCGAAGCTGTTGTAGCTGGCCTGGAGCATGTCCTCGCGGCCGTTGAAGAGATAATATGTGGCCGGTTCGCGTATGCCCTGGGCCATGTTGACGTTGTGCCAGTTGGGCAGGTCGTCGGCCTGAGCCCAGTCGGCGGTGTTCCTGTGAATCTTCTCGCCAAGTTCGATGAGCCTCTCGTCTCCCGTGCGGTTGTAGAGCCATACGACGCTCCAGAGATTGTCGCCGCCGCGGCTGTTCTCCCAGTAGCTCTCGAGGAACTGCTCGTCAGGCACTGAGAGCAGATACTCGCAGTATCTGGTCATGAAGGGGATGACGCGCTCGTCGCCGCTGTACTCGTACCAGTCCTGCAGTATCCACAGGGCTATCATGTTCGGCCAGAAGTCCTGGTTCTCGCCGGGCTCCAGCATGCGTCCGGACGGGCCGAAGTTGCCGTTCTCCAGCTGAGAGCCGAGTATCGCGTCGATCCACAGCCTTGCCTCGGCCAGCATGGCCTCATCCTCGAAGATGTATGACAGTGAAGCGTAGCCGCGAAGCCAGTAGGGCACTTCCTCCCAGCCCCAGGCGCCACCGTCGGTGAGCCAGGCGTTGTCCTCCTTCGAGAGCCAGATGCTGATCTCGCCAAGATGACCGTTGAGGCCGTCCTTCTGCAGTTCCAGCTGCCTGAGGAGCCAGCCTTCCGGCTTGATGCTGCCGGTGGGCAGCTTGATGAGCTGCTCGTGCTGCAGAGGCGCGCGGTTGCTCTGGTAGCAGACGCTCGAAGACTCTGTGGGGAAAGACGTTACGGTGCTGACGGACACTCCCGGGGTGCAGGATGCAGCCATGGCTGCAAGAGCTGCGAACATGACGAACAAATTTTTCATATCAGCACAAAGGTACAGTTTAATTTTGTATTTTTGAGGAGACTAAACCACTCTGAAATGAAACGCATTATAATGACACTCGCTGCAGTGCTGATCGCCTTTGCGGCAAACGCACAGCAGTCACTCTGGGGAAATGGAGAAATCGTATCCCCTGAAATCCACCCTGACAACACAGTGACCTTCCGCTTTCAGGCTCCCAAGGCCATACGCGTCCAGGTCACCGGAGACTTCCTTCCCACACAAAAGGTTGAGGTTCCCGGCTATGGCACTTACGATGCTCCCGGCATGGCAGACCTCAAGGAGGGCCCGGGCGGTGTATGGGAGTTCACGTCAGACCCTCTTGCATCAGAGCTTTACAACTATCATTTCGTAGTTGACGGTCTTGAGACGAAAGACCCTAACAACGCATATCTTCAGAGAGACATCGCAAACCTGATGAACTATTTCATCATCCCTGGCGAAAAGGGCGACCTCTATGCAGTTGGTGACGTTCCTCACGGAACAGTAAGCCGAGTATGGTATCATTCCAACGTTCTCGGCATGGACCGCAGATTGTCGGTCTACACTCCTGCCGGATACGAGACCAGCAAGGAAAAATACCCTGTGCTCTACCTTCTCCATGGCATGGGCGGAGACGAGGAGGCATGGCTCTGCCTCGGCCGCACGGCTGAAATCATGGACAACCTCATCGCAAAGGGTCTAGCAAAACCCATGATCATTGTAATGCCCAACGGCAACACAAAACATCAGGCAGCTCCCGGCGAGTCTGCGGAAGGTATGTTCAAGCCTTACAACAGCGGCTCGTTCGACACCACATATGAGGCTCACTTCAAGGATGTCATCGCTTTTGTGGATTCACGTTACCGCACGATCAAGAAGGCCTCCGGCCGTGCCGTTGCAGGTCTTTCTATGGGTGGTGGGCATTCATTCGAGCTCTCGCTGAACTATCCCGGCACATTCGATTATGTGGGACTTTTCTCAGCCGGTCTGGGAATCAGACGCGATAACGGTGCCGGTTATCCCTATCCTGAATTCTACGAGAACACCGACGAAAAGATCGACCGTCTTTTCGCAAACAATCCCAAGCTCTATTACATCGCCATAGGCGAGACCGACTTCCTCTACGACTCCAACAAGGCCCTGCGCGAGAAACTTGACGCCAAGGGCTACAAGTACGAGTACTTCGAGAGCGAAGGCGGCCACATCTGGCGCAACTGGCGCATCTACCTCACCAAATTTGCACAAAAGATCTTCAAATGAAACGATTGCCAGCAATCTTGTCAGTCTTGCTGATTTCGGCGGCCGGCTTTGCCCAGAATCCCGTCATCAGCACCATGTATACCCCCGACCCGGCGCCGTATGTGCATGACGGCAAAGTCTATCTCTTCGTCGACCACGACGAGGATGACGCCCAGTACTTCAAGATGAAGGACTGGCTCCTGTTCAGCACCGAAGACATGGTCAACTGGACCTACCTGGGCACGCAGGTGAGCACTGAGACCTTTGCCTGGGCCCGTCAGGGCGACCGCGCCTGGGCTTCCCAGGCCGTTGAAAGGAACGGCAGGTGGTACTGGTACCTCTGCTGCAACACAGCCGCTGGCGGTGACGCCCTGGCAGTGGCCGTTGCCGACGACCCTCAGGGCCCGTGGACCGATGCCATAGGCGGGCCTCTTGCCGAGGGCTTCGGATTCATCGACCCCACCGTGTTCATCGATGACGACGGCAAGGCCTGGCTCTTCTGGGGCAACAAGGGCCTCTGGTACGGTCAGCTCGCCGACGACATGGTCTCCTTCAAGGACGGCTACAAGGAAGTGCCCGGCTATCATGACCCGGCCTGCTTCGGAGAGCTTCAGATGAAGATGAACTGGGCAAAGGGCCACGACGAGGCCATGACCCAGTATGAGGAGGGCCCGTGGGTGACCAAGCGTGACGGTCAGTACTACATAGTCTATCCTGCCGGCGGAGTGCCCGAGTACATGGCATATTCCACCGCTCCCAGCATCGACGGCCCCTGGACATTCCGCGGCCGCATCATGGACGAGGCCGAGAACAGTTTCACCATCCATGGAGGCAACATCAGCTTCAAGGGCCACGACTATATGTTCTACCATAACGGAATGCTTCCCAACGGTCAGGGCTTCCGCCGCGCCACCTGCGTGGAGGAATTCACCTTCGGCGCTGATGGCAGCATCCCCTTCATACCCTTCACCAAGGAAGGCGTCGCTTCCGTAGGGACCCTCGATCCCTACAGCCGTGTCGAGGCTGAGACCATGGCCGCTTCGTACGGCCTCAAGGTCGACCGCAGGGACGGCAGGAGGCACTGGGTCACCGGTATACACAACGGTGACTGGCTGATGCTCCGCAGCGTCGATTTTGGCGAAGCTGCGCCCACTCAGGCAACCGTCGAGGTCCTGAACTACAAGGAGGAGGGCACCATAGAGTTCTACGCCGACAACATGGGAGGCAGGCCTCTGGCCGTAGCGCATGTGGGCGGCGAGAATGCCATCTACAACGTTCCCATCAACGTTCCCGTCACAGGAGTGCACGACCTCTACATCCTGTTCCGTGGCGGCGACGGTCAGCTCTTCGACTTCGACTGGTGGAAGTTCAACGTCAAGGTGAACATGCCCCTTGTCCAGACAAAGTACACTGCCGACCCGGCTCCCATGGTGTACAACGGCAAGGTATATCTCTATACGACTCACGACGAGGACTTCGGCGCCAATTTCGAAATGTACGACTGGCTGCTCTACACTTCCGACGACATGGTCAACTGGACCGACTGCGGCTCCGTGGCATCCACAAGGGACTTCAGCTGGCGCAGCCGTGAGAACGGCGCCTGGGCGCTTCAGGTCATCGAGAGGAACGGCAAGTTCTACATGTACTGCCCCCTGCATGGCCACGGCATAGGCGTGCTGGTTGCCGACCGCCCCGAAGGCCCGTTCAAGGACCCGATCGGCAAGCCCATAGTTTGGCAGCAGGAGCACTGGAACGACATCGACCCCACCGTCTTCATAGACGATGACGGCCAGGCCTACATGTACTGGGGCAATCCCGTCCTGTACGCCGTGAAGCTCAACGAGGACATGATATCCTACAGCGGCGAGATAATGGAGTTCCCTCACATCGAGGACTATCAGGAAGGTCCGTGGTTCTACAAGCGCGACGGGCACTACTATCTGGCGTTCGCGTCGACCTGCTGCCCCGAAGGCATAGGCTACGCAATGAGCGACAGCCCTCTCGGACCCTGGGAATACAAGGGCCACATCATGGACCACACCCAGCGCACCCGCGGCAACCATCCCGGCATAATCGACTTTGCAGGCAAGTCCTACGTGTTCGGTCTGAACTACGACATAATGCATCTTGACACTTACGTGCACCACGAGCGCAGGTCGGTTTCCGCCGCCGAGATGCACTACAATGCCGACGGAACCATTCAGGAGGTGCCCTATTTCATGGATGCCGAGCTGAATCAGGTGCACAGCTTCGACCCCTTCCGCCGCGTTGAGGCCGAGACCATGGCCTGGGGCTATGGCCTCAAGACCGACAGGATCGAAGGCCGCGGCCTCGTGGTGAAGAATGCCGACGAGGGCGAGTACATACAGCTGAAGGGAGTGGACTTCAGGAAGGGTGCGTCCCGTTTCACCGCGACCCTCAGCGCCACCGGCAAGGGCAGCATCGAAGTCCGTCTGGATTCCGTCGACGGCCCTCTTGCAGGAACGCTGGAGCTTTCTCCCACCGGAGGGGCCTACAAGGATTTCAGCTGCGGCATCAGCGGTGCCAAGGGCGTCCACGACCTGTATTTCGTGTTCCGAGGCGAGCCCGGCCTGCTCTGGGACTATTGGAGATTCAAATAAAGACTGCGTATGAAGAAACTGCTTATTAGTCTGGCCGTTCTTGCGCTTGCCGCATGTTCCGGTGATGGTGTGAAGCTGAAGACTGAAGACGGTACTCTGTGCCTCCGTCCTCTTGCCGACAATGCGGTGAGGGTGACGCTGGCGGGGGACCTTGCCGTTCCTGAGCTGGAGGAGCTCGTGTACACCGAGAACGTGACCGCTCCGAAGTACAAGGTAAAGAAGACTCCGGAGGCCGTGACAGTGACGCTTCCCGCAATGTCGGTGAAGTTCGATAGGGCTACAGGCGCACTGAGCTTCTTCGACGCGAAGGGTGGCCTGCTGCTTCAGGAGAGCGCCCGCAGCATAGCGGAGTCCAGCATCGACGGTGTGCCCTGCTACGACGTGAGCGAGAGCTTCGTGAGCCCTGAGGACGAGCATCTTTACGGCACAGGGCAGTTCCAGGACGGCTTCCTCGACATACGCGGGCTCAGCCGCCGGCTCACCCAGGTCAACACCCAGATATCGCTGCCGTACGTCATCTCCAGCAAGGGATACGCCCTGCAGTGGAACGGATATGGCCTGACCGAGTTCAATCCCTGCAGCGAATGCACCGAGCTCAGCCGCATCGACGCCGAGGCAGGCTCGCAGACCGTGAATGCCACCGGCACTTCCGGCAACCGCAGGGAGATGCGCTGGTTCTCTGATTTCGAGGGCGAGCTCAGCATACCCGAAAGCGGCCGCTACGCACTGCTCCTCGACATGGGGCAGTCGATGTCGCGCAGGCAGTTCCTGCAGATAGATGACGACGTGGTCATCGACTGCAGCAACACTTGGCTCCCTCCCACCACCTCTACCATAGTCGAGCTCGAGGCAGGAACGCATAGCTTGCATGCGACGGGAGTCAAGGGCGACGCCCCCAGGCTGTACACGCGCAGGATAGACAATACCACAACCTTCCATTCTCCCGTGGCAACGGCCCTTGACTACACGGTCTATGCCGGCAGCGCCGACGAATGCATAGCTTCGTATCGCAGGCTTACCGGCGAGGTGCCGCACATGCAGGACTGGATGTTCGGATACATTCACTGCCGCGAGCGCTACAGCTCATCTGACGACATACTCGAGAACGCGGCGGGCTTCAGGCAGCGCGGCATTCCCCTTGACGTGATAGTCCAGGACTGGCAGTGGTGGGGCAAGTACGGCTGGAACGCCCTGCGCTTCGACGAGGACCACTATCCCGACCCTCTTGCGCTCACCGACTCCCTCCACAGGGACGACGTGCACCTTATGCTGTCGGTATGGTCGAAGGTCGACCGCAACTCTGAGGTGGGCAAGAGGCTTGATGAAAATGGCTGCTACATAGCCGACACAGACTGGATAGACTTCTTCAACCAGGATGCCGCCGACTTCTACTGCCGCAACTTCCTCGACAGCCTCGGCCGCTTCGGCATAGACGCATGGTGGTTCGATGCCACCGAGCCTGAGAACGACGACCTGGCCGGCCGCAAGGTGGGCACCGACGGCCTTCCGGGCGACTTCTACCGCAACGTGTATCCCCTCAAGGTCAACAGCACCATGTACGGCAGCCTCAGGACCTTGTCCGACGACGAGCCCGTGATCCTGACCCGCAGCGCCTTCTCGGGAATACAGCGCTACGGCGTGGTGACCTGGTCAGGCGACGTCGGCAACGACTTCGAGACCCTGCGCCGCGAGATAGCGGGCGGCCTCGGGCAGATGGCCTCCGGCCTTCCCTGGTGGACCTTCGATGCAGGCGGGTTCTTCCGCCCGTTCAATCAGTACGACGACGCTGAGTATCAGGAGAGGATGCTCCGCTGGATACAGGTATCCGTGTTCCTGCCGTTCATGCGTGTGCACGGCTACATGAGCCAGACGGAGCCCTGGCGCTACAGCGCTCAGACCGAGCGCATATTCGCAAAGTGCATAGAGCAGCGCAAGGCTCTGCAGCCTTACGTGATCGACTGCGCGCGGAAGGTGTCGGAAGAAGGCTGGACGATGATGCGTCCGCTGGTGTTCGACTTCCCTCAGGACGGGCAGGCTCTTCTGCAGGACAGCGAGTACATGTTCGGAACGGACTATCTCGTGTGCCCCGTGCTCGAGGCCGGAGTCAGCGAGCTGACCGTGTATCTTCCTGAGAATGAGGCCGGATGGGAGGACATCCGCGACGGAAGCCGCCATGACGGCGGGCAGTACTGCACGGTTCCCGTGGACATCGAGGCCATTCCGGTATTCAGACGTTTGAACCAGTAGCCTATGCTTCGTACCGAGGAGACCCCTACATACATCGCCTACACCGACAGCGGATACCACATCTGCCGAGATGGAGGCGCGTATGCGTACATTCTCCTGAAGGACGGCGAGATCATACGCAAGGAGGCATTCCTGTTCCGTCACGAATCGAACAACAGGGGTGAGCTCCATGCCATCATCGCGGCCATAGAGAACCTTCCATACGGCGCCGACGTCCAGATACGCACCGACAGCCAGTATGCCGTAAACACCCTCACCGGCGAGTGGCTTCAGCGCCGGAACACCGACCTCTTCGCCCGCTGGCACGAGATTGTGCGTGGCAAGAAGCTGAAAGTAAAAGTGGTATGGATACGCGCCCACAGCGGCGACGTCTACAACCAGATGTGCGACGAGCTCTGCTGCGAGACGGCCGACGTGCTTATGCGGGAATAAGTTGCTATCTTTGTGACATGAAACTCAGAAACATCCTTATCATCGGCCTTGCGGCCGCAGCCATATCCTGCACTTCTGAAAAGCAGGAAATCCATCAGGTCCCTTTCAATGAAGTCACCGTGACCGGCGGCTTCTGGCAGCAGCGCATGGAGACGGAGCTGAATACCACGGTTCCCTTCTCCCTTGCCCACTGTGACACTGCGATAGAGCGCTTCGAGAAGGCCATAGCCTTCCTTGAAGGCCGCTCCGAGGAACTGCCCGAGACCCACAGGTTCATCAGCTCCGACATGTACAAGGTGATGGAAGGCGCCGCCTACTCGCTCATGCTTGAGAGGAATCCCGAAGTCGAGGCCAAGCTCGACTACATGGCCGAGATCATAGCGAAGGTGCAGAGGCCTGACGGATACCTCTACATCAGCCATATATGCGGCAATCCCAACCCCGACGAGATGGGCGACAAGCCCTATTCCTGGGTTGTGCACAGCCACGAGCTCTATAACATGGGCCACCTGTATGAGGCTGCGGTCGCATACTATCAGGCAACCGGCAAGACCAACCTGCTGGACATTGCGATCAAGAGCGCAAAGCATGTGAACAAGGTCTTCTTCGAGGGCGACCCGGACTACAACGACGGCAAGCCCATCAATCAGGCCCCCGGCCACGAGGAGATCGAACTGGCTCTCTGCAAGCTCTACAAGGTCACCGGCGACAGGCTTTACCTCGACATGGCAAAGAAGTTCCTCGACATCAGAGGCATCACCTACAGGCCTGAGGGCGAGGGAGTCATGGCTCCCGAGTACGCTCAGCAGCATGCTCCCGTGACCGAGCAGCGCGAGGTCGCAGGCCATTCGGTGCGCGCCGGCTACCTCTATACCGGCATGGCACAGGTCGACGCCCTTACGGGCCGCGGCGACTATACCGAGGCTCTGAACGCCATCTGGGACAATCTGGTATCGACCAGGATGCACATCACCGGAGGCCTCGGAGCAGTCAGGGAGGTGGAAGGATTCGGCAAGGAGTACGAGCTGCCCAACAGGGAGGCATACGACGAGACCTGCGCCGCTGTGGCGAACGTCTTCTTCAACGAAGGAATGTTCCTTGCCAGCGGCAGTGCCAGGTTCCTCGACATCGCCGAAGTCTCAATCTTCAACAACGCCCTTGCCGGCATCAACCTGGCGGGCGACAGGTTCTTCTACGTGAACCCGCTGGAGGCTGACGGGGAGTGGGACTTCAATCACGGCGACGCCGGACGCTCAGAGTGGTTCGGCTGCGCATGCTGCCCTCCCAACATCTCACGCATGATACTGCAGACCCCCGGCTACATGTACGCCCACACGGGCAATGACATATATCTCACGCTCTACGGCAGCAGCAGGACAAGCATTGCGCTGGACTGCTGCAAGGTCGGGCTGGATCAGCAGTCAGACTATCCCTTCAGCGGCGATGTGACCGTCGGCGTAACGCCCGAGAAGGCCTGCAGGTTCTCGCTCAGGCTGCGCATCCCCACATGGGCTGATGGCGGCAGCGACTTCATCCCCGGCGGGCTGTATACCTTCAGGAACAGCTGCGACGAAGCAGTGAGCATCAAGGTGAACGGCAAGGACGCCAGTTACAGTGTCGAGGACGGATTCGCAGTCATTGACCGCAGGTGGCAGGCCGGCGACCGCGTGGAGATGAGCATCCCCATGCCGGTGCGCTATGTGGCAGCCGACGAGAGGATAGAGGCTGACCGCAATGCCACTGCAGTGACGGTAGGACCGCTCGTCTACTGTGCCGAGGAGTGCGACAACGCAGTCAGGGTCCAGGATCTTCAGATCGATGCCGACGGCTGGTCAGGCGCCAGCGTGTCCACCATTGCGGAAGGCCCCCTCAAGGGTATACGCGCAGTCACATGCCCGGGCAGCAAGGATATCACCATGATACCTTACTACGCGTGGGACAACCGTGGTGACGGTCAGTCGATGATGGTCTGGATGAAGAATCGCTAGAAGCGCTATACTTCGGGTGCAGCCTCGAACTCCTTGAGGAAGCGCATGTCGTTCTCGAAGTAGTGGCGGAGGTCGTTGACCTGCCACTTGAGCATGGCGATGCGCTCAAGGCCCATACCGAATGCGAATCCGCTGTATTTCTTTGAGTCGATGCCGCTGGCCTCGAGGACGTTGGGATCTACCATTCCGGCGCCCAGGATCTCAAGCCAGCCTGTTCCCTTGCAGATGTTGCAACCCTTGCCGTGGCAGATGTTGCAGCTCACGTCAACCTCGGTAGAGGGCTCGGTGAAGGGGAAGTATGAGGGCCTCATCCTTATCTGGGTGTCGGGGCCGAACATCTCGCGTGCGAACAGAAGCAGAGCCTGCTTGAGGTCGGCGAAAGTCACGTTCTCATCGATATACAGGCCTTCCACCTGATGGAAGATGCAGTGTGCGCGTGCGCTGATGGCCTCGTTGCGGAATACGCGTCCGGGGCAGATGACACGGATGGGAAGGCCCATCTTTTCCATCGAGCGCACCTGTACACTTGAAGTGTGGGTGCGGAGAAGGATGGGGTTGAGGTGGCCTGCGCTCACGAAGAAAGTGTCCTGCATGTCGCGTGCGGGATGGTTGGGAGGGAAGTTGAGTGCCTCGAAGACGTGGTAGTCGTCCTCGATCTCAGGACCTTCGGCAACGTCATATCCGAACTTGCGGAAGATGTCCACGATCTCCTGGCGGACGATGCTCACGGGGTGACGGGAACCGAGCTCGAAGTTGTCGCCGGGCATGCTGAGGTCCTGCCTGGGACCTTCTGTGGCAGCACTCTCGCCAACGCTGGCCTTGAGTTCGTCAATCTTTGCCTGAACGGTGTTCTTGAGCTCGTTGAGGGGCTTTCCGAATTCCTTCTTGAACTCCTTGTCCATGGTGCGGAACTCGTCGAACAGGGCGGTGACGCTGCCCTTCTTTCCGAGGAAAGCGATTCTAGCGTCCTCTACATCCTTCTGTGTCTTGCACTCAAGCTTGCCAAGTTCGGCAAGTATCCTGTCTATATCTTCGCGTGTCATATTCTAGTTCTTTCTTTTTGCTTCTCTCTTGTCTCTTGCCTTCTTGTCCCTTGCCGCGCCCTGCTTCAGGTATTTGGCCCACTGCGCCTCGTCGAATATTTTCTCGAAGGCGACGTAGGTCTTCTCCATCCATCTGTCCTGAGCCATGATGAAGAGGTCGGGGTTGCTGACCTTGCTCTTGTTGAGTCCTTCAAGCTCGTCCATCATGCCCTTGTAGTTGGCGGTGAGGATAGAATCCACATAGAACACCTGCCAGTCCTCGAGCTCGAGGTTCTGCTCATGGTGCTCGACTTCCTTCTCGATGAGTTCAGCCAGCTTCTTGGCCTGCTCTTCCTCGCTCATCTGCTGGGCAAATGCGCCAAGAGGCAAAAGGAAAAGTGCGAGAGTAACAAAAAATTTCATAGATTTGTAATTGTCAAAATGCAAATTTAATAAAGAAAACATAAAATGAGAAAAATTCTGCTTGCCACGCTTGCCCTCGCCGCCATGTTCAGTGTGCGTGCGGGAGCCTGCACCAACATCATAATCACAAAGGGTGCCAGTTCTGACGGTTCATGCATGATTTCGTATGCTGCCGACTCACATTGGCTCTACGGCGAGCTCTATTTCCACCCGGCAGCAGACTACAGCGCAGGAGTAAGGCTCCCCATCACCGAATGGGACAGCTACAAGCCCCTCGGAGAAATCCCCCAGGTTGCCCACACCTACCAGACCATGGGCAACATGAACGAGCATCAGCTCATCATAGCCGAGACCACATGGGGCGGCCGCTGGGAGCAGGTGGACACCACCGGCATTATGGACTACGGCAGCCTCATCTACGTGACCCTGCAGCGCGCAAAGACCGCCCGTGAGGCCATCCAGACCATAGTACAGCTTGCAAATGACTACGGCTACCCTTCAAGCGGCGAGACCTTCAGCATCGCCGACAAGGACGAGGCATGGATCATGGACCTCGTCGGCAAGGGTCCCGACAACAAGGGCATCGTGTGGGTGGCACGCCGCATCCCCGACGGCTACATCTGCGCACACGCAAACCTCGCCCGCATAACCACCTTCCCCTGGAACGACCCTGAGAACTGCCTCTTCGCACCCGACGTGGCCGACTTTGCCCGCAGCAAGGGCTGGTACAGCGGCGCCGACGAGGACTTCAGCTTCAAGGCAGCTTACTGCCCCGTCGACTTCGGCGAGATCCGCGGCTGCGACGGCCGTGTGTGGAGCGCGTTCAACATCCTCGGCAAGGGAAGCTTCACCTTCGAGCAGGACGGCGAGACCGTTACCAGGCCCGCCGACGACTGGCTGAACTATGCAATGGGCTACGACCTCGAGGGCAACCTGCCCCTGTGGGTGAAGCCCACCGACAAGGTGACCCCCAAGAACGTGGCCGACGTGATGCGCGACCACTTCGAGAACACTCCCATGGACATGCGCACCGACATCGGTGCCGGCGGAAACGCCTGCCCCTACCGCTGGCGTCCCATGGACTTCGAGTGGGAGGGCGAGAGCTATGTGAACGAGCGCGCCATCGCCACTCAGCAGACAGGATTCTGGTTCGTGGCACAGGCCCGCGGCTGGCTGCCCGACACCGTCGGAGCACTTGTGTGGTTCGGCGTGGATGATGCCGCAACTTCATACGTGACACCTATCTATGTGAATTCTACCGAGGTTCCTGAGTGCGTCCGCGTGGGCAACGGAGACCTTCTCCACTACAGCCCCACCTCCGCATTCTGGATGTGCAACCGCGTCACCAACTCATGCTACAGGATGTACAACCTCATGGAGCCTGTGGTCCGTGCCGAGGCCGACGCATACGAGTACGAGATGATGTTCGACCGCGTGCCCAAGGTCGATGACCTGCTCTGCCGCACCCTTTCACGCGGCGGCAAGCGCGCGCTCAAGAAAGCACGCAAGGCAATGACCAGCTTCAGCGTCGACAACGCCCAGAGGCAGTTCAACAACTGGGTCAAGCTCGAGGAGATGCTCACCGTCAAGTTCATCGACGGTAACGTGAAGGCTCAGGATGCCGACGGCAACTTCCTCCATACAGAGTATCACGCTGGCACTCCCGAAGGCCTGGAGCAGCCCGGCTACACCGACTTCTGGAAACAGGCCGTAGCATGGTTCCATGGTAAGATCGTAAAGGTTCAGTAAGATGCTTCTCTCAAAGGAAATAGCAGTTTATCTCAATCTGGCCGCCTGCAAGCTCAAGCAGTATTCGGCAGCCATGCTCAAGCAGTACAACGTGGGTCTGACCCCCGAGCAGTTCCTGCTCATCGACCTCCTGTGGAACCAGGGGCCCATGTCGCAGCAGAAGATGGCCGACCTGATGCAGAAGGACAAGAACTCCATAACCAAGCTGGTTGACGCCCTTGAGAAGAAGGGCCTCGTGGTCCGCAGGAAGGATGAGACTGACCGTCGTTCGAACCTGCTGGTGCTCACTTCCGAGGCAGAGGGCCTGAAGATGGGTGCCAAGGAGAAGGGCATATCCATACTCGACAGCATTCTCGAAGGCATCAGCGAGGAAGAGCTCAAGAGCTTCCTTGACACGCTCGGCAAGCTCACCGGCAACATGGAGCTTAAAATCAAGGACGAGGACTAGCAGCTCTCGTCAAGAATCTCGGCAATATCCTTTACAGGGCGGTCGGAATACCGTCCGAAGGTGCTCATGCACAGCGGGCATCCTGTAGCTATTGTGTCAGGTGCCGCAATCGTCAGGTCCTTCAGGGCGTTCCTTGTCATGGCCTCCCTTTGTGCGAAGCTGAGCGTGAGGCTTCCCAGGCTGCCTCCGCAGCAGATGCTCTCGGCGCGGCTGTGCCCGGCCTCCCTGAGCTCGGCGCAGCGTCCGATGAGGCTTCTCGGCGCCTCGTAGATGCCGCTGCCGCGTCCCAGTTCGCAGGGGTCGTGCCATACCACCGATGCAGCCCCCTTGACGGGTGAGAGCTTGCCCAGCTTCACCAGTTCGTCGAGGTACTGGCTGTGGTGTATCACCCTGACTCCCGGTAGATTGTAGTGCTCCTTGAATATCTTGTAGCAGATGGGGCAGCTGAGTATGAGCGTGTGGGCGCGGGTGTCCTTGATTATCTGCTCGTTCTTGCGTATGATCTGCTTCGCCTCGCCGAGCTTTCCTGCCGTGAGCATAGGCCTTCCGCAGCACAGGCCGCCGTCGCGATCCATCCACACGTAGTTGACTCCTGCCTTCCTGAGCACCGATTCCATTGCCCGCGGGATGCGTGGCGTGAGCTGAGTCATGCAGCCTGCAAAGTACAGCACCTTTGAGCCCATTGCGGCTTCTGTGAGAGGCTGGACGTCGATTCTGGAGTAGTCCTGCTCGATGTTGTAGCGGCGGGTGGCGCGCTGTGCGATGCGCAGGGTCGGACCTTCCACGCCCACCTGGCACACTGCCTGGCACTTGCCGCAGAGCAGGCACTTGTCGCTGATCTCATCAACGCGCTTCTCGTGCCCGCGCCTGATGTGCCTGTTGAGGTAGACGGTGCAGTCCTTGAGGTTCGACTTCTTCACGCTCATGGGGCAGGCGTCGATGCACACGCCGCAGCTGGGGCAGCTGAATATCTCGGCGCGGGCAAAGCCCTTCCTGGCGTGGCGTATGTGCAGGCCCGCGTTGCGCATAGGTATCAGCAGCATCTCTGCCGGGATGTGCATGTAGCGGGTGAACGGCAGAACGAACATGAACACGCTGAGCGCTATGGAGTATGCCCACCATGTGGGGAGCATGTTGAACTCGTTTCCGAGGAACTGCCGGGCAATCCAGTTGAGCGGGATGGTCATGAACGAGCCTCCGCTGATGTGGGCGGTGAAGCCCTCGGCCAGCCACCTGAGCGGAAAGATGGCCCACAGGGCATACTGGCCTACCAGGTCGAGCAGCGACGGCCTTGTGGTGCGGCGCATTCCGAATATCAGCGAGCGGAAGCGCTTTACGACCGCAAGGGCGATTCCCACCAGCACAACCAGCAGGAAGAAGTCCATGAGGAAGAACAGGAGCGAGCCCTGCACGGTGCTGTCGGCCTCGGCCACGAAGTAGTTGAAGAAGATGGGGTAGTAGAAGAACTTTATGCGCTCAGGCACGAAGAGTATCACTTCCACGTGGCCCAGGACTATGAGCATGAACCATCCGAACGCGATGCTCGAGTGCATGAATCCCAGCATGGGGTTGCGCTTCCACAGCTTCACGTGCAGCAGGCAGTTGAGGAAGATGTCCTTGACGTTCTTCATTGCCGTCTCGGGAGTCACCAGCGACTTGTAGAACTGCAGCCTGTCCGCCCTCGGCAGCTGCAGGAGTATCTTGATGACGCCGAAGATGCAGTAGCCGAACACGAAGAACATTCCTGCCAGGAACGGCAGGACGAAGGGGTGGAATCCTGATGCTATCCTGTCAATCATTTCTTCTCGTAGATTCTGCAGATGCTGAGTATGAGGTGGCGGGTGTTGATGCCTCTGGGGCACACCATGGTGCACTTGCCGCAGAGCATGCAGCAGGACAGCATGCCAGACACGTCAGTGCCGCGCTGCAGGCCATGTATGACCTTGCGCATGCTCATTCCAGAGTATGGACCCGCGGTGCATGTGGCGCTGCAGCTTCCGCAGGCCATGCAGGTCCTTATATCCGGCTCCATCCTGGCAACCTTCTCGAAATTGGAGAGGTCGGCCCTGTCGAGGTCGATGGTGGAGCTTGGGGAGAGTCTGAATCCGAAATCCATCATCTGCTGAGGTAGTTATGTATGCTGAGCGCGGCGGCGCGGGCTTCCGCAACCGTCTCGGGAACCGTCTTGGTGCCGGTGCAGGCGCCTGCGAAGAAGACTCCCGGTCTCTGCGACTCCAGTATGCTGTAGATGTTGTCCTTGCTGCGCAGGAACCCGTCGGTGTCAACGTCGACGTGGATCATGTCGGCTATGCTCACTGCGGATGAGTTGCACAGCATGCCCGCCATGAGGCACAGGCAGTCCATCTGAACCTTCAGGGGCTTTCCGCTGAGGGTGTCCTCGGCCTTGACCTGCACACGCCCGTCGATGGTCTCGCTGACCTCGCTAACGCGGCCGCGGATGAAGTGCACGCCGTACTCGCGCTGGGCGTTCAGGTAGAAGTCCTCGTATTTCTTGCCGAAGAGGCGGAGGTCCATGTAGAAGCAGTAAACCTGGCAGTCAGGGAACTTCTCCTTGACCTCCATGGCCTGCTTGATGGCCGTCATGCAGCAAACCTTAGAGCACTGGGTGTTGCCTGCCTTGACGTCCCTGGAACCCACGCAGTGCACGAATCCGAAGGCCTTGGGCGCCTTGGGGATGCGCACGTCGTCGGCTCCCGAGAACCAGTTCTCAAGGTCCTTGTTGGTTATCACGTGGTCATAGACGCCGTAGCCGTACTCTTCCTTCCTGGTGGCGTCGAACAGCTTGAAGCCGCTGGCGATGAGCACTGCGCGGCTGAGGATGTTCACGCCGTTCGAGAGCATCACGGCATAGCCGTCCTTGAGGCGGTTTATGCTCTGCACGGTGGTCTCCAGGAAGATGTTGGCCTCCCTGCAGTCTTCGATGAGCCTTGCAGCCAGCTCACGCGCCGGGGTCATGTCAGGGAAGAGCCTGTGCCACTGTGCCACATGCCCACCAAGATGGTCGGACTGTTCCACGATAATGGGCCTGTGCCCGAGCATGAGGAGCTGTTTTGCGGCTTCGAGTCCGGCGACACCTCCGCCTATTATGATGACGTTCTCTTTCATAGACTAATGGCATTTGAGGACCTGGGGCATCTCCGGGCGGAGAAGGTCTTCCTTGTTCAGGCCCAGATATTTGGCAGAAGGGTCGTACTCCACGCCCATCTTGTCGAGAAGGGGTTCAACGGCCACCTGATGCACCTGGAGGCCGAGGTCCCAGGGGTTCTCGCCGAGCACCAGGCCGGCAAGTTCCTCGTAAGTGAGCACGGGGATGCCGTAGCCGTCGCGGCCGTAGGTCTTGCCCGTCTGCTCGGCTATGACGTACTGCCAGCGGTCGAGGAAGTAGGGGCAGCCGGGGCAGTTGGTGATGATCGCGTCGGGCTGGAACGGCTCCATCGACTCGAACTTCTTGTGGGTGTTCGACACGCAGTAGCCTCGGTTGGCCTTCACGTGATACTGGCGGAATCCGTATCCGCAGCAGTGGCGGCGCTCAGGGTAGTCTATCACCTGCCCGCCCCAGCTCTCGACCATTCCGCTGAGCACGCAGGGGTACTCCGCTCCGCCCATGCCCTTGTGGGGGAACATCTTGGCATAGTGGCAGCCTATGTGCTCCACTATCCTCAGAGGCTCGCCAGTGTCCTTGTTCACAAGGCGGTACTGGGCGTTCTCGGCTATCTGGCCGCGGAACTTGTAGATGAGGTCGCTCGCGTGGGCGACGTATTTCGGGACCTTGAACTCCCTGCGGCAGGCCTGCCACAGTATGTCCCTGATCTTCGACTCCAGTTCGGGATACTCCCTCCAGGTCTCGATGGTCTCGACGTAGTTGCCGAAGGAAGTGATGCATGACACCACCAGGTTCTCGTACCCGCATTCTGTCATGAGGGCGAACTGGCGGGCCACGATGGACATTGCGGTCTCCTGGGGAATGGTGTCGGAGTGGTAGGCTATGCCTCCACAGGTCGTATGGTGTTCGTTATCGCAGATGTCCTTCCCCAGGAGCTCACGCGTTATCTTGAGGAAATACTTCTCGCTGGCCGGGAAGAAGTTCTGCCTGATGCAGCTTCTTGCGTAGTACCAGTGATCGTCGGGTATTTCTTTCTGGTAGTCTGACCAGATCTTCTGCTTTCCTTTGTAAATCATTCTGCCTCACTGTTAAAATGGACGTCGGAGCAGTGCTCGAAGGTGAACTTGCGGTACTCTTCCATGCTCATTCCCATCTCTTCGGCCTTCTTTCTGGAGAGTTCCTCCACCAGCTCCATCCTCTCGGTGCCTCCGCTGACGTCGAAGATGGCCTTGAGCTCGGAGAGGTCCTCGGGGGCTATGTCCCTCAGGGCTCCGGGACCCTTGCCCTTGTAGTTGGCTCCCATTCTGGCGTAGCTGGCCTCCTTGTGCTCAAGGTGCCATTTCCATACGGGGCCTGACTCGGGGTGCTCCTCGAACACGAAGGTGTCGGGATAGATGCAGTATCCGTATTTCAGGATGTTGCGGTTGAGGGATTCAGTGAGAGGGTAGACCTGTCTGCCTCGCTCCGATTCCGTGAAGTATCCAAGCTTGATGGAAAGGTTGCGCAGGGCCATTATTACCTTGCCGGGGGCGTTCCCCCTGGGGCAGCGGGTCATGCAGGACATGCACTCTCCGCAGTACCAGATGGTCTCGCTCTTCAGGAGAGCCTCTATCTCGTCGTTGTCGGCCCGCTGCACGGTGTCCACGATCTTGCGCGGGTCGTAGCGGTAGAATTCGGCGGCGGGGCAGATGGCGGTGCATGTGCCGCAGTTGATGCAGGCCTTCAGTCCTTCACGGAACCTGAAGTCCTTGAGCAGTTCACTATATAGATCAGGTGTGGCCACGGTTATACGGGTTTAAGCTTTCTTGCAAGTCTCGCGCATAGTCCAGGGAAGAAGCGCTTGATGTACACCATCAGCAGTTCCTTGCGCCCGACCAGGACCTCTCTCTTTCCTTTTGCTATCGCACGGGTTATCTTTCTGGCGGCCTTTGCGACGTCAAGTCCTCCGGCCTGGCCGGGGTCCATCTTTCCGTAGCGGGCGCCGCCCTCCACCAGTGCGTTCATCGATATGTTTGTCTGTACCCTTCCCGGGCAGACTATGGTGACGTCAATCTCGCTGTGCTCGGCTGCAAGGGTCTCGAAGAAACCGTAGAGCGCGAACTTCGAGGAGCTGTATCCGCATCTGAGGGGGAAGCCGAAGCGTCCGGCTATCGACGTGGTGACGGCTATGTGCCCATTGCCCTGGGCGGTCATGAGGGGAAGTATCCCCTTGCAGATGGCGACGGGAGCAAAATAATTGATTTCCATTATCTTGCGCACCATGTCCATGGATGTGTCCTCTATGCGTGTGCGCTGGCTCACGCCGGCGTTGCAGAACAGGATGTCAAGGCCTGAGAAGGCGTCCCATGCCTGGCTGCAGAGCTCGGGGATGCCCTTCGCGTCCTGCAGGTCGTAAGGCAGGGCCACTGCGCCCGCCGCACCCAGCCCGAGGCATCTGTCGGCCACTCTCGTGAGCTTGTCGGCAGAGCTAGCGGTGAGCACGAGGCAGGCCCCCTGCGCAGCGTATTCGTATGCGCAGGCTTCGCCTATTCCCGATGATGCTCCTGTGATCCAGACTTTCATCCCAATACTGCTTTTCTGAATGCCGTGTTGCGTGCGGAGCCTTCGCCCATGTTGATCGAAACTACGTCTCCGTTCTTTATCTGTCCTTCCTCAAGCGCCTTGATGAAGCCTGCTATGCAGACCATTGCTGCCGGTCCGGGGAGGACATCCGTATTGCTGTAAATCCATCTTGCAAGCTCCACGAGCTCATCTTCCTTGACTCTCACGAAGCTGCCGCCGCTCTTGCGCACGATGGGCGCCACGATGGGGAACATTCCCGGAGTGCCGGTGGAAAGAATGGAGATTGCTGTGCGGGGTGTCACGCTGGGGTAGTTCTTCTCCCAACCTTCGGGGAAGCCTTCTGCCGTGGCCTTCTCCCAGCCCTGGACCATGGGGTCGCAGGTGTCCTGCTGGGCTAGGATGACCCTGGGCAGCCTGAGGTCGATGCCCTGGGCGTTCAGCTCGCGCACGCCCTTGTCGAGAGCGATGGGGGCTGTTCCTCCAGCAACGGCCTGAATGTAAACGTCGGGCATCTTTCCCAGCTGACGCAGGTACTCGAACACCAAGGTTCTCTTGGACTCCACGCGTATGGGGTCGATGTTGCCTGCCGTCATGAGGGTGCCTGTCTCCTTGCTGAACGCGGCGGCCTCCTTCTTGGCGTCGCCGTAGTTACCCTGGGAAACCCTGAGGTCCTGCCCGTGGGACATTATGGTCAGCGCCGTGTCGGGCGACACGTCATTGGGCACGAAGATGGTGAACTTCACGCCGGACTCGGCACAGTAGCGGCTGAATGCCGTGGCCGTGTTGCCGGTGGATGCTGCGCAGAAGTTCCTGACGCCCCACTCCTTGAAGAGCGATGCGCCAAGTGCGGCTGCAGGGTCCTTGAAGGTGCCGGTGCCTCCTGAGAGGTCGGAGCGTGACACCATGGGGGTGCAGTCGATGCCGTACTTCTCCTTTGCCAGGTCCTTCAGGCACTGCCATTCCTCGAAGGGAACGGCTCCCTCGCCGAGAGTCACCACGTTCTCACGGACGTTGAGAGGAAGGAAGTCGAACCAGTGGAAAAGGTTCTCTGCGGGTTTGCCGCAGAGATCCTTGAGCTTTCCATAGTCGGTGAAGTAGCGCGCCTCGGCCCTCTGGCATCCGCAGCTGCATTTCTGTCCTTCAGCGAACCACTGGCCGAAATCCTCTATTTCCCGCCCGCAGGCGGTGCAGTAAAGATGATATTTTGCCATGGCCTAGTGGATGAGTGCCATGTCAGGCATTTCGTGGTCGTACTCTCCACGCCCGAGCCTCTCCTTGATGTCCTTGAATGCGGCCAGAGTGCGGTCAACATCCTCGATGGAGTGCGCTGCAGTGGGGATTATGCGGAAGATCAGCATTCCTGCAGGGATGACGGGGTAGGTCACGATAGAGCAGAAGATGCCGTAGTTCTCGCGAAGGTCGACGGCTATGTTCGTAGCCTGGTTGACGCCGCAGTAGAGGTGTACGGGGGTGACGCATGCCTCGGCGGGTCCGATCTCGTATCCGAGTTCGCGGAAGCCGTTCTGCAGGCGGCGGGTGACCTCCCAGAGATGTGCCCTGCGCTGGTCGCCCTCAGGTCCGCGGATTATCTCAAGACGCTTGAGGCATCCCTCCACTATGGGCATGGGGAGGCTCTTCGCGTACATCTGCGAGCGCATGTTGTAGCGCAGGTAGTTGATGATGTCCTTGTCGGAAGCCACGAAACCGCCTATGGTTGCCATCGACTTGGCGTAGGCGCCGATGTAGAGGTCGATGCCGTCCATCACGCCGAAGTGCTCGGAGGTTCCGCGTCCGTTAGGGCCCATCACGCCGAAGCCGTGGGCATCGTCGATGAGTATGCGGAAGCTGTATTTCTGCTTCAGGGCTACGATCTGGTCGAGAATGCCCAGTGCGCCCGTCATGCCGAACACGCCCTCGGTGATGAGGAGCACTCCGCCGCCGTTGGCGTCAGCCTCCTCGGTGGCCTTCCTGAGCTTCTGCTCGCAGGATGCTATGTCGTTGTGCCTGAACTTGTATACGCTGCCAGCATGCAGGCGCGTACCGTCAATGAGGCATGCGTGGGCCTCTGAGTCTATGACCACAACGTCGTGGCGGCTCAGCAGGGCGTCGATAGTGGAAACTATTCCCTGATAGCCGAAGTTGAACTCGAAGGCTGCCTCCTTGCATTCGAATTCGGCCAGCTCGCGCTCAAGCCTCTCGTGCAGTTCGGTCTGGCCGGTCATCATACGGCTTCCCATGGGGTAAGCCATGCCCCAGCGGGCTGCTGCCTCGCCATCTATCTTCCTGATTTCAGGATGGTTGGCGAGTCCGAGGTAGTTGTTGAGGCTCCAGCAGAGAACTTCCTTTCCGTTGAAGCGCATGTGGGGGCCGAGCTCGCCCTCAAGCTTGGGGAATGCGAAATAACCGTCAGCGCGGTCACGATACTGCCCTATAGGACCTCCTGTGGATTTCCTAATCTTGTCAAAAATGTCGACTTGCATTTTGTGTTAATTTATCTTTTCTCTTGAAACGAGACCCATCATCCTGAAGAGGAATCTGGGAAGGGGTTTTTCCGGATTGCGTTTCTTCATGTCGATGAACCAGCCCAGTTTCTTGGCAACCGGTATGCTGTGAGTCTCGACGAATTCTATTAGGGTGCCGTCCGGGTCCTCGATGTATGTGAAATGACCTGAGGCATCCCCCATGTCAAATACAGTGTCTCCCGGGCAGCTGTCAACGGTGAAAGGATGGCCTTTAGACGCGCAGAAGTTGCCCAGTTCCTTCATCCCGGTCACATCGAAGCAGATCTGGATGAATCCGGGGTCGCCCCAGAAGCGCCCCTCGTAGATTTTACGAGGGGTGCGGTCCAGAGCCTGCACCAGTTCAATTGTACTGGTGCCGAAGAGGCCTGAAAAAGCACCTTTGCGCGTGGTAGTACAGCCAAGCAGTATACGGCGGTACTGCTGATAGCTGAGCGGCATAGGGCCCCAGTCATCGAAGGTGCCGGCGGTGTCGTATATGACCTTGTCATATCCGAGCACCTCGGAGTAGAACTTCACCGCTCTCTCCATATCGGTTACACCTATGACTGCACCGACGATTCCGCCGGTGAGGCGATTTTGGTTGATGAAGACAGATTTATCTTCAACTATCTGAAAGCAGTTGCCGTACAGGTCCCTGACAAGGAAGGTGTGGGTTCCGTCAGGGAGCATTGCCATTTTTCCACAATCAGTCCATTTTTTGGTAAGTTCTTCGTGGAACCTTGCCACATCGCGGCATTTTACCTTGGCGGCGAAGATGCCAAGGTCGCCTACGGCCGGTTCAAACGGGCAGGGTTCCGGCTTGCGCTCGGAGTACTGCCATATTTCAAAGCCGCCACCGCCCTGAAGGCTGACGGCTATGCACGCGTGTCTTTTCTGAGGAACACCGCCCGTGTAGGGAAGCATCCTTTCGGCTACGGTATCGTCCTCAAGTATCTTAACGTCAATGCCAAGCATCTCGATGAACCAGTTCCACGACTTGCGGAAGTCGACGGTTCCAACCCCAATCTGCTGTATGCCTGTGATGTTGAATTTACCCATATTTAGTAAAAGCGTTTACTATTTCTGGTTGCAAATATAGTAAAAGGTTTTACTAATCCAATAGATTATTTCAGGAAACTCAGCGTTCAAGCAGAAACGGCAGACCATGATGGCCTGCCGTTCAGCTTGATTTTCAGCGATATGCTATTTCGCTGCTATTTCAAATACGTTGCTTGAGAGATGGACGCTGCCGAGAAGGTCAAGTCCTACGTTCATCAGGAAATCTCCTGAGAAGGCCTTGCCTTCGAAGTCGAAGTCGGGCTCCTCTCCTTCCGGAACGTTGGTCTCCCTGATGGTGTACATCCTGTCGGGATCCAGGCCCTGGAATCTGACTCTGTCGAGGTTCTCGTTGTAGCGGGGGAAGAGGTTGTAGACGAAGAGCACGCTCCTGCTCTTGTCCTCGGTCACATACTCGACTGACATGTGGTCTGACTCGTATGGATTCACGAGGCGGTACATGTCGCCCTCGAGGATCACGGGCTTGAGCCTGTTCCAGTTCTTTATAGCCATCTGGCAGTATGCGAGCTCCTCGGCGCTGAGGTCCTGGAGACCTATGTCGAAGCCGAGCTTGCACATCGATGCGACGTCAACGCGGAACTTCACGCTGGCCTTCCTGTTCCATGAGGTGACGTGTGCACACATGGCCTTGGCAGGGAAGAACTGAGAGAATCCCCACTGGATGTAGCAGCGCTCGACGGGGTCGGTGTTGTCTGACAGCCAGAACTCGGTGAAGTGCCTGAGCGACTCGTAGTCGCAGCGGCCGCCGCCACCTGAGCAGAGCATCATGTGGAGGTTGGGGTAGCTTGCTGAAACCCTCTCCATCACGTTGTACAGGCCTCTTACATGGTCGATGTACATCTGCTGCTGTTCAGCTTTCTGATAAGGGGAGAACTTGTTGGTTATGGGCGAGTTGCAGTCCCACTTAAAGAACTCGAGCTCGGGATTCTCCTTCATGAGGCCGTCGACGATGCCGTATACATAGTCCTGGACCTTCGGGTTTGCGAGGTCGAGGACCAGCTGGTTCCTGAACAGGTAGGTGTTGCGGTCGGGCTGCTCCATTGCCCAGTCGGGGTGCTGGCGGTAGAGCTTTGACTGGGGATTGACCATCTCGGGCTCAATCCATATTCCGAACTTCACGCCTGCGTCCTTGGCGGCGCTGACAAGTGCGGGCACTCCGCCGGGAATCTTCGCGTGGTTGACCTCCCAGTCGCCAAGGCCTGCGTCGTCGCCGTTGCGGGCGTCGTCACCGTTGCCGAACCAGCCGTCGTCAAGCAGGAAGAGGTCCACTCCGAGGTTCGCGCCTTCCTTCATGATGCCGGCAAGCTTTGCCTGGTCGAAGTCGAAGTAGGTGTTCTCCCAGTTGTTCAGGAGAGTGAAGCGGTCGCCCTGACCGTCCTTGATCTGGTATTTCCTGGCCCAGCGCTGGAAGTTGCGGCTTCCCTGGCCGAGGCCCTGCTGGCTGAGGGTGAAGAAGAAGTCGGGTGTGCGGAACACCTCGCCTGCCTTGATCTTGTACTCTGATTCAAAGGGATTGATTCCCGAGATCACGCGCAGTATGCCGAAGTGGTCCACTTCGAAGGTGAAGCGGAAGTTGCCGTTCCAGCCTATGTTGCCCATCAGGACCTCGCCTGAGTTCTCCTGTGCGGGGCCGTCGAAGCCTATCTCGAAGAAGGGCTGCATGAACTCGGCGGCGCGTGAGCCCTGCTTGCTCTCGAGCTCCTTCTTTCCGCCCTTGAGCTGCTCGGTGTGCTGGCGCACCTCACGTGCCCAGTCTGACACATATTCGTTGAGGAAGTAGCCGGGGCGCTTGAAATACAGGAGGTTGGAAGCGAACTGAGTGAGGGTCACGGGCTTCTTCTCGTTATGGCTGATCTCGCTCCAGCACTTGATGACGTTCTCCTTGGCGTAGGCCACATAATGGAGAGTCACGTTCACGGGATACTTGTCGTCGGCAAGGCGGATGATGGTCTCGGTGCCGCCTTCGACTGCCTTCTGCTCGTGTCCTTTGTAGTAAAGGTAGGTGCTGCGGTTGCCGTCGTTATGCACCATTCCGAGGGCGGTCTCGTAATACTCCTCGCTGCCTGTCGTTGCGTATGCCTCGCCTCCGCGGACCACGTTGAGGCCGTCGGAGATGGCGAATTCATCCCATTTCAGGTGGTCGATGTCCGAGCTGTTCTTCAGGGTCTTTCCGAGGTAGGTCTGATACAGGCGGTTTCCGTTTGCAATCTTCAGAACAAGGTCTGTCTCGTCAGTCGAGATACGGATGGTCTGGGCGCTCATGCCTAGGCAGAGCATCAGCAGACTGGCAATGATGGTAAGTTTTTTCATTATTTTACGTAGTAGTGGTCAGGTGTGATTTCATGGTAGCGGTCCTCGCCCTGGAGGTACCACATGAACTTCATGTAGCAGTTGTCGGAGTAGCTCATGAGCTTGATGTGCACGTGGTGGAAGCCTTTCTCGAGGTTCACGCGAACCTTTCCCCAGCCTGAGCGGCCGGGCTGGTCAGCGAAGGTGAACTCGTCGACCTCGACCATGATCTGGTTGTCGGCCTGGACGCAGAGGTTCCAGATTCCGGACTCGGGCACCTCGAGATAGCCGTCGTAGGTGTATCCGTAGTTGGGTGTGCCGAGGTTGCCCCAGCTTCTGGGATAGTCCACAACGTCGGTCTCGCCCTTGACGCCCTGCTCTTCCATGACCTCGATGGCGGGAACCTCATCGTATCTTGTGCGGGTGAGACCGTGCTCCTTTCCTTCAGCGGGAACGGCCTTGATGAGGGTGAGGTATTCCATGCCCATGTCGAAGGTCTCCTCGAGAGCCGTCGAGAGGTCTCTCTGCCTTATCCATGTGCGGAAGCCGAAGTCGCCCTCGGTGAGCTCGATGATGCGTATGCCCTTCTCAAGATGGTTGTACGTGGTCTCGTCGCCTGAGAAGCGGCCGTATACCAGGGCTATGTTGCCCTCGGTGGCAGTGTAGTCGTTGTCGTGGTCGTGTCCGCAGAACACGCCGTGCACGTCCTGGTTCTCGACGAAGGCCGAGAAGATTCCGGAGTTGAGTTCGCCGGGGCACTCGTCCTCGCCGCGCTCTCCTGAGATGTTGCCGAGTCCGTAAGCGTGGTTGAACTCGAGAAGGGGGATGTGGAAGAAGGCGTAGGAAGGAACGGGGATGTTGCCGTTGGCCTTTGCGAATGCCTTGCTCTGCTGCTCGTACCACTCTATCTGGCTATGGGATATCCAGGCATACTCGTAGTACTCGGGTACCTGTGTATAGTCGTTGGAGTCGATGCAGTAGAGGACTGCAGCAACCTTCTTTCCGTCTGCCGACATCACGGGGAGGGCGATGTCGTCAAGATATCCCTTGCTCATGGTGTTGAGCGACATGGGGTGCTTGCATACTGCCTCGGCAAGGTCCCATTCGGAGAGGTCCCTCTCCCTGTCGTGGTTTCCGTAGAGTGAGACGAAAGGGATGTTCCTTTCATCGATAGCGCTGAAGAACTTCTCGAGGGCCTCGGCGCCGCCGCCGTCACCGGTCACCACGTCGCCCGTGAGGATGACGATGTCGGGCTTTTCGTTGTCGAGCACGCTGCAGAGCTGGCTGTATGTCTTTTCGAATTCTTCGGGTTCGGTCCAGCTGAGATGTGTGTCGGTAAGCTGGGCGATCTTGAGCTTGCCGTCTGCGTTGAACTTGATTGTTGATTCTGCTGTGGTTTCTGTGGTTTTAGGAGTACATGCGGCAATGATCAATGTGGCAGCCGCGATAGCTGAATAGACGATTTTCTTCATGATGGTGCAAAGATAGTCAATGATTTCCGGGAATTTCAAGGTATATTTGCGGAAATATGAAAAAACTGATGACCATTCTGGTGTGCGTGGCGGCACTTTTCGCGTGCCACTCGTGCAAGACACCGGGCGAAGCTCCTGTAAGGAAAGTCGTGATGTTAATCATCGACGGCGTGCCTACCGACATGATAGAGCGCCTTCATCCTGAGACAATTTATGACATCGCATCACACGGTGCGTTCGGTGTGAGCTACGTCGGAGGCGAGGTTGGGTCATATTCCCAGACGCCCACCATATCGGCCGTCGGCTACAACACCATGCTGACCGGCACCTGGGCCAACAAGCACAACATGTGGGGCAACA
The DNA here is from genome assembly GCA_024401745.1 of Bacteroidales bacterium. Classification (GTDB taxonomy): domain Bacteria; phylum Bacteroidota; class Bacteroidia; order Bacteroidales; family UBA932; genus Cryptobacteroides. The sequence goes on from JAKSKK010000003.1 coordinate 74,374, forward strand.
GCGGCGAGCCCAACTACAACTACTGGAGCATGTTCCGCATTGCCAAGGAGCAGGAGGAGCCCCTCACGACGGGCCTCTTCTCCAGCTGGACCGACAACCGCACCGTGCTGCTCGGCGAGGGCCTGGAGTCCAATGCCGGCATGAAGATAGACTATGTGCGCGACGGCTACGACCTCGACGAGGTGGCATTCCCGCACAAGGACATGGAACTTCACGTGTTCGACTACGACGAAGCCGCTTCCACCGCGGCTGCGGAGTGCATACGCAACGACGCTCCGGATCTCAGCTGGGTGTATCTGTGGTACACCGACGACGCTGGCCACATCAAGGGCAACGGCGAATACTTCGACGAGTACACCCTCAAGGCCGACGAGCAGATCAGGCGCGTCTGGGACGCAGTGCAGTACAGGCAGGATAACTTCAATGAGGACTGGATGGTGATCGTGACAACCGACCACGGACGCACGGCCGACGGCCATGGCCACGGAGGCCAGAGCGCACGCGAGCGCGGCAGCTGGATCGCGGTCAACCAGGCGGTCGGCACACGCTTCAAGAACGGCGGCGCCGCGATGGTCGACATCAATCCCACCGTATGCCAGTTCCTCGGAATGGAGGTCCCCCTTCGCGTGAGGATGGAGCAGGACGGCATCTCCTTCATCGGAGAGACCATCATCAGCAACATGAACGCAATTCCGTACGACGACACCGCGATCCTCACCTGGGACTCCCACGTCGAGGGCAAGGACGTGACCGTCTACATGGCCAAGGCCAACGACTACCGCACCACCGGACAGGAGGACTGGCAGGAGCTGGGCACGGTCAAGTCAGGCGACGGCATATTCAAGGTGGACCTCGCCAAGGCGGGCGACTCCGATTTCTATAAGTTCGCACTCGTGACGGAGCATGAGTGCCTCAACCGTTGGTTACAGAACTAATCTATATGAAAAAGACAACCATCATTCTTGCAGTCCTCTGCCTCATGGCCCAGAGCGCCGTGGCAGAAACAGTCAAAGTGGAATCTCCTGACGGAAAGACAGCCCTCAGCATAAACACTGACGGTGCCCTGAGCTACAACGTCGCATTCAAGGGCAGGGCCATCGTGGCCGACTCTCCCATGGGATTCGAGTTCAAGGGCGAAAAGCCCATGGACGAAGGATTAGTGCTCACTCAGCCATGCGAGCCCATGCTCTTCACCGACGCCTGGGACCCCGTGGTAAAGAACAAGCACGCCCATGTGAAGCTCCTCTACAACGAGGCAGTGCTGCACATGCGCGAGACCGGCAAAGACGGCCGCAGGATGGACCTGACGGCGCGCGTGTACAACGACGGCGTCGCCTTCCGCTATACCCTCTATGCCTCCGACACTCCCGGTGACCGCAAGATCACCCGCGAGCTCACCGAGTACCGCGTTCCCGCAGGCTCATACGCATGGGTAGGTCACAATGAAGACGGCAGCTTCACCGGTTCACAGGAGAGCCCCTTCACAAAGACTCCCGTGGCACAGATGACGGCCGAGGAAGTGGACCTCCTGCCTCTTCTTGTCGAAATTGACAAGAGCTGCTACATTGCCCTCATGGATGCCTGCCTCGACAATTTCCCCGGCTGGTACGCAGCAGCGAAGGACGGCAGCATCATCACCCGTCTGGCACCCCTGCCCGGCGAGGATGAGAACGGAGTGAAGGCCCGCTTCTGCGAGGAGCAGAGCACACCCTGGCGCGTGATCATGATAGCCGACAACCCCGGCAAGTTCATCGAGAGCGAGATCATCGAGAGCCTCAACCCTCCCTGCCGCATCGAGAATCCCAACTGGGTCAACCCCGGCATGATGGCCTGGGACCACTGGTGGAGCGCAGAGGTACAGGTGGACATGCCCACTATCAAGGAATACATCGACCTTGCAGCTGCTGAAGGCTGGCCCTACATGCTCATAGACTGGCAGTGGTACGGACAGTTCGACCGTCCCGAGGCCGATCCCTGCACACCCGCTCCTCAGCTCGACATGCAGGAGCTGCTGGACTATGCAAGGCAGCGCAACGTGCGCCTGTGGGTATGGCTGCACAGCACCGACACTTCCCGCAACGACAACTACAAGAAAGCATTCGCGCTTTACCAGCAGTGGGGCATTGCCGGCGTGAAGATAGACTTCATGGACCGCATGGACCAGGAGATAGTTAACTGGTACCGCAAGGTGGTCGAGTGCGCCGCAGAGCATCACCTCATGGTCAACTTCCACGGTGCATATCACCCCGACGGCATCGGCAGGACCTGGCCCAACCAGGTGGTCCGCGAGGGCGTCATGGGTGCTGAATACTCAAAGTGGAGCAACAACATCACCCCCGAGCACAACATAACCCTTGCGTTCACCCGCATGCTTGCAGGCGCAATGGACTATACTCCCGGAGCCTTCCGCAACGAGCCCCAGGGCAGGCACATGACCGAAATTCCCGCATCGATGATGAACACCCGCTGCGCCGAACTCTCGAAATTCGTGGTCTACGAGGCACCTCAGTGCTGCGTCTGCGACGCTCCTCAGTTCATCCTCGGCCAGCCCGGTGCCGACTTCCTGAAGCAGGTGCCCACCACATGGGACGACACCCACTTCATTGCCGGCTATCCCGGTGAGTACATCGCCCTTGCGAAGAGAAAGGCTGACGTATGGTACTTGGGCATCATGAACAACAGCCAGCCGCGCGACCTTGAGATCGCTCTTGACTTCCTGCCTCTTGGTCAGTATGAGATCGAGTACTGGGCCGACGGTAAGAAGGCCGACACAATTGCCACCGAGGTCGTACACAAGACCACGAAGCAGTATGCCCAGAAGCCGCTGAAGGTCCATCTGGCTGCCGGCGGCGGATATGTGGCCACAATCACAAGAGTACTTTAATACAGAGCCTTGAAGTCTCCGCCGCCCCAAGGGGCACCGGGAGCTTCAGGATCGTCTATGAGGGCATCCACCGAGCGGTGGTTGCCCTTCATTACATCCTGCTCTAGGAAGTCCATCTCCTTGTCGAAGCAGAAGCCCTGATAGATGGCAACCTCGTGGCCGTGGCCCTCGAAGCGGTATACATGGTGGGCGATACCCTGCTTCCTGAGCTGCTTTGAGATCTCGTTGGCACCTCCGAAGCATTGGTTGAAGATGGCGATCTTCTTATAGTTCACAATCTTGTCGGCCGTGCCGTGGAAGAGCGCGATGGGGCAGGGCTGGGAGTAGAACTTTATGGGATTGTGGTGGCTGTAGATGGCGCCGGAGAAGGACATCACGCCGGCATAGTTGAAGTCGGCTGGCAGCACCTTCGCGATCTCGCTGCGGTTGCAGACCTCGTATTCTCCCTGCAGCACTGATATGGCACCGGCTGAAGAGCCGCTGAGCACCATGTTGCGTGCGTCCACGCCGTATTTCTCCCCGTTCTCAAGAAGGTATGCCGTGGCGCTGAAGAGGTCCTCCACAGCAAGTGCGATCGACTTGTCGAGGGCCTTGATGAACCTGAGGTCCAGCTTTGCATTCTTGTAGTCCTTGAGCCCGAGGCGGTAGTCGATGCTGACCACGGGATAGCCCTCGGCGCAAAGGAGCTTGAACCACTGGTGTCCGCTGTCGCGCGTGCCCTCCTTGAAGCCGCCGCCGAACATGAACAGTATCGTAGGCTTGGCAGGGTCTAGCTTGTCGGTTGGGTTGTATATGTCGAGGTAGAGCGAGTCGGCGCCCTTCACTGCAAAGAGCAGGGTCTGGTCTGGCAGATATTTCTCTTCTGCCGATGCGGCTGCGGAAATCAGCATGATGGCTGTAGCGATGAGTAAGTTCTTGAGGTTCATATTGTTATACGAAAAGCAGATGTGAAATGAGAAGGCACAGCCCGGTGGATACCGCCACGGCCACCAGCCCGGGCATCATGAAGCTGTGGTTCAGCAGGTACTTTCCTATCCTGGTGGTGCCGGAACGGTCGAAGTTCACGGTTGCGATGTCAGAAGGATAGGTGGGGATGAAGAAGTAACCATATACGCAGGGAAACACACCCAGAAGTATCTGCCAGGGGATTCCGAGCGAGTATGCGAGCGGCAGCAGGGCCACCACGGCGGCTCCCTGTGAGTTGATCAGCACGCTCACTGCAAAGAACACCAGGGCGATGGCCCAGGGGTAGTCGGAGACTATGCCGCCGAGCGCGAGCTTTATCTGCTCGGTATAGTTCGAGACGAGGGTGTCGGACATCCAGGCGATGCCGAAGATGGCGACTACGGCCACCATTCCGCTCCTGAAGACAGACCCTTCCACCGCCTCGGACGGCTTGGTCTTGCAGAAGATGATCATCAGCGCGGCCGCGATGAGCATGATTATCTGGATGACCGTGCTCATCTTCACTGCGGAGTACTTGAACGCGCCTATCAGCACGATGCACAGCAGGGCGCAGAGGAAGAGGTAAACCGAAGCCTTGGCGTTCCTGCCGACCTTGACACCGAGAGATGTGACGTCGTCGCCGTAGACTTTCATGCGCCTTTCGGGGTCGCTGATGAGTGCTTGGAACTGAGGGTCGTCGCTGAGTTCCTTGCCGCGCCTGAACGACAGCAGCGAGGCCACCAGGATGCCGGCGATGCTCGCGGGCATGGTGCACATCAGCACCTGGGGTATGGTGAGGCTGACGCCGTTCTCTGCCGAGATGGTCACGAAGGCTACCACTGCCGCCGATATGGGCGAGCACACAATGCCTATCTGGCTGGCTATGGAAGCCACCGCGCAGGGCCTCTCCGGCCTGATTCCCTTCTTGAGCGAGATGTCGGCGATGATGGGCATCAGCGTGTACACGGCGTGTCCTGTGCCGATCAGCACGGTCAGGAAGAAGGTGCACAGGGGTGCGAAGAAAGTGATGCTCTCAGGGTGCTTGCGCATCAGCCTTTCGGCAATCTGGACCATCCAGTTCATGCCTCCGCTGGCCAGCAGCGTGGCAGCGCAGGTTATGGCGGCGATGATTATGAATATGACGTCGATGGGCGGCGTTCCGGGCGTGAGTCCGAAGCCGAACACGAGTATGCCCAGGCCTATTCCGGATATGGCTCCCAGTGCAAGGGACCCGTATCTTGCGCCAACCAGCAGTGCCAGAAGCACTACAAGAAATTCTATGATTGCGGTCACCATAGTCTGACAAAGATAAGTCAAAATGCGCGCAAATGGTTATATTTGCCGAATAATAATAGAATATGCAGGAAGAACAATACATTTCAGGAGCATTCTGGTATTATAACATCGATCTTTCGGTACGTTATGAAATCCAGATGAAGGACACGGTCGACGGAATTCTGCTTCAGAAGGCCATGGATACCGCCATGCAGCGTTTCCCTTATCTCAAGAAACGTCTCATCGAGTCAAGCACATCATTCCATCTTGTCGACAACGACCTTCCCGTGGTGGTCCTGAACACCCACGAACCCGTGCATCTCTGCGCGGCTGAGACCAATTATCATCTGTTCTGCCTTTCGTACTTCGACGACTCCATCTTCTTCGACAATTCACATGCCCTCTTCGACGGCAGGGGCCGCAGCGCAGTCCTTCACAGCCTGATCTACTATTATTGCAAGTTCAGATATGGCGTGGAGATCGAAATGCCCGGTGTCAAGCTGGTCGGTTCTCCCGTCGATCCAATGGAATACGACGACCCCTACTTCAGGGAGATTCCCTCACCTGCAAGCTGCCTCCCTGACTACAAGGAGCCCACGGACGTGATGTTCCTTCCGTCAATGGGGCTCGTGCGCACTTCCAAGACCCAGATACACCACGTCAGGATCAACGAAAAGCAGCTCATGGCTCTCTGCAAGAGCTCTGACGCCACGCCCAACACTGCCATCACCCTGCTGATGTGCCGCGCCATTCACAAGCTCCACCCCAGCAGCGACAAGTCCATTGCCGCAGGAATATACTGCGACCTCCGTTCCTGCCTGAAGACCGGGCAGACGCACAAGCCGCTCGTCACGGCCCCTCTGCTCGAGTACTCGCCGGACATGTACGACCTTGACTTTGCCGAGCAGAACACCATCATGCGCGGCAAGCTCATGCTGGCTACCGATGAGTCCAATCTTCTCAAGGTCTCACGCGAGCTGAAGGACTGGAGCCTGAAAGTCAACGCCTTGCCCACCAGCAAGGAGAAGATAGCTGCGGCCCACAAGATGTGGGAGGATGCCGTGCGTGGCAGGACCTTCGCTGTAAGCTATTCAGGCAGAAGCAATTTCGGCACATGCGACCAGTACCTGAAGGCGTTCTTCCCTCAGGTTTCGGCTTTCATCATGGGCCTTCTCATAGAGATAACCACAGCTGACGGCTGGTTCTATGTCACCTTCATCCAGGAGTGGAAGGAGGATGTCTACTTCAATGCCTTCCTCAAGGAGATCGTTTCCTTCGGCATTGATTTTGATTTATTATACAGCTCCGAGGAGTCCAGGGCAATCTACAAGCTTCAGCAATAGCCTGACGGACCACTTCCGGAATTTTTAATATATTTGCATCAAGAAACTATAGAAACATGAAAAGATTTTTGACCATCGCTGCCGTTGCAGCACTTGCAGTCTTTGCACTCTCTTCCTGCGGAAACAAGGAAAACCCTGATAAGAAGGCTCAGTTCGACCATGCAATAGTCACAGCCAAGTATTTCATCAACAAGGATCTTGACGAGGCTGCTGACGTGACTCTCAACATCACCACCTTCAAGGGAACAAAGATGCCCATGCCCGTATCTACCACCCAGCAGGTCATCGATATCGAGAAGTACAGCGGAAACCTTCCTGCTGAGTTCTCCTTCCAGTTCGCAGCAACTCCCAAGACTGACCTCAAGAAGGATTCATACAACTGCAGCCTTACTTATGAGATAACAGTGAAGGTCTACGACTCAAAGGGAAATGTCAAGAAGTCAAAGACTTCGAAGGACGAGCTCATCATCGGCGACAAGAAGGACAATGTAGCCTGGATGCTTGAGAGGTTCAACCGCGCTGGTGCCAAGTTCGTCATCAACGAGGACATGTCAATTGACGAAAAGGCTCTGTAATTGGAATCAGGCACTAAAAAATACGCTTTAGTCACAGGTGCGGCCTCAGGAATGGGCCGCATCTATGCTTTACGTCTGCATGCAATGGGCTACGGGGTCATAGCCGTAGATATCAATGGGCAGGCGCTGGAAGCGCTCGCAAGCGAGCTTCAGAACGTTCTGCCTATCTGCATCGATCTGTCGCAGGCTGATGCCGCGGCGCAGATTGCGGCCGTGACCGCCGACCTCCCGGTGGAGATACTCATCAACAACGCCGGGATGATCTCCGTCGCGCCAACGACCGAGATCCCATCCGCACGCCTGAGCGCGATGATGGGCCTGCACTGCACCACGCCGCTGCTGCTCTGCAGGGAATTCATACCAAGGATGCAGGCCGCCGGCTGCGGGTATGTGCTGAACATATCGTCGATATGCGCATGGATGGACTGGCCTCTCATCGGCATGTACGGCAACACCAAGCGCTTCGTGAAGGGCTACAGCCGCTCGCTGCGCGTGGAGTGTGCAGGCAGCGGCGTGAGCGTGACGACGGCGTTCTTCGGTGCGGTAGACACCCCGCTGTTCGGCTTCCCCGACAAGGCCGTCAGATGGATGAAGCGCCTGGGTGTGATGATAAGCCCCGATAAGGCTGTGGACAGGGCCCTTGGGGCAATGTTCCGCCGCCGCAGGAGGGTCGTGCCGGGCTTTGGCAACAAGCTGGCCATCCCGCTTCTGCCTCTGGTGCCCGACAGCCTGCTGCGCGCAGCCGTCAGAAAGTTCGGAAAACATTTCTCGGCAAGGCATGCCAGCTAGTTGTAAAAGAAATGATTAAGTGATATATTTGTAAATCAGCAAATCACTAACACACAAGCAATATGGCTAAGATAGATGAGATTGACGAGAATGTAAAGCTGCCCGAAAATGCAGGCGCAGAGACGGAGCATGACCTCGTGATGGACGTTGACAGTACCAATAAGAACGCCCCACTGGCAGTCGGCCACGTTCCCGTTCCTGGTCCCGGAACAAGCACTGGCAATGGCACCGGCACAGGCAAGAAGAAGGTCGCCACAAAATGAACAAGCTTGACTGGGGCTCGTTCTTCGTCAACATCCTTTCGGTAGTTCTGGGCATATTCATAACCTTTGGAATACAGGGTTTGATTGACCGCAGGCACGAAAAGAAGGATGTTGCTTCTGCTCTTGAGCTTGTCAAGGAAGAACTGATCAACAACAACGAAAATCTGCGGGACGTAATCGGGCTGGTGGGCGCCGAAAAGAATGCCGCGCATTCGATGCTCGGCAATCTCGGCAACCTGAAGAAGTGCGACTACGACTCCGTGGCCACATGGAACACAGTGCTCGGAAGCGAGTATTTCTTCACCGTGACCGACGACGCGCTCGAGCTGCTCAAGTCGTCGTCTCTGTTCCAGAAGATCAACGACAAGAGCCTTGCCCTGAACATCATCAAGGCATACGATTATCTGGAGGCCAATTCAAAGGCCTTCAACAGCCACGAGCAGTACAAGGTATCCCTCTTTATGGAAGCCAATACCGATAAGGCGAAAAAGGCGGCCGGTACGACCGATGGCCTTGACCTGCTCAAGGTCTACTACTCCAGCCCCGAGGGTACGTACTTCCTGAAATCGGTAGTTGACATGTCCGGCGTCGCCTTCCTCCGCGAAGGCATGCAGGAAATCGAATCCACCATCGCGGAGATAGAGTCTAAGCAGAAATAAGAGTTACTGACTATCGCTTGATGTTGAGCTTCTCGCAGAGCTCGATGGCTGCGGCGTTTCCGCATTTCGCCGATACGAAGAAGCAGTGCTGCGCCTTCATGAGATTACCGTTGCCGGAATACTGCTTTCCAAGATCATACAGGGTGTAGCCCAGGGTCTCGTCCTTGCGGCCGCTTTTCATGAGATCCTTCTCTGTGATGCTGAACATCTTGTAATATGCAGCCACTGCGCTCTCATATCTGCTGATGGCATTGGGATGGTCGCCCGTCCTGGCGTATGCGTCTCCCATGGCATCATAAATCCAGTAATCCAGATACGAAGTCTTGAACTCATATTCTTCCAGCCATTTCTCACAATGGGAGATGACCTCCTTGTTCCTGTGCTGCATGTTCAGCAGCATGATGTACTGATATTCGGGGTACATGCCGAGAGGCTCGATCTCCCGGAGGGCTTCGAAGCAGGCGGTGGCGTCGTCGTACTCCTCGGCGTCGATATGCGCCTGGGCCGCGAGCATCAGACTGTCGCGGACAGGTATTGAAGGAGAGGAGGGGACAATGGCCTCCTCCCTCTCGATACCGTCGTAAATATAGAGATTGTCATCCTTGACCACGACGTCGCCGAAGCAGTCGAAGGCTGAGTTTCCGACCAGGAGAGGAACGTTCTGCTTGTTGATCACGAAGGTGGGGAGGTCCCGCACTATCACGTTGTTCCCTATCTTCAGATTCTTGATGACCAGAGACGCCGCCTTGACGGTGGAACCATCCGGCATCTTCACCACTGTCATGCCCTTGACATCGACGGGGTCGATGTAGCCGTTCTCATACAGGAAGAGATATGTGGTGGTGGACATGCTGGCAAACCAGCTTGACTCCGAGAAATAGGTCTTCACACCCACGCCGTTTACGCTGGCATCCATGGTGTACCGGCCGTCGGATTCCGGTTCGAGCCTTATGACAGTCTGGGCCCTCAGCCCGGAGCCAAGTGACAATGCCACGGCAAGCAGAGCAAAAAGTTTTCTTCTCATGATCCAATGTACTGAATTTCAACAACGAACGACAGCCACTCGGGCTGTCGTTCTCGTGAAGCGGAATACTGTATTAGAATCCGCCGCCAAACTGCTCGCGCATTTTCCTCTGCTGCTCGTCGTAAGCCTTTGCCTGCTCCTCTGAGAGGACAGCCTTGACTTCAGCGTCATTCTTTTCCATCATCTTCTGGAACTCGCCCATGTCAGGCATACCGCCACCGGCGAAGATCTTGGACATCTCCTCGTTCTGTTTCTTGAAAATATCAAGGAGTTTAGCAGACTGTTCATCATTGAGTTTAAGGGGTTTTTTCAGCTGGTCTACGCGCATCTGCGCCATCTGTGCAGGATCAAAATTGAAGTCCTGCGCATTGCTCGTCTGAGTGCCGGCAAACATCATTGCTGCAGCGGCCATGAGGGTAATGATAAACTTCTTCATAAGCATGCAAATTGGTTATGACTCAAATTTAGCAAAAAAAGACATAAATTGCATCTATAGTGATGCTCTAGTGTATACAATAGTAGAAGATTCATAAGGCATCCCATCCAAAAGAGAGGTCCTTATGACTTCCAATTTCTTGTCAGTCAATTGTATTACTTCATCAGAATATGTACCGTGAAAAGCCGTACCATCCAGACCTTCAATAGAATAATATGATATTACCTTATCCTTGACACTATACTTGAAATTCTGTTTCTGGCCTTGTGTCCCGCCAGTTTGTCTTGATGAAAAATACCCTGAACCTTTTCCATCAAGATAGAGGCTGTTTATCATTGGGATCATGATACCCCCCATGTTCATAGTTTGTTCATATTCCCATAATCCAATAAGCTGTTCTTGAAACATCTCTTCTTCGGATTTAGTCTCCTCCCCGTTCTTTTCGCAAGAAGGTAAGCAAACGAAACATGATAACAGAGCAAAAGCTAATAGTATTCTTTTCATATCTGGAGTTATTGATCATTACAAAGATAACAAAATTTGTGGTTGTTGTTCAACGCATGATTTCTTCCCTGAACCGAAGAACACGAGAATGTGAGTTGAGCACCGTCATTTTATGAGGACTGCACAGGGCAGACCGAGGGCAGTGCCGAGCACGATTTGTGCTGATTTATGGACGGATGAGTAGTTTTCTCCACGATATTTTCCCGTATATGGAATTTTGCGAGATATTCTCTTGTTTTTCCATGAAACTCGCAATTATATGGACAAATCGTGCATTTGAGGCACAAATTTACAGTGATTTCATCAACCGTTTTTGTCAATTATACCGGTAAGTGGGACCACCAGTAAAACTATGTGTTTAAAGATATAAAGATGTACCTTTGTGAACA